>DATJUD010000119.1:0-18266 GCA_035502695.1 Acidobacteriaceae bacterium
AACACAATGATGCGATTTTCGAAACTTATCCCTCGAGGTTCACGCAACAGAGGACTGGCCCTCCTTCTGCTGGTGTCCATCACTCTCCCTGCCTCGGCCCGGCACAGAAAAGATCAACAGCCTATGGGCAAGCTGACCCCCCAGATGGTTCGCCTCATCGATTTGGCCTCTGGCCATGAAAGGGGTGTCCTGCAGGCGCTGCAACAACGCACGCCTGTTGTCGAAACCTACATTCAGGACTTCAAGCCGGATACGCAATTGAGCGCTGTGCCCACCGACGATCACTATTTTCTGGGCCGCGTGGATTTCGGCAAGGTCATCGAAGACAATCGCTATCAGGAAGCTGGCGCCAAGAAAACCGCTCTCAAGGGCTCAGTCATGTTTGTCAATGGACTGACGAAGGCGTTCAAGATCGAGTATGTCGCCCAGGGGTTCGTACAAATGCTCCTGCTGGATGCCAATCACTTCGATCGCCAGCATTATGATTTCGTGTTCGTCCGTCGCGAATTCCTTGGCGATACCCGAACCGATCTGTTTGATGTAACGCCCAGGTCAGGTTCTGGCACGGGACGCTTCATCGGCCGAGTCTGGATTGAAGATACGGGCGGCAACATCGTCCGCTTCAGTGGCACATACACCAGCAATAATGGCCACCAGGTCTACTATCACTTTGACAGCTGGCGCACCAACGTGCAGCCCGGCCTCTGGCTGCCCACTGCGGTGTACGCAGAAGAGCATGGACCCGGTGTAGTCCCGGACCAGGCTGGCTTCTTCCGCGCGCAGACCTGGATTTGGGGCTATTCGCTGCGTCAACCAGCTTCCACCAGCGACAACGCAACAGTGAAGATTGACGCTGTGTCCGATCAAAGCGAAAGCGCGCAGGATGTCAGCCCACTGCAGGCCTCTCGCATGTGGTCGCAACAAGCGGAATCGAACATTCTCGATCGTCTGTTTCAAGCCGGCCTGCTAGCAGCGCCAAGCAGCTTTGACAAGGTGCTGGAACAGGTCACCAACAACCTCATCCTCACGAACAACATTGCATTGGCTGAACCCGTACACTGCCGCGTTCTCTTGACCTACCCTCTGGAAAGTCTGACCATTGGAAACACGATTGTACTCAGCAAAGGCCTGATCGATACCCTCCCCTACGAATCAGACCTGGCCGCAGTCCTTTCATTCCAACTGGCTCACCTCGTGCTGGGGCATAAGGTCGATACTGAGTTTGCATTCCCTGACAACCTGATGTTTGCTGACCAGGCGACCATCCGCCGAGTGCCTTTGCATCATAGCGACGCGGAGAACCAGGCTGCTGCGAAAAAGGCCATTCAACTCCTGGAGAACTCTCCGTATAAAGACAAACTGGCCGATGCCGGCCTTTACTACAAACTTCTACTCGCTCGCGCCAAGGCACTACCATCCTTGATGCAGCCCCAACTTGGAGACTCGTTGTTCACCAGCCCCGCCGACGATCAGGTCTGGATGAACGCATTGGTCGCCAAAGCACCCAAACTTGATATGGACAGCGTCCGCCAGATCGCAGCTCTGCCTCTCGGAAGCCGCGTTCGTGTGGATTCGTGGAACGATTCTGTCGAGTTACTCAACTCCAAACCCGTTGCGGTGTTGAGCCCAAGCGATAAGATGCCACTCGAATTGACGCCTATTTTCTTTAGGCTCCGCCCCTACGGGCAGGCAGCGCCAATTCCTGTATCTACTGGAGCAGCCTCCCCGAGTGACAGTACATCTAATCAATGACGTAGACTTACACTAAGAGGCAGACGCAAAACAGTGTCTGCCTCTAGACATACAAGTTCTTCTTGCATTGGGGAGGGTTTTTACGGTGGGGAAAAAACTTTTTAGTGGGCTGGCTTTTTTATTTTGCCCGATATTTCTGCTTGCTCAGGCAGTTTCTCCAGTCACGCCGAAACAAGCGACCATCACCGCGGGAGGTTATTTCTCCTTCGGACAAACAGATTACGGCCAAAGACATGCATTCGGACCCGGAGTATACGCAGATTTCGATTATCACATTTGGCGCAACATTGGGGTCGGCGTAGAAGGAGAAGCACGTTTTCTGAATTTTCTTACGGATTCAAGCTCCGGTGCGGGAATCTCGGAACAGAATTTTTTGGGTGGACCTCGGGTCACCTATGAGGTTGGCCGCAAATGGCTACCCTACGTCAAATTCCTCGCCGGTGGAAGCCGTTTCCACTATCCAAACTTCATTTCCAACCAAACCTACAACTACACAACTTTCGCTTTCGGCGGTGGCGTCGACTACAAGCTGACGAGCCACTTCACCATTCGCCCTGCCGATTTCGAATATCAACGTTGGCAGTTTCCGCCCACTGGCCTGACCCCTTGGGTTTATTCCGCTGGTGTTTCCTATCGCCTGTTCTAGCATAAGATTTACCCTCTACGTTTTTACCCAAGCCCTGGCTCAAGCCGGGGCTTTTGTTCTTCCAGAGCCATGGAAGATGCCGCGCTCGACTTCTGCGCTCTTCGTAGAAATGCTCTAGGATAAAAGTTTGACCTACATTCGATGAAATCCTCTTCTGAAACAACACGCGTCCGTTTTGCCCCTTCTCCGACCGGTTTTTTGCATGTTGGTGGGGCTCGCACTGCCCTCTTCAGCTGGCTGTTTGCCCGCCACACCGAAGGAACTTTTATCCTTCGCATCGAAGATACCGACTTCGAGCGCTCCTCCGCAGACATGGTCACTGGGATCCTCGACGGGATGCGTTGGCTGGGGATGGATTGGGATGAGGGTCCGTTCTATCAATCCCAGCGGCTTGAACTGTACGCCAGGACCGCCATGCAGTTGATCGAGAATGGCTACGCCTACCGCTGTTTCTGTACCCGCGAAGAACTGGAGGCCCGGCGTGCCGCAGCCGCTGAGACTGGAACTGTGCCCCGTTACGACGGACGCTGCCGCACCATTTCACGCGAAGATGCCGAAACCCGCATCGCCTTGGGAGAACGCCCGGTGGTGCGTTTTAAGGTGCCACGCGAGGGCTCGACGACATTCCAAGACGCCGTGTTTGGCCCGATGGAATTCGCCAATGCTGAGCTAGAGGACTTTGTGCTCTTGCGCTCCGATGGCATTCCCACCTACCACCTCAGCGTCGTCGCCGACGATCTGGACATGCGAATGACCCACATTATTCGCGGCGCTGATCATCTCTCCAATACTCCCAAGCAGGTCCTGCTATATCAGGCTCTGGGTGCTTCCCTGCCCGTTTTCGCGCATCTACCACTCATTCTTGGGCCCGATAAAACTCGCCTGTCCAAACGCCACGGGGCGACCAGCGTCATGGCCTACAAAGACATGGGAATCGTCCCCGAGGCCTTCCGAAATTTTCTTGCGCTCCTGGGATGGAGCCCTGGCGAGGCGGCGAAGCAGGCGGACGGCCCTGATCGCGAGATCTTTTCTACAGATGAATTGATTCAGATGTTCTCGCTCGACGGCATTGCCCACTCAAATGCCGTCTTCAACAACGAGAAGCTCGCCTGGTACAACACTGAGTACATCCGCTCATATGATCCTACGCGGCTGCTGCCTCTGATCGAAGAGGAATGGCGCGCGGCGGATTACCAGCCTGCCCGGAGTCGCGAAGAAATTCTTGCAGCCATCGCGCTGCTACAGCCCCGAGCCCGCAATCTGAAAGACTTTGCATCCACGTTTTTGGCTTACTTCGGTGACGAGTTCACAATGGACGAAGCCGCCGTGAAGAAGTTTCTTTCCGACGCTACGGTACGGCAGATGCTGGCGGAACTTGGCAGTCGGTATGCCGCGCTCCGTGAGTTTACGGAAGCCTCGACCGAAGAGCTGCTACGAGCGTATGCCACGGAAAAAGGCATCAAGGCCGGCGCACTGATTAACGGCGCCCGCGTCGCTCTCACAGGTCAAGCCGTCGCGCCCAGCTTGTTCGTCGTGATGCTATGCCTGGGACAGCATACGGTCGCTCACAGACTGGAAGCTGCGGCGGCATTGACCGTCGGGTAGACCGATTGCCGCCGGCATCGCAGCTTTAGCTACATTAATTCTTCAATAAATTTTTGGGCAACGTCCGCTGGGATGCGGTTGTTCTGATGCACCAGCGGTCCAGCATTCAGCACAGGTTCCGACCCGTGCAGCGTCGGCAAATCTGTCCGTTCGAAGAACCTTCCAATGGGAATCTCTTCGCCCCACAGCAACGATTTTTCCATGGCTGCGGACCAGTCGCTGGGATCATACTCTGCATTGTCTTCGAGCTTCTTCACGCGCGGACGGAACCATTGAAACGTGTTGTCGTGGTTATACGTGACGCACGGGCTGAACACATCAATAAATGAAAATCCCTTATGCTCGATGCCGCGCCTAATCAACTCCGTCAAGTGCTTCTGATCACCACTAAATCCACGCCCCACAAACGTAGCCCCGGCAGCCAGCGCCAGGGAAATCGGATTCAGCGGGTTCTCAATATTTCCATAGGGCATGCTCTTGGTCTTCATGCCGAGGCGGCTGGTCGGCGATGTCTGGCCGGTAGTGAGCCCGTAAATCTGGTTGTCCATCACGATGTACGTCAGGTCTACGTTGCGGCGAACGGTATGCACAAAATGATTGCAGCCAATCCCAAGGCCGTCACCGTCACCGCCGGTCACCAAGACGGTCATAGCATGGTTTGCAAGCTTCATTCCCGTCGCCACCGGCAACGCACGGCCGTGCAGCGTGTGCATGCCATAGGTCTCAATGAAGCCTGGAAAGTTCGATGAGCAACCAATGCCGCTGATGGTGGCCACTTCGTGTTTGGGAATTTGCAATTCCACCAGAGCCTTTTGAACTGCGGCGAGCACACCGAAATCGCCACAGCCAGGACACCAGTCGGGGTCAACTCTCCCTTTAAAGTCCGCCATCGAGATCGTCTTTGGAGCTATTCCAGCTACTTCTGTCGCCATCTTTCGATTCTCCTTTGCAAAGGAAGCGGTTGTTGTTGGCTTACACCATGATTTCGTGAGTCGGCACAGAAAGCTTGGTTTTGCCCGCCAGCTGTTCTTTCACTGCTTCGACAATGTGGTGCGGCGCGAACGGTTCTCCGTCGTACTTGCGAATATTTCCGTCAGGAACAAAGCTGGTTTCGCTGCGCAGGTAGCGTGCAAACTGACCGCTGAAGTTATTTTCTACGATGATGGTGTGGCGAGCGCCATGCAACAGATCCAGAATTGCGTCACCATGCAGCGGGACCAGCCAACGCACGACCAAATAATTCGCGGAGATCCCCTGCTCGCTCAACAATTCGCAAGCTTCCTGAATCACCCCGTAGGTAGAGCCCCATCCGATCAGCGTAACGTCGGCATTCGCCGGTCCATGCAACTCCGGTGGTGGAGCCGCTGCCGCAATCCCATCCACCTTGCGCATGCGTTTTTCCATCATGGCGCGCCGTTTGCCGGAGTTTGTGTATTCGTCACTGATCAGCACGCCGTCTTCATCATGTTCGTCGCTCGAGACGACGTGGGTGTAGCCGGGAAGACCGGGGATAGCTCGCGGAGATACGCCACTCTCGGTGATCTTGTATCGCTGGTACGGTTCGTGGTCGCCGCTCCCATTCGAGGTGATCAGTTCCCCGCGGTCGATTACAGGCGCAAAGTCGAGCAGCTTGGGATCGACGCTGAGGCGTCCCTCTGAAAGCAACAAATCGCAGAGGACAATTCCGGGGCACTGGAACTTCTCTGCAATGTTGAAAATTTCTGGAATCAATTTAAAGCAATCGGCAATGTCGAGCGGCGCCGCAATCACCCTCGGATAATCGCCAAAGCCTGCGCCCAACATTTGCCATAGATCGCCCTGCTCGGTCTTCGTCGGCACTCCGGTCGACGGACCCGCGCGCTGGCAATCAATCACCACGATCGGAATTTCCGCCTGCGCAGAGAGCCCCATCCCTTCGCTCATTAACGCGAATCCGCCACCCGAGGTTGCGCACATCGCGCGAACGCCGGCATGAGCTGCGCCAATCGCCATAGTAACAACGCCAATTTCATCCTCTACCTGGCGCACCATGATCTCTGCCTGCCGCGCGTGGCTTGCCATCCAATGCAGCACACCGGTCGCAGGGCTCATGGGATAGGCCGAATAAAATTTGACGCCAGCCGCCGCGCCTCCCATCGCCATGGCAACGTTGCCACTCAACACGGCATAGCGCGCATCCGTCATGGGAAGAGCCCAGGAGAATGGCTTAAAGTTCTGAGTGGCGTAATCGTATCCGGCACGTGCCAGATTGACGTTTTCGTCGATCACCGCCTTGTCCTTCTTGCGGAATTGCTCGGCCAGTACGCTCTCTAGCGCAGGAAATCCAACACCCATCATGCTGAGAGCCGCGCCGATAGCCAGCGTGTTCTGTCCTACTTTATTGCGAGTGATATCCGCCATTTTCGACACTGGCATGGGACAAAGCTGGACACCTTCCGCCGGTGTGCCGGGCTGGATCAGATCCGCGTTGTACAGACATGCGCCGCCTGCTGTCAGCAGGCGAAGATGTCGATCCATGGTGTCTTGATTCAGCGGGATCAGAAGGTCCAGATGATCGCCGGTGTTTGAGATTTTCTGAGGGCCGGTTCGAATGGTAAGAAACGTGTGTCCGCCGCGAATAATGGATTGGTAGGCGTTGTAGGCGTTCAGATGCAATCCACGTCGGCTAAAGATTTTCGCGAAAATGTCGCCTGGCGTAGCTACGCCCTGACCGGCGGCGCCTCCGATTCCTACAGCGAAAGACTGACTCATACGCGTCTCCCCGGAGCTCTTTCAGGTTATCCCGCGCCCGCGGATTTCCTCATTAGTTAGACTTTGTGATGACCGAAAAGGTTCACAAACACGGGCAGGTTTCAGTTGTGTGCATCGTAGCCTCTGCGATGCAACTCGGTCAACAGGTGTTTGCTACAAGAGATATAAGGGTGGGCTAACGCGTTTTAATCAACCCTCTTTGGCTGCCGAGCGGGTATGATGGCTCAGGGTTACCGTCGAGCTTCTCCCCCAAACATTCGAAATTTATTCGCAGGGGAGAAATCATCGTGACTACCACCGCGCCCAACCCCGATCAGATAATGCAGGTTGGCCTTGCCTTCTGGTCTTCAAAAACGCTTTTAAGTGCTGTCGAAATGGAGGTCTTTACCGACCTGGCCAAAGGCCCTCAGGAATTGGAATCCCTCACTGGACGGCTTGGATTGCATCCGCGATCTGCCCGCGATTTTCTCGACGCGTTGGTCGCATTAGGATTCCTTGAGCGTCACAACGGAAAATATTCCAATACTCCGTCGACGGACTATTTCCTCGACAAGCATAAGCCGTCATATATCGGCGGCATGCTGGAAATGGCCAACGGCCGGCTCTTCGGCCACTGGAACAAACTGACAACTGCCCTGCGCACCGGACAACCTCAAAATGAGGCGGCGCATGGCGACCCTGATGTCTTTAGTACGCTCTACTCCGATCCGCAACGACTCAAGGGATTTCTAAAGGCCATGACCGGTATCAGCCGCGCCGGCAACATCGCCATCGCTTCGTGCTTTCCCTGGGCAAACTATAAAAGCGTGGCTGATCTCGGCGCCGCCCAAGGCGACCTGCTGGTTCAGGTCGCACTCAAGAATCCTCATCTATCCGCTGTCGGATTTGACTTAGCCGAGGTTGCGCCCATCTTTGAGGAGTATGTCGAAGACCATGGCCTGTCCTCCCGTGTTCGATTTCAGGCTGGCAATTTTTTCAGCGATTCATTGCCGCAGACGGAAGTGATGATGATGGGTCACATTTTGCATGACTGGAATTTGGAGGAGAAGAAATTCCTGATTCGCAAAGTCTGGGACGCTCTCCCCAGCGGAGGCGCATTCATCGCCTACGATGCAATGATTGACGACGACAGATCGAAAAATTCTTTCGGCTTGCTAATGAGCCTGAATATGCTCATTGAAACTCCTGGAGGATTTGATTACACCGGAGCCGATTGCATTGGTTGGCTGAAGGAAGCCGGGTTCAGTCAAGCATATGTCGAACATTTATCTGGACTGGATTCTATGGCGGTGGGAATCAAGTGACGGCAGCCAGTCGACGTTGTAACTACCTGCGCGGAATTCGGCCTTCCTTGGTGATACAAGCTGGCATGTGCGCTGCACGAGAGCCAAAGCAAGGAATCACAGTGGCCGCGCAAATCACGTAATTGTCGGAAGAGAAAGGCAGGCGTTCAGCTGGAGCGGGAGACGGGGATCGAACCCGCAACCAACGGCTTGGGAAGCCGCTACTCTACCATTGAGCTACTCCCGCCCGCCCGCTCAGTCTATCAAATTCGGATCGACGCGATGGACTGATATTCTCTTGCGGGTGCCAGTGCATACCTATTTACTTGTAAGGAAGCCCATGCACAATCACACCACCGAACACATCGGCCCAGGCATGTGTGATCATGAGCGGACGAAGATTGCGAAGCCGAGCAGCGAAAACCCCAAGCAACACTCCAGATACAACGATAAGCAGGACCTGTTTCATGCCGAGATAGGCATGGCCAACGCCGAAAAGAATTGCCTGCGCCACAATGCCAATGGTCGTGTTACCGGTCCACGCAGAGAATTGCTGAAGGAAGTAACCACGAAAGGCGATTTCTTCCGAGAAACCAGAACTTGCGGCCATTAAGATCCAGAGAACGATCTGCTCGGCTCCGCGCGGGAAAATCGTTCCCTGCGCGCCGGCATTCGTCACACCACCAGCTGCAAGTCCAGCTGCAACCAAGCTCTCCACCACATACCAAACGAGCCAGATTCCGATGCCAACGAGTGTGTCACGTCCATATCTCGTAACGCGACCCTGGCTGATCAACCCAGCAAACGGATATCCCCACAGCCGAATCCCCCACCAGACATAGGCGAATAAAAACCATTCGAAAGCAATCGCGCCTAGATAGAACGGCAGCGGACGGGGTGCGGAGGCTGGCCGAGATCCTGCCATCCCTCCAATGCCAAGCAAAAATGGTAATTGCGACGAGAACCCAGGTATGCCAACTCGGGGCAATTCCCTTTCGCCTCTGCCCTGCCAAATCCATAATTTAGCGATTGTAGGCTTTTGTCTATCTGAAACTGGAACCTATCAAACGGTCGCCAATTCGACGGCTTCCTCAAGCTCAAACTCGGACCCTGGCAGGTTCCATCGTTGAACCCTGGCCGCCAGCACCAGTTCCTCCACCATCCGAAGCACTGCAGGTGCAGCTCTGCGAACCGCATCGCTCAGGTGCTCTTCCATCTTGAATGACGTCCCACCGACGGTGATGAGGTACGCAACTCTAGGAGTGCGTCCATACAGCTCTTGCGACATCCACAGCAGACTCTCTGGACTCATGTGGTGCGTCATCAACCTCGCAGGCTTGTTGGTGGCTTCCACTGCCTGCAGCGAAATCTGCCCTGGCTCTGACGTCGCAGAGCAGTCCACAAAGATTACAGTGTCCGCGGTGCTGATGGGCTCCGCCATCTCCGGCGTGAACTGGCGAGATGCCACGACTTCCAGTTGAGAGCCGGCATATTGTTCCTGCACCTTCGATGCCACCCAGCCACCGAAGCCATCGTCCCCACGAAGCGAATTGCCGCATGCCAATAGCAAAGCGGGAGTCATCCGTTACGTCTCCTCTCATCCAGATGGTTTCCATCCGGGTCCACAAGTTCCACCACCAATGGCATTTGGCCATACGCGTGGGTGGAACAACTAAGACATGGATCGAAGGTGCGAATCACCGCTTCGACCCGATTCAGCATTCCGTCGGTCAGACGGTTGCCGTCGACAAAGTGCTGAGCGGCCTGCAAAATACCGCGATTCATCGCCTTATTGTTTTGCCCGGTGGCGATCACCAGGTTGGCCCACAGCATCTGGCCGTTCTCGTCCACCTTGTAGTGGTGCATCAGCGTACCGCGGGGAGCTTCAGCTATGCCCGCGCCTTCCAGGCAGTTGACGCCGGCCGTTGCGCGCACGTGGGTGTCAAGAATGCCGGGCTCGGCGAGAATGCGTTCGATGGCTTCAATGCCGTGGAGAATCTCAATCAGTCGCGCATAGTGGTAATAGAACGAGCTCAAGACAGGCCCTGCCGCCAGAACTTTGAACTCGCGCAGCTCGGCATCGGCGCGTGGAGTGCCGGTGTGACTGACTAGATTGAGGCGCGCCAGCGGGCCGACACGATAGCAGCCATCTGGATAACCCATCTTGCGGTAATACGGAAATTTCATGAAGGTGAAGGGCTCCACCGCCTCGCCGAATTCCAGGTCGAACCCTGCCGCGTCGATTCCATCGGCGACTCGATCACCAGCGGCGTCCATCAAACGCAACGCGCCGTCCGTGAATTCCAGGCCATCGTCCGGCGTAACCATGCCAAGAAACATGCTTGGGAAGTTGGCGAAGACAGCCGCTTCTTCCTGAAAGCGATCTGCAATCAGTTTGTACGCATCCAGGGCCAGCATGATGCTGACGCATGCATCCGGGATCATCGCCAGAATTTCGTCGCGTCGCGGGATTGTCAGCGGCTCCGTCACACCACCGGGAACGATCCATCCGGGATGAATACGTTTCTTGCCAAGAATTTCAATGATCTGCTGACCAAAACGTCGCAGCTGTACGCCCGCGCGTCCCACTTCCGGCATTGACTTTACAATGCCGAAAATATTGCGCTCCGCCTGGTTGGAATCCATGCCCAGCAGCAGGTCTGGAGACGATAGGTAGAAAAAACTGAGCGCGTGCGATTGAATCATCTGCGCCAGGTTCAGCAGTCCGCGCAGTTTGGCTGCCGTGGGAGGGATCACCACCGCCTGGATCGCCTCGCAGGCCTTGGCAGAGGCGATGAGATGGCTGACCGGGCAAATGCCGCAAATGCGCGCCATAATAGACGGCATTTCATAGAACGGGCGTCCCTCGCAAAACTTCTCAAATCCGCGTACCTGGGTCACATGGAAGTACGCTTCTTCCACTCCTCCAGCGCCATTCGTCTTCAGAGTAATTTTGGCGTGGCCTTCCAGGCGCGTTACCGGGTCGATCAAAATGGTCCGTGACATCGTCATCCCCTTCTCACGCTCCAAACCGGGTCAAGCTGGCCACATCCGGCATTCTGTTAGCCATCAGCTCTGTCAGCACGGTGTGGAACGTGGCCGCCGAAGGCGGGCATCCGGGCAGAAATAGATCAATGCGCACAAACTCATGGACCGGCCGCACTTTATCCAGCAGCTTGGGAACAACCAGACATGGCGTCTGCTGATGCAGTTCGGCGTTGTCGTAGTACGCGCGGCGCAACACTGCGTCCGGACCAAAGGCATTCCGCATGGCGGGTACGTTGCCGGTAACCGCGCAGTCGCCCATCGCTACCAGGAGGCGCGTACGCTCGCGAATCAGAAGGATCTTCTCAATGTCGTCAACACTGCTGACGGCTCCTTCCACCAGGGTGATGTCGACTTCATCGGGAAAGGTCTTGATGTCGACCAACGGGCTATAGACCAAGTCAAAATCCTTGCTCAACTCGATCAACTTCTCGTCCATGTCGAGGAATGACATGTGACATCCCGAACAACCGTCCAGCCATGCCGTAGCCAATCTCAGTTTGGTCATTGTCCGTCTCGCATCAGGTTCAAATACGGTAAAAATTCCGGGTACTTGGGATGAGGGACGCCGACCTTGGTCTTGTCGAACAGCGCACCTGTGGGACACACCTGCACGCACTTTCCACACTTAGTACAGGTTGAGGAGCCCCAGGGATCGTCCAGGTCAGTGATCACGCGGCAATCAATTCCTCGCCCGGTGATATCCCATACATGCGCACCCTCGATCTCCGCGCAGACTCTTACGCAACGCGTGCAGAGAATGCAACGGTTGTGATCGGCGGCGAATCGTTCGTGCGACAAGTCCACCGGCAGTTTTGGATTACGATATGGCAGCCGTACATGCGTGAGTCCCTGCGATTGAGCGATCGACTGCAACTCGCAATTTCCATTGGCCACGCACACCGCGCACACATGATTTCTTTCCGCAAACAGCAATTCCAGGATGGTGCGCCGGTAATGGAGTAACCGATCAGATTTAGTCGTGACCTCCATGCCTTCTTCCACCTTCAACACACAGGCAGGAAATAATTTCGGTGAACCCTTAATCTCCACCAGACACAGCCGGCACGCTCCTACTTCGCTCAACCCTTCCAGGTGGCACAGAGTGGGGATAAAGATATTGTTCTCCCGCGCTACATCGAGGACTGTCTGGTCTTGACGGGCACTGACGTCCATTCCGTCGATGATGAGGGTCTTGACATCCACCGCGGTGCTCATACTTCCACCTCTGCCAATTCTGCTGTGTGCTTTTGCGGCTTCGCATCAACCGTGCCGCATGCACACACTCCTGCAGGACAGCAATGGTTGTCGATGTGCTCCAAATACTCATCGCGGAAGTAGCGCAACGTGCTTAGCACTGGATTTGGCGCCGTTTGGCCCAGCCCGCACAGGCTGGTGTTCTTCACCACATCGCACAAATCGATCAGTAGTTCCAGGTCGTGATGCGTCGCTTCCCCATTGCAAATCTTCGTCAGCAGGTCATACATCTGCGCGGTTCCGGCGCGACATGGAATGCACTTGCCGCAGGACTCCGTCATGCAGAACTCGACGAAGAAACGTGCCACATTCACCATGCAGGAGGTATCGTCCATGACAATCATGCCGCCTGAACCCATCATCGATCCCGCACCGATCAGCGCGTCATAGCTGATGTTCAAATCGAGGTGCTCTTCGGGCAGACATCCGCCGGAAGGGCCACCCGTCTGCACTGCCTTGAATTTGTGTCCATCGGGAACACCGCCTCCAATCGAGAAAATAATTTCCCGCAGCGGCATGCCCATGGGAATTTCAACCAGGCCTGTATTCGTAATCTTTCCGGTCAGGGCGAAGACCTTTGTCCCCTTGCTGCGCGCGGTTCCCATGCCCGCGAACCACTCCGCTCCATTGCGCAGAATAGGCGCGACGTTGGCGAACGTTTCGACGTTGTTGATCAGGGTCGGGCAGTTCCACAAACCTGAGACAGCGGGATACGGAGGCCTCGGTCGCGGCGTGCCGCGCTTGCCTTCAATCGACGCAATCAGCGCCGTCTCTTCCCCGCAAACAAATGCGCCCGCACCAAGCCGAATTTCAATATCGAAGTTGAATGGCGTTCCGCAGATATTGTTGCCTAGGAAGCCGCTGCGACGTGCCTCGCGCAAGGATGTGGTCAAGCGGCTGACGGCCAGCGGATACTCAGCCCGCACATACATGTAGCCTTTGCTGGCGCCCACCGCGTATGCGGCGATGGCCATGCCTTCAATCACCCGCTGCGGATCGCTTTCCAGAACGCTACGATCCATAAACGCACCGGGATCGCCTTCGTCTCCATTGCAGATCACATATTTCGGCGAGCCAACCGCTTTGGCTACGGTGCCCCACTTCAGGCCGGTGGGATAACCGCCGCCACCTCGTCCTCGTAAGCCGCTCTTCGCAATCTGGTCAATCACAGCAGCCGGGTCCATTTCCGTCAGTGCCTTCAGCAGCGCGGCATATCCTCCTCGGCCGATGTACTCGTCGATCTTTTCCGGATCAATGCGACCGGCGTTTTCCAGAACCACATGCCGCTGCCCGTGAAAATATTGCTCTAAGTGAATCTCGCGGGATTCAATCGGCTTCTGACCCAGGCTCGCAATCACGGCCTTCGCATCCGACTCCTGCAGATGGCCATAGCGTGTTCCAACCGGATCCACCAACGCCAGCGGTCCTGCAGCACACAAACCCATGCAGCCGGTACGGCGCACGTGGTAGCGTTTGCCGGAAGTTTCGGCTTCCTTCGTCAGGGCATCCTTCAGCTTGTCGCTGTGCTGCGACAGGCAGCCCGTGCCCATGCAGACATTCACTTCGTAATCGAATTGTTCATGCTGGTGCTGGACAGTTTCAGAAATCTGCTGAAGTTCTTCGCTATTCATGGGCGGCCCACCCTTCCAACTGCGCCACCACCTGCCCTGCCTGGATCTGGCCGATCAGGTCGCCGTCCATCAGAGCCACGGGAGCGCGACCGCATGCGCCCACGCAGCGTGCCGTGGTCAGCGAGATATTCCCGTCCGGCGTCGTCTCTCCAACTTTGATGTGCAAATGCTTTTCGGTCTGGGCCAGCACTTTATCGGCACCTTTGATGTAGCAGGCAGTTCCGGTGCAGATGGTGCAGGTATGACGTCCCGGCGGCTTCATGCTGAAGTAGTGGTAGAACGTGACCACGCCATACGCCTGGCTCAATGGAACCCGCAGGGATTTGGCCACGAACCTAATGGAATCTTTATCGAGATATCCAAAGGAGGACTGAACGGTGTGCAGGGTTTCAATCAGGGCATTGCGTGAATAGCCGTGGCGGCGCATCGTTCCGTTCACGATTCGCCAGCGCTTATCTTCTGACGGCAGCGCCGGTACTTGATAGACAGGCATGGCTCCTCCTGCTGTGCTCCCCGCGGTTGACTTGCGGCTTGCTGTTGCCCCCGTCGCTCTGCGGGAACCATTTCGCGCTGCGACAGATCGAATGCGAACGCTGTTGAAAGTCTTCGCTTATTGTTTACAGGAGAAATGGCTGAAGGTATGTGAGCGTCGTCACAGTTTTGCAAGGAGAAATGTGCAGTCGGGGCAAGCATTCAGGTGGGCGCGCCAAGGCGTAGCTTTGCATACGCTCGTCGGCGGCGGCGCAAACGAGCGACGCCGCGCGTGTACTATGTTTGTCTACTTTGAAGCGACTGGAAACGAGGGTGGCGCCTCGCCGGACTCATGATTCGCCGTGTCCGTCAAAGTAAACTCGAGTGTGTTGGCCTTCGATAACTGGTTCCAATCAATCCACCAATTATGTATCGGGGAGCCATCGAGTGAAATCAACTTGACGTATTTCTTCTGCGGCGCACCGGGGGCAATAATCTCCAGCGGATGTTCGCCCAGCAGCAGTTTGACTTTCGGGAACACGGGACTGTTCGTCGTTACGCCGCCGACACCGGGAATCTCCGGATAGAAACCGAGATTGGCAAACACCACCCAGGACGAAGTTGCGCCCAAGTCGTCATTGCCTGGCTCCCCACCTGGAGTGTCAGTAAACAGATCGTTGAGTGTCTTGCGCACTACCTCCTGCGTGCGCCACGGATATCCAGCCCAGTTGTAGATCCAGGGATCGCCGAAGCTGGGTTCGTTTCCAATGAAAAAATACGGCTCATCGAGATGTTCGAAATCGCCATATTGACTGAAGTAGCTATCCAACCGTTGCTTCGCCGTTTGTGGGCCACCGATGGCCGCAATCACGCCATTCAAATCGTATGGGATCATCCAGGTGTACTGAGCAGAATTGCCTTCAATAAATCCCGTGCTCTTGCCCGGCGCAAAGTCAGGCAGAAATTTCCCATTTGCGTCTCGTGCGCGAATGTACTTCGTGTCCGGATCGAAGATATTCCGCCAATATGCGGAGCGCTTCAGAAACTCCTGTTCGGTTTTGGTGTCACCCATCGCTTTGGCAAACTGAGAGATCGCAAAATCCGCGTTCGTGTCTTCCAGCGTCACCGAAGCTGCGCCATGGATTTCGTCTGTCTCGGGGATGTATCCCTTGCTCATGTAATCGGCCAATCCCGGACGTTCCGGATACAGGCGAATGTGCGCTTTCGGATCGGTCGCGCCATGCAGCATGGCGGTCAGCGCGGCGTTGGTGTCAAAATCGTGTCCACCGAATGCATAGATGCTGGCGATGATTGGATCCGAGGGATTGCCGGCCATCACGCCGCTCTCGTCATTCGCGACTGGCCAGATCGGCAGACCTCCGCCTTGTTGCGCGTCGACAATCAGTGACTCCGCAATGTCACTGCCAACCTTCGGCAACAGCATCGTAATCATTTGCACCTGACTGCGATAGATATCCCAACCGGAATAGTTCGCATACTGGATGCGTCCCGCGGCATGGTGCACCTTGCCGTCAAACCCCATGTACTCGCCATTCACGTCACTATTCGTCGACGGATGCAGCATCGCGTGATACAGCGCAGTGTAGAAAACAATACGTTCCTTCGCCGTTCCGCCACTCACCTGTACATGGCTCAACACGGCATTCCACGCACTCCGCGCATCCTGCCGCACTTTTTCCAGATCCCATCCGGGAATCTCCTGGTTCAAGTTCAGTTCCGCGTTCGCAACGCTGACGTAAGAGATACCCGCCTTTAAATGGACGGTTTTTGTGTTCGGATTGAAGCTGAGATATGCGCCCGTACGCGGGCCGCTACCGGAGGTATTGCCGGGGCTCACATGCATTTCGTTGAAAGTGCCCACAGCGGACGGATTGGTATCCGTCTGCAGCACAAAATAGATTTTGTACCGGTTCTCTGTGCCGCAGAATCCTCCGCTTGAGACCCATCCTGTCACTTTGTCACCGGCTAGGTCGATGTGCGCATTGTCAACTTTTGTGAGGTTGCGGCTCAGATCAATTAGCACCGTGTGGTTCTTGCTGTCTGACGGATAGGTAAACTGCGCGATGCCGGAACGGACCGCGGCGGCGATTTCGACACTGATTCCAGAATCGAGACGGACTGAGTAATAACCCGGCTGCGCCATTTCTTCCTGATGGCTGTAGCTAGCGCGGTACTGCGTTGATAGAACCGGTGGCGGATACTCCGGCGTCCCAAGGATGGGAAGGATCGGCACGTCACCATAGACGCCGCAGCCTGGGCCGCTTAAATGCGTAAGACTAAATCCGCGCGTGACCGGTTCACCGTAGTCGTAAAATTCCCCGTACACCGGGTCTGGGCTCCAATAGAGCATACCGAACGGGACAGTTGCTCCAGGAATCGTATTCCCGTGATCTTTTTGGGAACTGATTCCCGTACCAATCATCGGATTCACCTGGGAAACTGGGGTTTGGGCTTGTTGAGCGAACATCAAGGCAGGCAGAAGAAAGCAGGCGAACCAAGGTAGTTTCATTTGGACCTCGTTCAATTCGAGAGTTCATTGCGCACCGACCAGTGTTGCACAATTGCGGGTAGTTTTTCAGTGATGGCAGGTTGCTATTGCAATACGATTTGCGCGGTTCACTTTATCCCACGGCGACGCAAACCGCAGCAATGTCGCCGATACGCTCTCCCAGCGCCGCGGGCACAATCCTGCATGCCTCGGCGGCGACAGGCAACGCTTCCCTCTTCATGGCAGCGCGGGCGGGCGTCAGAAGGCTATCGCCCATGCGCATGGCAATTCCGCCAATGACAATCAATTCCGGATTCAGCAGATCGACAAGAATGGCTAGAGCTTCGCCCAATCGAGTGCCCGTGTCGCAAACAATTTGCTGCGCCAATGGATCCCCTTGCCGCGCAGCATCGGCGACGTCTTTTGCGGTCAGGATTCTGTTTGTCGCCAGGCGACCCGCCAGCGACGTTACCTCGCCCCTCTCCATCGCGACCGCAACTCGCTCCGAGGCAGCCTGCGCGATTCCGCCGCCGCTCGCCCATCCCTCTACCGATCCAGCTTTGTTGTAGCCGACGGGCCCGAAGGCCGTGAGCCGCACATGTCCGATTTCACCGGCCATGTCCGACGAGCCATGATAAAGACGTCCGTCGAGGATGACGCCTGCACCCAATCCAGTCCCCATGGTGAGGAAAATCATATTTTGCACGCCTTGTCCGGCACCAAATCGATGCTCGGCGATGGCTCCGGCGTTGGCATCGTTTTCCAAACGGCAATCGACCTTAAACTCGTCCGTCAAGCCATCGACAATGGGAACGTCGCGCCAGGTAGGCAGATTCGGCGGCGATTGGATCAGACCGTGTTTTCTGTCGAGCGGACCGCCGCAACTGACTCCGATGGCTTCAATCTGTCCAGAACGGAGATCATGCACACGAATAAGTGTATGAATCGCTTGCCGAATCAATGTAAGTGCGTGGTCTGGGCCACGTTCCGGCAAGGTCGGAAACGCAACTCGGTCCAAAATCGCCGGAAGTTTGGAACAAAGGACGACAGCGGTCTTGGTTCCGCCGATGTCTACACCGATCCATACTTTATTCGCCGTTCGCGCTGAACTCCGCTCGTCACTCATAGGAAACTTTCTGATCGAATCGATCCGAATGCAAAGGCAAAAAAAAACTCAACGACGTCCGTTCGCTTTGACCGTTCCAAATGGCTATATCCCAGCGAACCGGTCGCTGCATGCCGTGATGTGTACCTGCTGCGAATTGGTTCAGCGTGCGCCTTCAATTTCTGGCCTGCAGCTGCTCCTCCACCATCTC
>DATJUD010000120.1:0-28747 GCA_035502695.1 Acidobacteriaceae bacterium
ACGCTGGCACCGCGGAAAAGAATCGGTTTCATCTCAGAGATCCTCCTGAAAAGTTTCGGCACACCCCAAGCGGGAGACGCATGTAGGCATTCTAATGGAAATTTAGAAACTTCCAAGAGTCTTCAGGAAATGCGGCTGGAAGGGCTGAATCACGCACGGCCAAGCCCGACGATCGATGCCACCGAAGTCGATTCAGGATCGAATCGCCTCGGTGGTAGAGGAATTCTGTGTCTTCGATGAATGGAGAACGGTATTGCTCTCGGAGCAATATTATTTTCCGGTATAGGTGATGCGCCAGATGGAATTTGACCCATCGTCCGTGACCAGCAGCGACCCGTCGTGCGCCACTGTCACCCCAACCGGGCGTCCCCAGGCGTTGCCATCCGGAAGTACGAAGCCTGTCAGGAAATCCTCGTATTCCCCAGTGGCGTGGCCGGTGTGGTGCAGTGGAACTCGAATCACTTCATAGCCGGCCCGGATTGCCCGATTCCAGGAGCCATGTTCGGCGGCGAAAATATCGCCATCGTATTCCCTGGGGAACTGCTTGCCTTCGTAAAACGTCATTTCCAATGACGCGTTATGGGGCTGCAACAGCACATCCGGAACAATGGCCTTGTCCTTCAATTCAGGATGTTTTCCTTTCAGCCTGGGGTCCTGGTGGCCGCCGATATACCACCACGGCCAGCCATAAAATCCGCCTTTTTGAACATGGGTGATGTAGTCGGGCACAAGATTATCGCCCAACGCATCGCGTTCGTTCACGCTGCACCACAGCTCGCCCGTCTGCGGATCGATCGCCAGCCCTACAGGATTGCGAATCCCATAGGCATAGATGCGCATGTGGGTTCCGTCAGGGTTGAACGCCAGGATATCGGCGCGATCTTTTTCTTCCGGGTGCGTATCCGGATCATTGACGTTCGAACCCGAACCGACGGAAACGAACATTGTTTTGCCGTCGGGCGAGAAACGAATATCGCGGGTGATATGTCCTCTGCCGTTGGCGGGCAGATTCGCCAGGTGCTGCGCTGGCCCAGTCGCCGTCAAATCTCCGTTCTTGTAAGGAAACCGCAGCACTGCATTCGTATCCCCGATGTACAGCCACTTCGGATTTGGTCCCGGCGGATAGAACGCGATGCCGAACGGCTCGTTCAAACCGCTGGCGAAGATGCTGGTCATCTTCGGTTTTCCATCCGCAGTGATGCCGCGGAAGATCATGATTTGGCCTTTCTCTGTCTCCGCGACAAAGAAGTCACCATTGGGTGCGGTGCGAATCAGGCGCGGATTGTCGAGCCCGGTTGCGTACAGACCCACCTTGAAACCTTTCGGCGCCTGCGGCCAAACGCTTTCCGGGCGAGGAACAATCGTCGGGCCATTGCCCGCGGATTGAGTGGCGAAGGGAGGTGGAAGATCTTTCACGGTGATTTTGCGAAATGTCCCCGGCTTCTCATATCGAAAGTCGGTGAAGGGAGGCGTCGGAGGCGGAGCCTGCAACGTCGCCGTCGATTCGGTCGCGCCGTTGCTTGCGGCGGCCAATTGCGCGGCGCCGGGGGTGTTCAGGTATTTCAGGTAGGTCACGATCTGCCAGCGCTGCTGGGCGGGCAAACTTTCCCACGCGGGCATTCCATTCGCTATGTCGCCATGCGTAATGAACCAGAAAATCTCTCCCGGCTTGGCGGACTGCGTTGCTCCGCTGGCAAGCGAAGGGATGTTCCCGGTTCCCTGGGCAGTAGCTCCGTGGCAGGAGGCACAGCGTTGCTGGTACAGCTTCTGGCCGGCGGCTGCATTCTGTTTTCCGGTGTCTGGGTTTTTCAGTGTGGCCGACGAAGCAGGCGCATTATGGAAACTCTGGGCCACGGCAGGCAACACGACCACAAGTGCGCCGGCTGCAACCATCGAACAAACAAGTGGGCGGATCAAAGCGGACTTTCCCGACGTCAATGGTTCTCTCCTGCATCCAGATTGCTGACCTTCCGGTCGCATGCTATTCAGCTATGACGCGATCTTACCTAATAAAGATTCACAAATCTCCGTGGAATTGGCACTCCATCCATGATTTCGGCCAAAGATTTCATCCGGAATTCATCGACCAGAGTAGCGAGAAACTTTCTCGTCTCACGCGATTGTTCCAGACCGCGGGGCGCCTAAGGCAGGCCAGGTTTCTTTAGCAACTGTCATTGGTGCAGCGATCCGGAGAAACCTTCGACGGCTGGATTGAATCGAAGTTACAGACTCTTGGTTCTGCTGGCTGGTTGAGTGCTCCCAAAGTATCCGACGTTCGATCATCAGTGGCTTTCCGTGGCGGCGCATTCGTGTAGGCACGGTACGCGGCGAGGACATTCAATGAGCCAATCCGAAAATTCTGGGCAGGTCTTTTCCGCTGGTGTACACACGCGAACAAATAAGACCAGTGGCTACCAGTCGCCCTTTATGTTGATTTGCCTATGAGCCGGTCGCCGAAATCCCGAGAGCTGACCTATCTCTTCATCCTCATTTTTTCGCTGGCTGCAATTGCGGTTCTGTATCTTGCGAAGACCGTTGTCGTGCCGCTGGCACTTGCGATCCTGTTTTCCTTCTTGTTGTCCCCGCTGGTTACGCTCCTGGAACATATTCACCTGCCGCGCCTGCTGGCCGTCATCGTGGTCATTCTGGCGGCTGCAATTGCGGTCGGCACCATCGGCTGGACGGTGTTCAATCAGTTGGTCTCCGTGACCGACAATATGGCCGCTTTTACCTACAACATTAACCATAAGTTGGAAACGCTGAAGCCGACGAAGTCAACCAGCTTCTCCAGGGCGGAACAGGAACTCGATCGCCTTGGCCAGGAGATCAGCACTCTGAACCTGGGTGTAGTTGTCGATCATTCAGAGCATGTAAAGAAACAGCTGGGAGCCTCGGCCGATCACCCGATTGCTGTGCAGGAAGTGGGCAAGTCCGACCGACTCGATACCATTCATGGCGTCCTGGGATCGTTGGTCTCGGTGTTTCTGGTGGTTGTCTTTACGTTCTTTATGCTGCTACAGCGGGAGGACTTGAGAAATCGGCTGATCCGCCTGACCGGGCGCGGACATTTGAACCTGATGACCCAGGCAATGGACGAAGCCGGACATCGAGTCAGCCGGTATCTTGCATTGCAGCTGCTGGTCAACACCTGTTACGGAACACTGATCTTTGTCGCTTTGTATTTTCTCGCGCTGCCGCACGCCCTGCTGTGGGGAGCGCTGGCCGGAATTCTGCGGTTTATTCCCTATGTCGGCGCACCCACGGCGGCCTTTCTGCCCACCGTATTTTCGATTGCGGTCTACACTGCATGGACGCCGACTCTGCTGATCATGGCTATCTTTTTCGGCATGGAAGTTCTGACTGCGAACTTTATTGAGCCCCACGTCTACGGCAAGCAGACAGGGTTGTCTCCGCTGGCTGTCCTGGTCGCCGCCGTTTTCTGGACTTTGATCTGGGGTCCGATTGGGTTGATGCTTTCAGTACCTCTCACCGTCTGCCTGGTGGTCGTTGGGTCCCACGTGCCCGCCCTCAAGTTCCTGACCGTGCTGCTCGGCGACCAGCCGGTCATGCGTCCTGAAGCACACTACTACCAGCGATTGCTGGCCAGCGATGCGCAAGAGGCCGGCCAGGTCCTGGACTCCTACGTCAGAGACAACTCTGTACCTGCGGTATACGACCGGGTAGTTGTCCCGGCACTCGGCCTGTTCGAACAAGATAGACACCGAAATGCGCTCGATCAGGAAACCGTCAACTTCATCACGGAAACTGCGCAGGAGCAGGTCGAAGAGCTAGGGTTGCGCAGTGATGAGCCACAACCTGCCAATCCCCCCATTGAAGCCGTGCCCAAGGTCAGCCCTCCAATGAGCGCGGATACGCAACCGGCGCCTCCCTCCGGCAGAGCAAAGCGCGTCGTCTGCGTGGCGGTCCGGGATGACTCGGATGAGATCGTAGCGATAATGCTGTCGCAATTGCTGCGCCGCGCAGGCCATTCCGCGAAAACAATCCCGCTGGAGAACGCCGACGACGCGATTGCCGATGTGTTTGACACCCGGCCCGACGTGGTTTGTCTGTCTGCTTTGCCCCCCTACGCCATGTCTTATGCTCGAACGCTGTACGAGGGGCTGCGGGCTCGCCAGCCAAACCTCGACATCGTTATTGGGCTTTGGAATTACTCCGGGGATCTTGGAAAAGCCGCCAAGGTAATCACGGGCGACGAGGGCAATCCCATTTGTATCACCCTTGCAGAAGCCGTCGAACGCGTCAGCCTTCGTAACCCTTCCGCCAAGCCGGAGCGAAAGACAGATGCGGCGGTTGCAGAGGCTCGCGTATAGTCAAAGGAACACCGCTGCACGCGGGTCGATTGCATCGATTTTTGCGGCTGTTCCCCTTCGCTTCCAGGAAATCTCTGGGGGCATGTTTTCAGCTCATTTCAGATATCCCAAACGTCGCGCCGGTACTTGCTTCCATACGTTTTGCGGAGCATACTGGCATTCCTGATGAACTTCAGTCATCCGGGCCGGACCATGACAAAGTGACAGATTGTAGACATTTGTGATTATCCGATTGAAAAACTCGCCAAGAAACGGCAAACTCGTTGTAGCAATCGGCATCTATCGGAAGCAATGAGCCCTGCTGGGCCACGCGAAATGAGAACGACTGGCTGGATTATCCCGGTTCTCACGGTGGCTCGCGACATATTTGAGATGCAACGGCCAATGGATTCGAGGCCTTTTTTGGAGGAGTAGATTGATGATGTATTCAAAGTGGCGTGGTTTGTGCGGAATTCTCTCCCTGGCTGTGTCCCTGACTCTGCTTGGCTGCGGCGTCAATGGTAACAGCTACGTGCGCGTCGTGAATGCGTCTCAGGGCCTATCGGGCTTTACTGTCGTGGCAGGTCAAACCCCCCTTGTTTCCGGCCTGCCGTTCGGTACCGAAGGGGTGCAACAGCAAGGGCAATACTCAACGATCGATATGTCCGGGAATTACCGGCCGCTCGGTGCTGGAAACGGCCAGGCGCTCTATGCGTATACGACTCCGGGTAACAACCTTAACTCTACGACACAGTCGTTCATCAAGAGCACGCCCTACACCATTGTGGTGGAGTCGCCCGCACCCTCGATCGAATTTCAGGTCCTCACCGACGACAATACGGCTCCCGCAAGTGGGAGCTACAGCCTGCGCGTGGTGGACACGTCCGTCAGGGCTGGCGCCGTGGATGTGTACATTACAGCAGTCGGAGCGGCCCCGGGCGGAAGTCCGGTCGTGGGCAACATGACCTATCAGCAGGTCACAAATCCGTATCTGTCATTGTCGCCGGGTACGTTAGAAGTGCAGGTTACGCCCGCCGGAAATCCCAACAAGGTGCTGGCGATCCAGCCGTTCTCGCCGGCAGCCGGAAAGATTTACTCTCTCTTCTTCCTGGACTTTCCGAACGGCGCCGCCGGAGTCGTTCCTCCCTCCAACCCGGCCGTTCCGGGAGCAAACACGTATAGCGTGCTGGTCGTGAATGATCCAGCGATGTAGTTGATTGCAGCGGGTGCCGCGCTATTTCGGCTCCGATCCGGTACGGTTCAATAGCATGGAAAAGGCCTTCATTCTCCGCGGAGAATGAAGGCCTTTTTACTTGGATCGATGTTGCTGACTCTCCCGCTTCGCTCATTCTATCGAGGGAAGCAGCGGTAGAGTTGCTTAGGTTCCTTCGGACCACCCGGCCAGGTATTCTTCCTGTTCTGGAGTCAGCTTGTCGATCTTGCAGCCCATCGCCTCCAGCTTCAGTCGCGCCACCCGGCTGTCCAGTTCCACCGGAACCGCGAAGACCGTGGGTTGCAGCTTCTTATAGTTCTCCACCAGGTACTCGGCCGACAACGCCTGGTTGGCGAAGCTCATATCCATCACCGATGCCGGATGACCTTCAGCCGCCGCGAGGTTGATCAGGCGGCCTTCTCCCAGCAGGAAGATGTGCCGTCCGTCTTTCAGCGTGTACTCTTCCACGAACTCCCGAGTCGGACGCTGCGAAGAGGAGAGACGCTCCAGTGCCGGAATATCGATCTCGACATTGAAGTGACCGGAGTTGGCGATGATGGCGCCGTTCTTCATCAGCTCAAAGTGTTCCTGGCGCAGCACACTCTTGTTGCCGGTGACCGTCACGAACACGTCGCCGATCTTGGCGGCTTCGGTCATGCTCATCACGCGATGTCCATCCATTGCCGCTTCAATAGCGCGAAGCGGATCGACTTCGGTCACGATGACATCGGCGCCCATGCCGCGCGCGCGAGAGGCCAGGCCACGACCACACCAGCCATAGCCGGCCACCACAAAACGGGAGCCTGCCAACAGCACATTGGTGCAGCGGATAACGCCATCCAGCGTGGATTGGCCGGTGCCGTAGCGATTGTCGAACATGTGCTTGGTCAGGGCGTCATTCACGGCGACCACTGGATACTTCAGCACCTTGTCTTTTGCCATGGCGCGCAGACGAATCACGCCGGTCGTTGTTTCCTCGGTGCCGGCCAGCACGCCCTCCAGCACATCCTTGCGCTTGGTGTGCAGAATCGAAACCAGGTCGCATCCATCGTCCATCGTCAGGTGCGGCTTGTGGTCAATCGCGGCCATGATGTGGGAGTAATAGCTGTCGTTGTCCTCGCCCTTGATGGCGTAGGTGGAAATGCCGTAATCGCGAGCCAATGATGCTGCCACGTCGTCCTGGGTCGACAGCGGGTTGGAGGCACACAGCGCGATGTCGGCGCCGCCGTCACGCAGTGTGATCATCAGATTCGCGGTCTCGCTGGTCACGTGCAGGCACGCGGACACGCGCATCCCCTTCAGGGGCTGGTTCTTGATGAATTCCTTGCGGATGATCTGCAGGACAGGCATCGATTGGTTGGCCCATTCAATGCGGCGTTTTCCCTGGTCGGCCAGGTCAAGATTCTTTACGTGCGAGGGAACGGTCGTCGTCGTAGCCATAGATGTCTTTTCTTTCATGGATTGAAAACACCCGCGGAACTCTGCGGTCTTCTCGAAAGGAATTTCGAAACTGGGGCAATACCAGCCCTCCGTCAGGGTATCACTTTGCTGGCTGGCTTAAGAAGCGTGAATTGCTTTCCAGCGCCAACAAATCCTGCTTCCGCTGCACGCCCCAACGATATCCCGTGAGATGCCCGCTTTTACCCACGACGCGATGACATGGAATCACCACTGCGACTGGATTTTGGCTGCAGGCACGCGCCACCGCGCGCACGGCCGTTGGTTGGCCAAGAGACTTGGCGATTTCTCCGTACGTGCGTGTCTCGCCACGCGGAATTTGTTGCAGCGCCGTCCACACACGTTTCTGGAATGCAGTGGCTCTCACATCCAACGGCAGGTCTAAGGCTGCAGGATGCTCTGAGAGCTGCGACAGGACTTTTCGCACCACGGACCCAAGACCGTCCTGGTCACGATGGAGTTGCGCCAAGGGAAAGCGAGCCGCCAAATCATCTTCCAGTTCGCTTTCCAACAGGCCGAAGGAAATGGCGCACAGGCCGATGTCGGTCACCGCGACCAGCATCTTGTCCAGCGGCGAATCGCTGATACTGTAGCGAATTTGAATATCCTTTCCTCCACCGCGCAATTCCGCCGGCGTCATGCCCAGTTGCTCATGGGCACCCTCGTACAAACGGCTGCTGGACCCGAACCCTGCCTCGTACAGCGCCGTCGTTACTGTGTCGCCCTGTGCCACCTGATGGCGAAAGCGCTCGATCCGTCGCGCCTGCTGATATTCCCTGGGAGTAATGCCGAGGCACCGGCGGAAAATTCGCTGCACGTGGAACGGGCTTAGACCGACGGCCTTGCCCAACTCCTGCAGCTTCACCGTCCCATTGTCATGCCGATCAAGGTAATTACAGGCAGCGGTCAAAGTACGAAGCTGCGGATGTTCCTGGGAAGGAGTGCAGCGCTTACAAGCGCGATATCCCGCGCGTTCCGCCAGCTCGCTGGTGGGATAGAATTCCACAGATTTGCGCAGCGGTCTGCGGCTGGGACATGACGGACGGCAATATACACCGGTGGTCCGCACTGCATAGACGAACATCGCCTCCGCCGTCGCCGAGCGATCCAGCACCATCTTCCATGCGCGGTCCCAAATGTGATCCCCAGTCATCGATTCCTCCTTGCCTGAAACTATTTTCGTCAAGGTTGGCGCCCGGCGCACTCCGCTTCTTGCGGTCAAAACGAAATCCTTCCCGAAAAGTATGGCACGCCGCTCTAGCGGGGACCGAGGGTGGACGATTTTCTTCCCATTGCAGTAATTTTAAGGTCACTCGATGAGCCAACTGCATCTCATAGCCTTGGGAACGAGGTCGAAAGAGTTCTTTGCAGTTGCTCGAAGAATCCGCTGGCTGCCCTGTTTTTGGTGCAATTTACCAGCTTGGCGTGAGTTACACCTAATACCTGACGAAGGCGGATTTTCGATTGATTTTTTTGCGACGGATGAGTTTACCCTGCTTTTTCGCAGCAGCACTGGCGCTGCCCTGTGCGTCATTTGCCTGCGCCAATGGCGCTTCCAACCTGCCAGACGCTCCTCAGCCAACCGCAGCGGCAACGGCCGCCGCGCAGCCCGCGCCATTCCAGGCGAGTCCGCAGGTGTCCTCATCCATTCCGCGCACACCGGCGCCGCGGCTGGCGAAGTATATCGGCACCGATCAAACTACAGTTCGGCTCTCTGCCAAAGAGAAGCTGGAGTTGTCGGGGTGGGAGCAATTGCAGCCCTACGCGTTTGTTACACAGCTTTGGGCTGCGGGCTGGGAACAGTGGACCAACACCGATCCCCAGTACGGGACCGATGGCGGTGCGTTTGCGGAGCGCCTGGGCGCCGCAGCGCTGCTGCAGAACAGCCGCGCCGTCCTCTCTGACGGAATTATGGCGTCCATTTTCCGCCAGGACCCGCGCTATTACCGCCAGGGTCATCGGCCCGTAAAGCAGCGCATCTATCACGCGGTGGAACGAGTCTTCATCATCCGATCGGACGATGGAACCAATCAGCCAAATTATTCGCAGCTGCTAGGCAATGCCGTCGCCACCACCTTGACGATGACCTATTACCCCTCCGTCAGTGCGACCTGGCCCAAGACAGCAAAGGGCTACGGCCTCTCCCTGGCGCAGGGAGGATTAGGAAACGAAATCCACGAATTTACTCCCGAGCTGAAACGGCTCGTGTTTCATCATCACGACTAAACGGTAAGCGCCAAACATGGAAAAAGGGCAGACCGTTGGAGCCTGCCCTTCAATCCAATGCGATACGGGTTACTTCTTGGCAGGTGCTGTTTCCGCCGCGTTCGCCTGCTCCTTGAGCGCTTTCGCCTTGTCGGTTGCTTCCCACGTAAAGTCCGGATCGTTGCGCCCGAAGTGGCCGTATGCAGCCGTCTTGCGGTACATGGGTCGGCGAAGGTTCAGGCTTTCGATAATGTCGCGCGGGGTCAGCTTGAAGTTTTTGCGGACAAGCTGCTGCAATGTTTTGTCGGAGACGGTTCCAGTGCCGAATGTGTCCACCAGCACGCTGACCGGCTCCGCCACGCCGATGGCATAGGCTAGCTGTACTTCGCAGCGACGGGCCAAGCCTGCCGCGACAATGTTCTTGGCGATGTAGCGCGCCATATACGCCGCCGAACGATCCACCTTTGTCGGATCCTTGCCACTGAATGCGCCACCACCATGGCGACCGGAGCCACCGTAGGTGTCGACGATAATCTTCCGACCGGTCAGGCCGGTGTCGCCCATGGGTCCGCCGATGACGAAGCGTCCGGTTGGATTGATGTGGTATTTGGTGTCCTCGTCCAGCAGTTCTGCGGGGACGGTCGCCTGGATGACGTGCTTCAAAATGTCGGCGCGCAAATCTTCGTTGGTGACGCTTTCCGCATGCTGGGTGGAAATCACCACAGCGTCCACCCGACGCGGCTTGCCATTGGCGTCATATTCCACGGTGACCTGGCTTTTGCCATCGGGGCGAAGATAGCTGAGCTTGCCGGATTTCCGGACTTCCGACAGACGTCGGGTCAGCTTGTGGGCCAGGGAAATGGCAAGCGGCATGAACTCCGGAGTCTCGTCGGTTGCGTAGCCGAACATCATGCCCTGATCGCCCGCGCCACCTGTGTCCACGCCCATGGCAATGTCGCCGGACTGTTTGTTGATGGTCGAGATCACGGCGCAGGTGTTGGAATCGAAGCCGTAGACCGCGTTGTCATAGCCGATGGAAGCGACTACGCCGCGCACCAGCGATTGAAAATCGACATAGGCGCGAGTACTGATTTCTCCCGCAATCACCACCAGACCGGTCGCGGTCAGGGTTTCGCAGGCGACCCGGCTATGCGGGTCCTGATCCAGACAGGCGTCGAGAATCGCGTCGGAGATTTGGTCGGCAATCTTATCGGGGTGTCCTTCGGTTACGGACTCTGAAGTAAATAACAAACGATCTTGTGCTGGCAATATTCCTCCTGGTGCGGGTCGAGCCTAGAATTTGGGAAACGGACTTGACGACCGCTGCGATATTGGACGCCTCTTTGCAGTCCGACGAAGCGGACAGAAGTGAAACCAACCCAAGATCGCTCTTATCAGGCTAACAAAGATTTAAATTCGGAGGGCAATCGTTGCGCAGCCAATGGGCGAGATAAGCGGATGGCCTGTCGATTATCGCAGTGAATGGGACGCAGCGTGATGCGACTTCTTCTTCACCTGGACCACGATGGGTGCGGGCGCCGGGGTTTGCACCGTGGAGGTTGCCGCGTAGGTGGGTGGCGGCGACACGATCGACAAGGCTGCTACGCGCTGGCGGACATATCCCCAGACGATCCAACCCAGGCCGCACAGAAGAAGCAACAGCGCGACCACGCCGGCCCAGCGCAGTTTGGTGTCGGTGACGCGCCCGCCACGGTGAGTGGAAACACTCAGGGCAAACGCCGCCCAGTCCTTATCATCGGCTGTCGGAGGATTTTTTTGGCCGCTGGCATCCAGAAACCGCTCCACCCACTCGCTTTCATCCAAGCCCAGAAAGCGCACATAGCTTCGTACGATCCCTTTGCTCAGGATTCCGCCGGGCAACTGGTCGAACGCGTCGGATTCAAGCGCTTGCAGGCTGCGGACCGTCACCTTTGTCGTCTGGGCAATATCTTCCAGACTGACAGAGCGGCGTTGTCGCTCGGAGCGAAGGGCTTCTCCGAAGTGTTCGATGGATGTAGTTCCTGCTGTCACAGGGAAAACTTTCTATTTGCTCTGATTATTCGGTGTTTGCAGATTAATCCTGCACAATAAACGAGTCAAATCAAATCATGCAACCTTTGTCCTGTCCATTTCGATTACGTATCTCTATAGTACCGAAGGCATTGCACTGGGGTTTACGGTTTTTACCCCATGAAAACGAACTTTTAGCCAAGTCGATATACTGACATAGAAGCTACCCAGTTCGGTGCCTTTGTATCTATATCGGCCAATTCTCCCCGATATTTAGACCTAAACATGAACAAACTCATCTTTGGAAACCTGGTTTACCGCCCCCTCCGTTCGCTTCTCAGCCTAACCGCCGTCGCCATTGAAGTGGTCATGATCATCTCTGTAACCGCTATTATGCTGGGCATGCTGAATGATGCCAAAAACCGTGCCAGCGGCATCGGTGCAGACCTGATCGTTCGTCCCGCCAACTCCAGCTTTCTTGTTGGCCTCAGCGGAGCCCCCGTTTCCGCCAAGGTTGCCGATGTGCTCGGCGGCCTGCCTCATGTCACCGTCGCCGCCCCGGTTGCTGCCCAGTTCACCACCGGGAAATCCCTTGAGACTATTTACGGCATCGATTACAAAAGCTTTAATGCTTTAAAGCCTTTTGTCTTTCTTTCTGGTACTTCCTTCCAACATCCGTTTGATGTGATTGTGGATGACATTTTTGCGCGCAGCGGCAAAGGATACAAGGTGGGGGACGAAATTCCCATCATGAACCATCAGTTTCGAATCTGCGGCATTGTGCAGCACGGCAAGGGCGGTCGCAAGTTCGTTCCCCTGGAGACCCTCGATCAATTGACGGGCTCAGAAGGCAAGGCCTCGCTGTTCTATCTGAAAGTGGACAATCCTGCCAATGACAAACTAGTGGAGCAGGAAATTATGGCCGCTCCAGGGATGTCCGAATATCGAGTGCAGACCATGAAGGACTTGCTCGATCAGATGACGCCGGATCATTTTCCCGGTCTGGAACCCGCTTTGGACAGCGTCATCGGCATCGCGCTGATCATTGGTTTTCTCGTCATTTTCCAGTCTATGTATCTGGCGGTCATGGAGCGGACGCGTGAGATTGGCATCTTGAAAGCGCTGGGCGCGTCGAAAGCCTATATTGTTTCGGCAATTTTGAAGGAGACGGGACTGCTGGCACTGGGCGGCATAGCGCTGGGGATCGGCGTTAGTTTTGCGGTGCGTGCCGGCGTCCTCTCAAAATTCCCTACCATCCCTTTTCCCATCTCAGGGCATTGGATCATCCAGGCAACCATCTTGTCCCTGGTGGGCGCGTTGATCGGCGCCGTCTACCCGGCCTATAAGGCGGCTCGCAAAGATCCCATCGATGCTTTGGCGTACGAATAGCGGCTGGCGGGCGAAGCGCTGACCATTACCGATGGCCAGAGATTGAAATTTCCAGCAGGGAACTTCCGGCTGCGTAGCCATGGGGTATAGAGGAATGCCTGCTGCTTCCAGCGTGCGATTGAGCCTTCAAAGTAGCGCCATGAGAGCGCGGAAATCGCAAGCGAAGCAGTCGAAGAGAGCGCCGGACATAAAAGATTTTCAGAGCCCCAGGCTGATCGGTTAGCCGCAGCAGAATGGACGTAATCAGAAATCCAGAAAGCACGAAAAACAGGTTGACCCCATCCACCCCCGTTGCGGTCCCAGAAAAAGCAGGCTTGGATGATGGATGTAATGGCGCATCAGGACCATCGTAATGGCGATGCCGCGCAGTCCATCCAGTTCAAGGATTCTTTGTGCCGGACTATGAACGGTGGATGAGATTTCGATGGTCTCCGAAAAATCTTGCGGCGTCTGGGCGGCTCATGCGGCAGAATAGCATCGCATCTTCTGGTTGCGGCGTTTCAAGCCACGGGCAAGTGCAAGGAAACGCCATTCGATGAAAGACAGCTTTTGAAAACATTGTCCCTTATTCGACGAATACGAGACAATGACAGGTATCTTCATCGCAACGCTCGACCACAAATTATGAGTAAAACAGCAATCATTATTGGCGCCGGACCTGCCGGTCTGACAGCAGCCCTGGAATTGCAGCGGCATTCCGACGTTCATCCCATTGTGCTGGAAGCGACCAGCGAGATCGGAGGCATTTCCCGCACCATTCGCTACAAGGGCAACCGCATGGACATTGGCGGCCATCGCTTTTTTTCCAAGTCCGATCGCGTGATGGAATGGTGGCTGGATGTGATGCCGGCCGCAACTACCGATGGCGCCGGCGGTGCGATTCCCATCAGCTATCAAAACAAGCAGCGCACGATTCCGTCGGGCGAGCGCGATCTTAATCCCGAAAGCAATGACCTGGTGATGTTGGTGCGTCCGCGCAAAAGCCGGATTTATTTTCTGCGAAAATTTTTCGATTATCCGATCAAGTTGACCCCGGAAACCCTGCGCGGATTGGGATTGCCTCGCACGGTGAAAGTGGGCTTCAGCTATTTGCGTGCGCGCTTCTTCCCGCGCAAGCCGGAAACATCGCTGGAAGACTTTATCGTCAACCGATTTGGCAAGCAGCTCTACGGATTGTTCTTTGAGTCGTACACGGAAAAAGTCTGGGGAGTTCATCCGCGCCACATCAGCGCCGAGTGGGGCGCGCAGCGTATCAAGGGACTATCCTTGACCAGCGCCGTAAAGCATTTTGTGAAGCAGGCATTTTCCGGAAAGAAAAAAGGCTCAGGCGATTTGAGTCAGAAGGGCGTGGAAACTTCTCTGATCGAGCGTTTTCTCTATCCTAAATTTGGCCCGGGCCAGTTGTGGGAACACGTGGCGTCGCTGGTGCAGCACAATGGCGGCGAACTGCATATGCGGACCCGCGTCACTGAACTTCGAGTGGAAGGCAACAAGATTTCTGAGGTGGTCGCCGTTGATGCGGAAGGGAAGACGCACGTTTTTCCGTCTGACTACGTCATCTCTACCATGCCGATTCAACACTTGATCCGCAGCCTTCGGTGTCCGATCCCTGCGGAAGTGAAAGAGGTCAGCGAAGGCCTGATTTATCGCGACTTCATTACCGTTGGCCTGCTGGTAAATAAACTGTTGGTGACCGAGCCCGACGGCAGTCCGCTTAAAGATACCTGGATTTATATTCAGGAGCCGGACGTCACCGTGGGTCGTTTGCAGATCTTCAATAACTGGAGTCCATGGATGGTCGCCGATCGCTCTAAGATGTGGATTGGCCTGGAATATTTCTGCAACGATACCGATCCGCTTTGGAAAATGCCGGACGAGGATATTAAGAAATTTGCGGTCGCGGAGATGGAGAAAATTGGCATCCTCAAGGCTTCCGACGTGCTGGACGGCCACGTTGTGCGCGTGCCTAAAACCTATCCCGCATACTTTGGAACCTATGATCGCTTTGACGTGATCCAGAATTTTACGGATAGCTTTGAGAACTTGTTTCTGGTCGGTCGCAATGGGATGCACAAGTACAACAATCAGGATCATTCCATGCTGACAGCAATGGCGGCGGCGGAAAACATTATGAACAACGTCGCCGACAAGTCCAACCTTTGGGCTGTGAACACGGAACAGGAATACCACGAAGAAAAAAAAGCATGAGAGCGGAATCACGCGGGCATCGATGGCAGTGGGCTCTGCTGTTGCTGACATTCTGTCTGCTGGCGCTGCGACTTTGGCACATCCGCGCAGACTTTACCGATTTTCACTTCTATAGTCAGGAGCGCGCCCGCTTCACGGATGAAGGTTTTTACACCAGCGCCGCGCTTCACTACTTCACCCTTGGGCGCGCCTACATTCCTGGAGGCTGGAATCCCGGTGTGTTTATGCCGGTGTGGCCATTGCTGGTGGGCCTGGTGTTTCACTTCACAGGAATCAGTGTGGTCGCTGCGCGTTCGCTGGCCGTGGTGTGCACATGGGTTGGCGTCTTGCTTGCCTATGCCGTGGCGCGCCAATATCGATCGCAAGCTTTCGCCTGCCTCACTGCGTTTCTAATGGCCGCTAGCGCGCTCGGTTTTTTCTACGGACGTCTCGCAATTCTCGAGCCGTCCTTTGTCATGTTTCTTCTGCTCGCGATTTATCTCGCGGGCAAGGTTCATGCGGGCAGTTATGCGATGGCTGCAGTGGTCGGTCTGGTGTTTGTCGCGGCAACCCTGACGAAAACGACCGCACCGTTTCTATTGCCGGCGGTGCTCTATCCAATCTGGGCGAACAACCGCGCTAATCGCGCGGCCGCGTGGCGCATGCTGGCCGTCTCGCTCGCTGTCATCGTGCTTCTGCTGGGCTGCGCCAAAGTGATCTGGCTGCTGCATTATTCTTCCGACTCCAAAATTATCCTTGGATTAAAACCATGGTGGCAGCTGGAACATTCTCCGCTTCGGCTACTACGCTTTTTCTTCCGCGGAACATGGATTGATCCAGTGCTGTTCCCGTTGGCTCTCGCTGGTGTTGTTGCGGCAGCGTGGCGGCTGCGGAGCTGCTGGCACGACACTTTATTTGTGACGGCGGTTCTTTGGGAAGCGGGATATGCCGCATTCATCGCTTTCCACTACGATGGTCCGCCGCGCTATTTCGTTACGCTGATTGCCCCCACAATCTGGCTGGCCCTGATGTTTCTGGAGTGGATGTGGCAGGCGAACAAGCGCGTGGCCCTGGCTGTCAGCGCCTGCGTGGCCGCTTCTGTGCTGTGGAACTTGGCATCGATCGGAGAATATATGCTGCACCCGCGATATAGTCTGGTCGATGCCAGCGTTGCGATCAAACACGTCATCGACGCAGAGCACAAAATGAATCCTATGCAGTCTGAATTGTTGATCGGCCGCGGGGCAGACGAAATTTCATTGCTGAGTGGCGGCTTGGCGGCCATGGACAGTGATGGAGCGATGCCCCTGGCGGAAAAGCTGGATGTCTATCATCCTGGCTGGTTCATGGACTGGACCGGAGCGTCTCCCACGCTGCGAATGGAAACCGTGGCTGCCCACCGGCGCCTGGTAAAGAAGGCTGTCTATCCTGACTTGGATCGCTATCGCCATGCCGGCATCGTGCTGTATCAAATTTTACCGAGAGGTTCGCAATGACAAGCCATCCCTCCGCGTCCAATGGGAGTTCCGTTTCTTCATCGGGGAAGACTTGCCGTTGGAGAGGCGGCGCGTGGTTGATCCCCGTATTCATATCGGCGATCAGCTTGTCCTACGCGTTTCTCGATTGGGAAATCTACCGGCAACGATTTCTTTTGCACCCGGACGGATGGATGCTGTATTTTTCGGGCGGCATTCAAGCGCCGTGGCAATACAGAATCGGTGTTTGGGAAGCGGTACTCTGGCTGCATCAATGGTTTCATCTCAAACCGTATGACGCCCTGACGCTGATTGATGTGGTGTGCCTGGCGTTGTCTTTGTGTTTGATCCTGCGAGTGCTGCGCCATTTTGAAGCCTACAAGACTGCGTCGCTGCCGATGCGATGGCTGGCTACCGCAGGAGTGCTGTTTCTTGCCGAATACTATGTGGTCTGGGGACATTGGTTTCAAACCGAAGACACTATGCCCTCCATCTTGTTTGTCGCGTTGAGCGTGGCGCTGGTCTGTGGAGAGTTGGTCCAGAGCAGGATTCTAGCCTGCGTGCTGCTCGTGTGCCTGGGATGGGTCGAGGGATTTATTCGTGCCGATGTCGCGGTGGTGTTGCACGCCGGATTTTTTCTGGCGGTTGTTTTCGGCAAGAAGACGGTTCCACTGGGAAGGGCATGGCAGGCGGCGACAAGCCTGCTGGCCGCGTTGGCCGCCGGCTGCGTGCAGCTATATCTGATGCGGGTGCGATTTCCCAATGCTCATTACGGAGCAGAAGGTGTGGTCCAGCTGGCGAACAACCTGAAGCCGGAAATGTGGGGCACGATGCTTCTGACACTGCTTCCGTTTGGGATTCTGCTGGCCTTGGTCGTCAGCAAACGCTATCGTCCGGGTGCGGTGACGGCGATGCTTTTGACCAGCTCGTTGCTATATTTTCCGCTGTGGGCGACGGTTGGCTTGCTGGATGAAGTGCGCATCTTTCTTCCGTTCGCGTTCGCGCTGATGCCGGCGACGGTTTGGGCGTTGATCGGCCTGATGCCGCAAGCCAACCGCGAAAATTAAATGTGGCAGCTGGCCGCGCCGCGCTTTTCCAGATATTTCTGGTGATATTCTTCCGCCGGCCAAAAGGTTTCCGCTGGAACGACCTGGGTCACGATGGGTTTCGCATATTTGTGCTCGGCTGTCAGTCGCGCGATGGTCGCAGCCGCGGCTTGCTGCTGTTCCGGGGAGTGATAAAAGATCACCGAGCGGTATTGCGTTCCGAAATCCGGACCCTGCCGATTCAGTTGCGTCGGATTATGCTCCGCGAAAAAAGCATCGAGCAGTTTTTGATAGCTGACGCGCGAAGGATCGAAGGTCACTTGCAGCACCTCGGCATGGCCGGTCTGGTCGGTGCAGACGTCGCGATAACTAGGGTTTTCCAGCGTTCCGCCCTCGTATCCGACGGCTGTTTCCACCACTCCAGGAATGCGGTCGAACGCCGCCTGCACACCCCAGAAACATCCTGCTCCAAATGTCCCCTTTTCCATAGTTCACCCCATGATTCGAGCGAAACCCCCGCTCTCAGCCCAGTATAACGAGCCGTGCCGGTCACTCCAAAGCGCGGCTATCGGGAGCGCGCAGACCCGGTTTTGGTGCGTTTGCGATTTGGGGGCGAATTTTTTGAACTCGGCGGTCGCTGCCCGGATCGTGGCTTTGATTTCGTGCCAGCTGGTTGGCCGCCTTTCGCGGGCGGCGCCAGCTTTGCCGCGCGGTAGAGCGCCTGCACTTCCCGCGCTGTCAATTCCCGCGATTCTCCTGGCGGCAGATCCAGCACCAGCGGGCCATATTCCACGCGCCGGATTTTCTCCACGTGGTGGCCGATCTCCTCAAACATTTTTCGCAGCTGGCGGTTGCGGCCTTCCGTAATCGTGATCTCATACCACGGATTTTCGCCAGCCCGAAACAGCCGAACCGTCGCCGGTGCAGTCCGCACGCGTGCATCGCGTCCTCGATATCCAGGGTTCGATTCAATATCGCCCAGTGGAATGGAAACGCCGCGGCGCAATGCGTTCAAAGCATTCTCGTCAGGGATGCCGCTCACTTTCACCAGGTAGGTCTTGGGCACGTGGGAGGCGGCGCGCGTCAGCGCATTTGCCAGTTCGCCATCGTTCGTCACCAGCAGCAGTCCCTCGCTGTGATAGTCAAGCCGGCCAACCGGAAACATGCGCAGCTTGATGCGCGAAAAAAATTGCATCACCGTTGGACGTCCCTGCGGATCACTGACCGTGGTGACATATTGCTTCGGCTTATTCAGCATGTAGTAGCGGTATTCATCTGCTGGACGGATTAATTTTCCGTCGACTCGGATGTGATCGTGCACGGGGTCCGCCTTGCTACCCAGTTCGGTGACGAGCTGACCATTGACCTGCACGCGGCCCTGAAGGATGAACTCTTCTGCTTTGCGGCGGGACGCAATGCCGGCGCTGGCAAGAATCTTTTGCAGACGTTCCACTTTGCCGGCCGGACGCACGGCTTTTTCATCCTCAGGCTCGGTGAGGACCGACGTGTCCGTCTCTTTTGTGCGCTTCATGGCTCCAGTCCAGACGATTCTCCTGAAGCTTCTACAGTGGGTCTCTCTTCTGTAACTGTTTCTGTGACAGAAGGCTCGCTAGTTTCCACATCTGTATCCGTGACTGTTGCGGACTCGGAGGACATGGCGTCCAGATCGCTCGCGTCGGACTCGGCCATGTCCGCTGCCATCTTTTCGAATTCTTCCATGCTGGGCAATTCACTTACGTCTTTCAGGCCGAAGCGCAGCAGAAATTCCTTTGTGGTCTTGTACAGGATGGGACGCCCAATCACCTGCTTGCGGCCTGCCGTCGTGATCAGTTTCCGGCTCATCAATCCGCCCAGCACGCCGGAGGTGTCCACGCCGCGAATCTCGCTGATTTCCGGTGCCGTCACCGGTTGCTTGTAGGCGATGACAGCCAGCGTTTCCAGGGCCTGCAGCGATAGCTTCATCTGCGGCTTGAGGCTTTTTACAAAGGAACGCACGGCGTCATGGTATTCCGCTTTGGTGGCCATGCGGTAGCCGCCGGCAATTTCGCGAATCTCCATGCCGCGCTCGCCGTTGGCATATTCCGCGATGAGTTCGTCGACAATTGGCTGTAATGCCTGCTTGGCTTCACGCTCTCGCAGGCGAGCGCGCTTGCGCGCTTCCGCATCTTCCATCGGCAGCGCAGGTTGCTCGCCAGCGCTAGCGCTTTGCTCCGACGTTGCCGGTGTGGCATCCGCCGAAGCCTCTTCCGTCTGCGTTCCCTCGACCGCCTCACTGGCGGTCGCTTCACCATTCTCCGGCTGCGTCACCTCGAAAGGCAGACCGGACGTGGACTTGGCTGCAAGGGCCTCATCGGCAAAGATGGAGGCCAGTTGCGCCAGCGTAATCGGCTCTTCGGCCGCATAGATCACTGCTTCGATTTTGGCTTTTAAGCTCATTGGTTTTCAGGAATCTCTAGCATACCAATCGTGCACCCTCGATCGGCTTTATCGCCAGTCGTCACGGCCTTCCACCATGGTCGACTCAAAATTATCGTGCTTCTTGACGTAGATTTCTCCAAAGCTACTCGTCTGCCGCAGCAGGATCGCCTGCAGCCGAACCAGCTCCAGCAGCGCGAGAAAGGTGCAGATCAGCGCCCGTTCCGACTGTACATGCTGCAGCAACCGTCGCAACCCAACAGGTCGATCTTCCATCACTAGCCGCCGCCGCACGTAGTCGATCATCTGCGCCACTGTGACCGTCTCCTCGTCCACGTTCAATACGGGCCGCTGCCGCGCGCGATCGAGGATATCGCGGAACACGCGGACCAGATCGACGGTATCGGCGGCAATCTCCGGTTCCGCGCCCTCATCGTCTAAGAATTCGCGGATGGCCGGGTTCGTCCAAGACGATTCTTCCAGCATTTGTTTCTGCAACAGCATCTGGGCGGCGTTTTTAAAGCGTTGATGCTCCAGCAGACGCTCCACCAGCTCCCGCCGCGGATCTTCATCGGCCGCGTCGGTGGTGCCATCGTCTTTGCGCGGCAGCAGCATCTTGCTCTTGATGTGAATCAGCAACGACGCCATGTAAATAAATTCGCCAGCGCCGTCGATGTCCGACTGCTTCAGGTTTTCAATGTAGGCCAGAAACTGTCCGGTAATCTTGGCGATGGGAATGTCGTAGATGTCGATGTCCTGCTTGCGGATCAGGTCCAGCAGCAAGTCGAGCGGACCGTCGTACACCTGGCCGACCGTCACGCCGTAGGGGAAGGTATTGGCCTCTTCCTGCGCCGCTTTTTTCTCGGCAGCGCGTTCTGCAGCCCTGGCCGCGGCTTCGGCGGCTTTGTCCTTGTGCTCCGGGGCGAACGGTGGATTGGCCGGCAAATGCAGTTGTTCGGGTGACGCTGCAGCCACGCTCTCCGCATCCGTCACGACCTCCTTCGCCGTGTCATTCACGCGTGCAGCGTCGTCCCGGGATTGAGAGGAATCCATCATCGTGTTGCGCCTGCGGGGGTGGTTTCAGTCTGTGGCAGATGCATCGCATCGCGAACCTGCTGCATGGTCTGGTCTGCACGGGCGCGCGCCCTCGCAGACCCATCGCGAAGAATCTCCCACACCTGGTCCGGCTTGGCTTCAAACGCGCGCCGCCGTTCCTGGATCGGAGCCAGTTCGGCAACCACTGCGTCAGCGAGCCAGCTTTTGCATTCAATGCAGCCGATACCCGCTGTGGTGCAGCCTTCCCGCACCTTCTGCTGCGTCTCTGCCGACGAAAAAATCTTGTGCAGGTCGAACACTGGGCACACATCCGGATTGCCGGGATCGCTGCGGCGAATACGCGCCGGATCTGTGACCATGGTCTTCAGCTTCTGGCGAATCACCGGCTCCGGATCGGCCATCTGAATGGTGTTGCCGTAGCTCTTCGACATCTTGCGGCCATCGGTGCCCGGCAGCTTTGGCGACGGCGTCAGCAGGGCTTGCGGCTCAGGTAGCACCAGCGGTTTTTCCGGATAGAAAAAATTAAATCGCCGCGCCACTTCTCGCGTCAGTTCCACATGCGCCACCTGGTCCTGGCCGACGGGCACCAGGTCTGCTTGGTAGATCAAAATATCTGCCGACTGCAGCAGCGGATAGCCGAGAAATCCATAGGTGCTCAGATCTTTGCCGCCGGCCGCAACGTCACCGATTTGCTGCTGCTGTTCCTTGTAGCTCGGCACCCGTTCCAGCCAGCCCAACGGCGTAATCATGGAGAACAGCAGATGCAATTCCGCGTGCTGCGGCACCCAGGATTGCACAAACAGCGTCGCCCGATCCGGATCGAGCCCTGCTCCTAACCAGTCCAGCGCGACGTCGAGCGTGTTCTGTTTTACGTTCGCGGTGTCGGCGTAGTCGGTGGTCAGGGCATGCCAGTCGGCAATAAAGAAATAACATTCATACTCGCGCTGCAGCCGCACCCAGTTGTAGAGCGCACCCATGTAGTTGCCCAGGTGCAGCTTGCCTGTGGGACGCATGCCGCTCAGCACGCGCTTGGGTAGGGCGCTGCCATGCTCAACGGCCTTCGATTGGATAGATTCGGTCATGATCTCGGAATGTGTCGATTGCCTTTGCTAATGCTTCAATCGTATCGAAAGTATAGGGCAGCAGGACAAAGATAGGCAGCGTGCCACGCGCGGAATGCTACATGCCAAGCAGGATGTGGTTGAACACGCTCATCAGCGGACTGACGACCAAGTTGATGAGACCACCGCCAAATAGAAAAAATAAGATCAGGCCTATGACCCCGATCGAATCGTAGGCTCGCAGCCAGTTGTAGGGCAGCATGTGGCGCAGAACATGGCTGCCGTCGAGCGGCGGCAACGGGATCAGATTAAAGGCCATCAGGACCAGGTTGATCAGCACCGCATAGTACAGCAGCAGCGTCAGCGGAAACAGGATCGGGCTGCCATGCATCACGTTGGGGTCGACCATGCCCATCTGCGCGGCCATCATGGCCGAAATGATCGTGCCCGCGCTCACAAACTTCAGCACCACCAGAATCAGCGTGGCTACAATCGCGGTTAGCAGGTTGCTGACTGGGCCGGCCAGCGTGGTCAGAATGTCATCTCGCTTGATGTTCTTAAAGTTGCGGGTCGTCACCGGCGTCGGCTTCGCCCAGCCAATCAAAAATGGAAACCGGAAGAACACGCATATCAGCGGTATCAGGATGGTGCCGAAGGGATCGATGTGCTTGATGGGGTTCAGGGTCACCCGGCCCAGCATGCGAGCCGTCGGATCGCCCAGACGCCACGCCATCCAGGCATGGGAGGCCTCGTGCAGGCTGATGGCAAACAGCAGCACCACAATTTGAAAGAGGATCAGGACTGCGTGTAGATTCATGCGCTGATGCCGATGGTATAGCAAAACCGGGAGGGGTGTATTCCGGAGCCGAACCGCTCGAGCTGACGCGACCCCCAGGGAGCGGCGCCCCTGAATGAAACCGCATAGGACCGAGTTGCCCGGGTTTTGCTCTAGCATGCAGACGTTCGCTGGCCGAGGTCGCAGACTGCACCACCTCACCCAGTTCCACGCAACCCGTCTTCGATGCGATCTTCACGGCTCTATTCGGCGGCCTTCGCAGCCAGATCGATCACGTGCCCGCTTGAGTCGTACCGCGCATAATCCATGATCCGGGTTCCCGCCGGAACCACCAGTTCCTGCCGATCGTCCAGCACAGAAAATTTATGGATGGTGCAATTGTCCTCAATCGTCAGGTTGTAGCCAAAGGTAAATTCCACGCCGCGAAAAATTCGCACATGCTTGCCCAGGTGCTTGAAAATGTGATGGCCCAGCATGCAGCGAAAGCGCGAACCCAGCCAAACATTCAGTCCAACCGGGGAGCGGTCGAACATCTGCCAGAACCAGATCAGAGGCTTCACCTCGGCGTACTTCTCCGGGTTCACGTCGGGGTAGTATTCCGGGCGCAGCGTTGCATTGCGCGGGTCCAGCGTCAACTGCAGCACGTTAAACGGCAACTCCGTCACCAGCGTGAAATTCAGCTTGCCGCCATGCGGACGCCCCAGGTAGAGCTGGTGCAACTCATCCCGAACAATCTCGCTGCGGATTTCCGGCTTGTGATGGCGGGTAAATTCCGCGTCCAAATGCGCCAGCCAACGCACATAGGCGGATTCCGCTTCGGGCAATGGCTTCAGTTCGCGTTCCTGTTCCTCAGGCATGCTTCGACTCCTAAGAAAAGGTTAGCAGCAGCCGGAGCGATAGGGATTTACTGGATCGCGAAGACCGCGTAGACCGTGGCGGAGCGCTCCACTTTGCGCGGGCTGATCGCAAGCGGGGAGGATGCAGCTTCAGCCTGCGGTGCAGCAGCCATGGCGCGCATCATGATGGGGCGAGGGCCTTCCGGGGCCTGATTACTGGCGTAGATTAATTCGCCCAGTTGAATGCCCAGTCCCTGCGCCATCTGCGAAGCAATCGCTCGCGCACGGGAGAGCGCATTTCCGGCGGCCTTGGCTTCCAGTGCCTTTTCGTCCGCCACCGTCCAGTCGATTTGCCCGCTGCTGTTGGCGCCGGCGTTGACTGCGGTGTTGAGCACGCTGGCGGCATCGTCGGCCTTGGTCTGCACGGTCCAGCTTTGGCGCACCTGGAATCGCCGCGCTGCCTGCTCTGCAGGAGGTAATTTTTCCAGCTCATACTGCTGTGTTTCCGCCACGCTTTGCGACTCGCTCTGGATGTCCGTCTTGGCGATGCCTTTGGCCGTCAGCGCGCCGATGATGGCGTTCGAGGTCTTCGAGCCCTTGGCGTAGGCCGCCTCCGCATCCGGCGCGTACGCAACGAAACCAACATGAACCGTCGCCGTATCGGCCAAGGCGCTGGCTGTGTCCGTCGCTGTAATGGCGATGGTGCGGTTGTCTTTGTTGATCTGAATCTGCTGTGCGGAAACGGTCGCGACGAACAGTCCACAAACTGTGGCGGTCAACAAACAACGTGATTTAGTCGGAAGAAATTTCATGCAATCCTCCTCGGATTCAAATGCGTCGCATTCTGGTTAGACACCGGCAACGGTTCGATCAGGCCGGTTTGTCTTGAAAATTATTGCGCCTGCTTCCCAAATTCCACTAATGTTGCCAGCGTTTTCGATGCGGCTCCAGAATCGATGGCCACGGCGGCGCGCTCGATTCCACTGCGAATCTCCTGCGCCATTCCCGCTGTAACCAACGTTGCCGCGGCATTCACCAGGACAATATCGCGGCGTGGTCCTTTTTCTCCCGCAAAAATTGCCCGCAGGATCGCCGCATTTTCGGCGGCATCACCGCCTTGCAGCGCCGATAGCGGGGCTGGTTCCATGCCGGCATCTTCTGGCGAGAACTTCCAGAGCCGAAACGCGCCATGCTTCACCTCGGCGATTTCCGTCTCTCCGCTCAGCGTGATTTCATCGAGGCCATCCGACCCGTGCACGACAAAACCATGTCGCACACACAGTTTCACCATCGCTTCCGCCATCAGCGGAACAAGATCGGCGGCATAGACTCCCAGGATTTGCGCCGGAGCCAAGGCCGGATTGGTCAGGGGCCCCAGGATATTGAACACCGTGCGCCTTCCCAAGGACCGCCGGATCGGCTGCACGCGCCGCATCGCGGGATGCATCAGCGGTGCGAATAGAAACACAAATCCCGTGGCGCGCAGGCACTCTACCGATTGTTCCGGCGTCAATGAGGTTGGTACTCCCAGCGCATCCAGCACATCCGCTGAGCCGGAACGACTGGTCAAGCTGCGATTGCCGTGCTTGGCGATCTTCGCTCCCGCGGCTGCTGCCACCAGCGCCACTGCGGTTGAGATGTTGAACGTCCCGCTGCCATCGCCGCCGGTGCCGCAGGTATCCACCAGCGTCGCGCGTTCTTTGTCCGTAAACGGCAGGGTGACGGCAGCGGCACGCATGGCATCGACGAAACCGGCCAACTCATCGGCGGTCACTGGACGCGCCGCCAGCGCGACCAGTACGGCCTCAATCTGCATGTTGGGTAGTTCGTTGCGCGTGTCTTCCAGGATGGTCTGCATCGTCGCACGAGCCTGCTCTCGGCTCAGCGTCGCATGCCCTTCGTTCAAAATCGACAATGTTCGGATCAGATCTGTCATTGAAAACACGCGTTCGTAACCGGAGACGCAGCTGCCGTGGTTTGCTCCACTCCCGCTCGTCCGATAGTATCGAAGGTTCGCTGTCTTTTGCTTTCTCTTGTGCGCGGCATACGACTCGCCGTGCCATCTGGTCAGCGGCGCACCGTTACAATTAGAGACAATCCTTATGAAAATTCACGAGTATCAGGCAAAAGACATTCTTGCGAAATATGGGGTCGCCGTGCCCCGCGGAGAAGTAGCCAACACGGTGGAAGAGGCCGTGGACGTGGCCAAAAAACTGTTCGCTGCGGGGGCCCATGGCGTCGTCGTCAAGGCCCAGATTCACGCCGGAGGTCGGGGTAAAGGCGGCGGCGTGAAAGTGGCAAAAAACCTTGCCGAAGCCGAGGAATACGCCAAGAAAATCCTTGGCATGCAGCTAGTTACCCATCAGACCGGTCCCGAAGGCCAGAAGGTCAAGCGGCTACTGATCGAGGAAACCGCGGCCATCGACCGCGAACTGTACCTGGGAATGGTGCTGGATCGCGCCGCCGCCAAAATGGTCTTTATGGCCTCCAAATCTGGCGGAATGGAGATCGAAGAAGTTGCGGCGAAAACTCCCGAAGCCATCTACAAAGAACACATCGATCCCGCCGTCGGCTTTCAGCCGTACCAGGCGCGCAAGCTGGCGTTTTCGCTTGGACTGAAGCCAACCCAGATTAACCCGGCCGTGCACTTTATGTCCGGTCTCTACAAAGCATGTGTTGAAACCGACGCATCGCTGATGGAAATCAATCCCTTCATCACCACCAAGGACGACAAGCTGTTTGCGCTCGATTGCAAAATGAACTTCGACGACAATGCCATGTTTCGGCATAAGGAATTGAAGGAGCTGCGCGACACCAACGAGGAAGATCCGCTTGAAGTGGAAGCCTCGAAGTTCGCGCTGAATTACATTCGCCTCGACGGCAACATTGCCTGCATGGTGAACGGCGCCGGCCTGGCCATGGCGACCATGGACATCATCCAGTACGCCGGCGGCTCTCCTGCAAATTTTCTCGACGTGGGCGGCGGCGCGAATCAGGAGCAGATTGAAAATGCCTTTCGCATTCTGCTGTCCGACAAGAACGTCAAGGCAGTGTTCATCAACATTTTTGGCGGCATCCTGCGCGTCGACACGCTGGCCCGCGGCGTGGTAGAAGCAGCCAGAAAAATGAATGTGCAGGTGCCGGTGATCCTGCGCCTGGAAGGTACGAACGTGGAAGAAGGGCGCCAGATTCTGAAGGAGTCGGGGCTGAATTTCATCATTGGCCAAACCATGAAGGACGCAGCCGAAAAAGCGGTTGCCGCAGCGAAGGGGAGCAAATAAATGTCAGTCTTAGTCGATAAAAAAACTCGCCTGATCGTGCAGGGAATTACCGGTCGCGAAGGCACCTTCCACGCTAAGGGCTGCGCCGAATATGGCACCAAAGTTGTCGGTGGCGTGACGCCCGGCAAAGGTGGAACCACGCATGAGGGCTGGCCGGTCTTCGATACCGTGGAGCAGGCCGTCAACAAAACCGGCGCCAACGCCACGGTGATTTTTGTGCCCCCGCCGTTTGCCGCGGACGCGATTCTGGAAGCTGAGGATGCCGGCATTCCACTGATCGTCTGCATTACAGAGGGCATTCCGACGCTTGACATGGTGCGCGTCTGGGAGAAGCTGAAGCACTCTACCTCGCGGCTGATCGGACCCAATTGTCCCGGAATCATTTCGCCGGGAAAATGCAAAATCGGCATTATGCCGGGTCGCATTCACATGGAAGGGAATGTGGGCATCGTTTCCCGCTCCGGCACGCTGACGTATGAGGCCGTCTACCAGCTCACGCAGCGCGGCATCGGTCAGTCGACGGCGATCGGGATCGGCGGCGATCCGATCATCGGCACCACGCACGTCGATGGGCTTCGCCTGCTGAACGACGATCCCGACACAGAAGCCATTATTATGATTGGCGAAATTGGCGGAACGGCCGAGGAAGCTGCCGCTGACTACGTCAAAGCGCACGTCAGGAAGCCCGTGGTCGGCTTCATCGCCGGCCAGACAGCACCGCCGGGTCGACGCATGGGTCATGCAGGAGCGATTATTTCCGGCGGGCAGGGAACCGCGGCAGATAAGATGAAGGCGCTTGAGGCGGCCGGCATCCACGTCGTCAAGTCGCCCGCGCTGATTGGCGAAACGCTGGCCCAGGTCATCGGCAAAGCTTAGCGAAATTTAGAATCTTTAACACCTCAAGGAGAGTTTTCATTGCAACGTACGTTTAGCATCATCAAGCCGGATGCGGTCCGCAAAGGCCAGACCGGCGCCGTCCTCGCCATGATTGAGGCTGCAGGCTTCCACCTGGTCGCCATCAAGCGCCTGTCGATCAGCAAACAGCAAGCTGCAGGATTTTATGCAGTCCATGCCCAGCGTCCCTTCTTCAACTCGTTGACGGACTTTATGTCTTCCGGCCCCATCTTCGTGATGGTGCTGGAAAAAGACAATGCCATTGCCGACCTGCGCAAACTGATGGGCGCTACCAACCCCGCCAACGCCGAAGAAGGCACCATCCGCAAGAAGTTTGCCGGCAGCATTGAAGAAAATACGATCCACGGTTCCGATGGGGAAGAGACTGCGGCCTTCGAAATTGGCTACTTCTTCGCAGGCTACGAACTGGCATAAAACCCTGACACAATCGATCATGCAAATCTGCCTCTGTTGAATGAAAGGCAGATTTGCATGTGTGCTTATTTCAAACGAAGCCTGGGCTGCAGCTGCCACGCGCGGCTCTGCGCAGTTTTGCGCTTCGATGCCGTTGATTATGTTTTTGGGGGGAGAGGGAAAGCGGAAGGAATTGAGACTGGAGATAGGGGGGAGGGCCTAAATTCCAATCCGCTTCTGATTAAGATATTCATTCGGACCCCCAGAACTGTCAAAGCACTGAAGGAGCAGCCCTTTGGTCACTTATGCAGCGGGTTATGCAAGTGCCAGTGTTTGCTGCCAGATGGAGTCGCTCCGCCAGAGGTGTCGAGGTGTCCTAGCCGGAAGATCGGGCCTACCGAAAATCCGAAATTCTGCTGCGCGGTTCCGCTATAGCGGGTGATCAGGAGTTCCGGCTGAATGCGAAAGGCAATGCGCGGCATGTAGTTGTAATCGAACGTGCCGCCGATCGCGCTGGCAAAAGTCCACTGCGTGGGAAACAATCCGATCGTGCGCACGTCCAGGCCATGCAGCGTGGCGGCGTCAAAAATTCCCCAGGCGTTGCCGAACATTGCATGGAATGTGCCCGATGCCTTGGCGCGGCGATAGATGCGATATTCCGGACCTGCCATAAAGTAGTACTGCATAATACGCGGGCCGGT
>DATJUD010000121.1:0-8987 GCA_035502695.1 Acidobacteriaceae bacterium
CTCGCCGTCCGGCTGGAAGCCAATCTCCCCGCGGGCTCCGATGTGCTGGAGGTGGCGCCTGGCCCCGGTTTTCTTTCCATCGAACTGGCAAAATCAGGGAAGCTCCACGTGCATGCACTTGAAATCAGCAACACCATGGTCGAACTGGCAGTCCGCAACGCAGCCGACTCCCATGTAAAAGTCGACATTCAACAGGGCAATGCATCAGCCATGCCGTTTGCCGAGAATAGCTTTGACCTGCTCGTGTGCCGCGCCGCGTTCAAGAATTTCTCTGAGCCCGTCAAAGCGCTCCAGGAAATGCATCGCGTGCTTCGTCCCGGCGCCAGCGGCGTCATCATTGACCTGCGCCGCGACACTCCCATGTCGGCCATTCGCGAGTATGTGAATGGAATCGGCATCGGCACAATCAACCGCTGGATGACGCTGCTCACCTTTCGCTTTATGCTGCTGAAGCGCGCCTATACCCGGCAGGAAATCGAACAGATGCTGGGCCAGGTACCGTTTCGCCGGACAGAAGTGCAACAGAATGCGATCGGCATGGAAATCTGGTTTGAAAAATAGTTGCCGCTTCAACTTGCCGCTGGGGCGCTTGCCTACAAAATCTTTTTCCCAAATGCGGAAGAGGTCAATTCCACCGCCAGTTGCGCCGTGCGGTTATGCTCGTCGATCACCGGGTTCACTTCGACCAACTCAAAGCTCAACATGCGCCCATCATCGGCGATGATCTCCATCGCCAGGTGCGCCTCACGATACGTCGCGCCGCCCCGTACCGGAGTGCCGACTCCCGGCGCATCCTCCGGATCGATCCAGTCCATGTCGAGCGAGATGTGATAGCCGGCTGTGTCGCGCGCAGCGGCCCGCACCGCCTCTTCCATCACCGTGCGCAGGCCACGTTCGTCAATATCGCGCATGGTGTACACCTCAGTGATTCCCGCCCGTCGAATGTTGGCTTTCTCGGTCGCGTCAATGTCACGCAGACCGATCAGCACCAGGTTTTCCGGCGCGATCTTTGGAGACCATCCGAAGATATCCTTCAGTTCGTCCGGTCCCAGACCGGTCAGCGCGGCCACCGGCATGCCGTGCACATTGCCGCTCGGCGAGGTCTGCGGCGTGTTGATGTCGGCATGGGCATCCATCCAGATCAAGCCGATCTTCTGCTTTTTTCGGCGATAAAATTCTGCCACTCCAGAGACCGTTCCCACCGCAATAGAGTGGTCCCCGCCCAGCACCAGCGGCATTTCCCCGGTGGTCAGCGTTGCAATCACCTGCTCCGCTTCGCGTGTGCACGTTTCCGTAATGGCGTGCAGATATTTCGCATCGTAGTCGCCCATGCTTTGCGTCTCGGCGATCTCGACCGAAATATTTCCGCCGTCCTGTACCTGGTGACCCAGCGCTTCCAGCCTCGCCTGCAACCCGGCGACACGCACCGCCGATGGACCCATATCCACACCGCGCCGCGACTGTCCCAGATCGAGCGGCACTCCAAGGATGCGAATCTTCCGCGGCTGAATGCTCTCCGCGCTCGCGATCGACGACCGGCGCGAAGCATGGCTCGCACCGCTTCGTTCTGCGCGGTTTACTGGCTTCGTACTCTTGCTGGGATTTGACATGAGATGTCCTGCTTGAGACGCGTTCTCTTCCCTATCCGCGCGAACGCCGACTAAGGATAAATGCGGTTCAGCGTCCTGGCGAATGGAATCGTCTCACGCACATGGTCCAGACCGCAAATCCAGGCCACGGCGCGCTCGATCCCCATGCCAAATCCCGCATGCGGCACAGAACCATAGCGACGCAGGTCAAGATACCACTGAAAGGGCGCCAGTGGCAGACCGTGTTGCTCTATCCGCTGCTTCAACAGCTCATAGGAGTTGATGCGTTGCGACCCACCAATAATCTCCCCATAGCCCTCGGGAGCCAGAACGTCCACGCACAGCGCGAATTTGTCGTTCTCCGGATCCGGTTCCATGTAGAACGCCTTAATGTCCGCAGGATAGCGATGGATCATGACAGGCCGATCAAATTGCGACGAAATATAGGTCTCATCCGGCGAGCCAAAATCATTCCCGTAGACAAACTCTTGCTCCAGCTTGCCCGCCTTAAACGCATCGGCCAGCATCTTCGCAGCTTCCTCATAACTGACCCGCGGAAACGGCGGACGAATCGCTTCCAGCTTGCTCACATCGCGGCCAATCACTTTCAGGTCGGCAGAACGATTCTCCAGCACGCGCTGCACAATGTGGCTGAGAAATTCTTCCGCCAGCACCATGATGTCATCGAGTCCGGCAAACGCGACCTCCGGCTCGATCATCCAGAACTCTGTCAGATGCCGACGCGTCTTCGACTTCTCCGCACGAAATGTCGGACCGAAGGAGTAGACCTTACCCAGCGCCATCGCCGTGCTCTCGATGTACAACTGCCCGCTCTGTGTCAAATAAGCTTCGTCGCCGAAGTAGTCCACCGGAAACAGCGTGCTGGTACCTTCGCAGGCCGCCGGCGTCAAGATCGGTGGATCCGTGCGAACAAATCCATGCGTGTCGAAATATTCCTGCGCCGCCCGCATGATTTCCGCGCGCGTCCGTAAAATTGCCGCCTGCCGCGGCGTGCGAATCCACAGATGGCGATGCTCCATCAGGAAATCGACGCCATGCTCTTTCAGTGAAATCGGAAACGGTGCGTCCTCGGGAACGCGATCGACAACTTCCAGATCTTCGACATCCAGCTCAACACCGCTCGGAGCGCGCTTGTCGGCGCGAACCTTGCCACGCACAATCACACTCGACTCTTGCGTCAGCCCCTTGATGCGCTCGAAAACTTCCGCCGACACCGCCGACTTCGGCACGATGCCTTGCACTGTTCCCGTGCCATCGCGAAAAATCGGAAACAGCAGCTTGCCGCTCTCGCGCAGATTGTAGAGCCAACCACGCAGCGTAATGGTCTCGCCTTCATGCTGACTAAGGCTGGCAATGGTGGTCACTGACGCGGTGCTGGTCATGCTTGGAGTGGTTTCATCCATAACAATTCACTCTACATCGGCGGAGCAATATGAGAAGAGAGATGGGGAACCTAGAGCGCGTCGGGGGCTGCCGAAGCCGCTCGATCCAGAAATTCCCATGTCCGTTGATAACGATCCACCAGCGTGCCTTCCGGATTTTCCAGCGTCGGATGAATCTCCAGCACAGTCGCCGGCGGGTTGGCCAGCGCTTCCAGTGCGCGCATGGTTTCCGGCCACGCAATCGTGCCATCTCCCGGCCACAGATGCGAGTCTTTATCACCCGCATTGTCGTGTACATGCACCGAACGAATCCTCGGCCCCATGATGTCAATGGTCGCCGGAATTCCTTCGCCAATGTGCGCATGGCCCACATCGAGGCAGAGCCCAATATCGTCGAAATGTCCCACCGTCAGAATCTCCATCAGGTTCTGCGGCTCGGCCACTTCATTTTTCTCCAGATTCTCCAGCAGGATCTGCACCCCCAACGGCCGCGCGAACGCGCGCAGATGCTCCACTGCCGTCATCGCATGTTCCAGGGTGCGCGGACTCCAGGTGTCCCCGCGCTCGCCCAAATGCAGAATCAAGTGAGTGAAAGGAATCTGCTCCGCCGCTTCCAGCGCGCGCTTCACCTCGTCCATGGAGTCGATCCGGCGCGACTTCTCCACGTGCACCACGTTAATCGCCGGGCCGCTGCTGCGCTCGCTATCGCCTTCGCCTTCTGCACGCAGCGGCGCGTGCAGCGCCCAGGGCGCCGTCGGGTTGCCGCGGAACCAGTCTCCAATCTCGCGCACCTGCACTCGGCTGGTGTAGTCGAAATGACGCCGATTGGCGAAGATTTCAATGGCTTCCGCCCCAGACTTGCGCAGCGTATCCAAATGCCCGCTATGCAGGCGGTGCTTCAGAAAAATGTGTGTAGAAATCACTTTCAACATGGAGGAATCAACCTATTTCTAAGTTACCCCATTTGGAGGAGCTAACGGTCAGAGGGTACCGCCGATGCCATGGGATCAAACAAAATCCCCGCTAATATCCCGCCGCTTTGCCGTAATGGCTGCGATGATCCTGGCCGCCTTCGAGTTCGCCGGTCTTGGGATCGATCTCGATGCACTCGCCGTTACTCCAATAATGCTGCCCGACATGCACTGTGTACTGCATCGCCTGCAGCGCGCTGACTGTGCTCGCTGGGAAGCCCGGTTCCAAGTACACAATGTCCGGCAGATATTGATGATGGAATCGCGGCGCATCCACCACCTGCTGGATGTTCAATCCACCATCGGCCACACTTAGAAAAATGTTGGCCACCGTTGTTGTGATCCGCGGCCCTCCCGGCGAGCCCAGCACCATGGCCACCTTGCCATCTCTGGTCACGATGGTCGGCGTCATGGCAGAGAGCGGCCGCTTGTGCGGGCCAATCGCGTTCGCTGGCCCTTGGATCAGGCCATACATATTCGGCACGCCTTGCTTGGAGGCGAAATCATCCATCTCGTCATTCAGCAAAAATCCCAACCCCGGCACCGTAACACCCGAGCCAAAGGAGTTATTCAGCGTCGTCGTTACGGCGACCGCGTTGCCGTCCGCATCCACAATCGAGTAGTGCGTCGTCTGGTTTGACTCATGATGCGGCGGCGCCAGCGTGGGTGGTGGTGGCAGAAATCCCGCTGGACGCTTCAGCGTGCTCGAAGGCGTGGCCTTGTCCGGCAGAATGCTCGCGCGAAACGCTGCCGCGTACTTCAGGCTGATCATCTGTTTCACCGGAATCGGCGTAAAGTCCGGATCGCCAAGATAATCCGCGCGGTCCATGAAGGCACGGCGGAAGGCCTCCACAATGTAGTGCATCTCGCGCGGCGAACGGTCGCCCAACGATGTCAGATCGTAGGGCGCAAGAATATTCAGCGTCTCCAGCAACCCAATGCCGCCGCCCGATGGCGGAGGTGCGGTCAGAATTTTGTAGCCGTGATATTGGCCCACCAGCGGCTTGCGATCCTTGGCTTTGTAGTGTGCCAGGTCCTTCGCCGTAATCAGTCCACCGCCCTTCTGAATCGCTGCGGCAATCTGTCGCGCCATCGCCCCGCGGTAGAAGTCTCTCGGATTATTTGCGATTCGCTCCAGCGTGGCCGCCAGCTCCGGCTGACGAAAGGTTTCTCCCGCGCGATAGTAATCTCCATCCCGCTGAAAGATGTGCCTCGACGCGGGAAACTTCGTCAGCAGCGGATCGTGCATCTCTTCGGCTTCTTCCTCGCTCAGCACAAATCCGTTGCGCGCCAGCCGAATGGCGGGCTGCATCACCTGCGCCAGGGTCAGCTTGCCCCACAGCTTTTCCGCCCGCACCATGCCCGCGACCGAGCCGGGAACGCCAATGCTGCGATAGCCCACCGTAGATGCGTCGGGAATCACATTGCCCTGGGCATCGAGATACATGTTCATGGTGGCCGCGCCCGGCGCTTCCTCGCGATAGTCCATAAAGTGCGATTTGCCGTTCTTGAAGCGCACCAGCATGAATCCGCCGCCGCCAATGTTTCCCGCTTCCGGATGCACCACCGCAAGCGCGAACCCAACCGCAACCGCAGCATCGACCGCGTTGCCACCCTGCTTCAGGATTTCGACTCCGGCATCGGTGGCATCGTGATGCACCGTGACCACCATCGCGTGCTGCGTCCGCACTGGCTGCTCACCCTTGTAGTCAATTCCTTGGTCGGGGGTCGTTTGCGCCGCCGCGACCGACAGTAGAAGGCTGCAGGCTACCAATGGCGAGCAACATGGGATGAGTTTTTTTATAAGCATTCGCGCGTGTCCAGTAGAAAAAGTGTAGCTTGCCAGACCTCCATTTAGAATCGTCTCTGCATGTCCACCCGCGTACGATCGCACGCAAAAATCAATCTTGGCCTGGCCATCGGTCCGTCGCGTCCCGATGGCTTTCACGCGCTGACGACGATCTACCAGACCCTCGCCATTCATGACTTTGTTGACGTCACGGCTGTGGCGCTACCCGCCAGCACACCCAGCGAAATCTTCCTCAGCTGCACCGAAAAGTTTGTTCCCTGCGATGATCGCAATACCTGCTGGAAGATCGTCGAGCGAGCGCTCGATCGGCTGAACATCTCCGCCAAAGTGATTATCCATATCGACAAGCGCCTCCCCGTCCAGGGTGGCCTTGGAGCTGGCTCCGCCAACGCGATCGCCGCCCTGATTGGCCTGGAAAAAGAGCTTGGCATCGGCCTCTCCACCGAAGAAAATCTGCAGATTGCCGCCGAAACCGGCTCCGATGTGCCCCTCTTTCTGATTGGCGGCACGGTGCTGGGCCGGGGGCGCGGCGAGGAGGTTTCTCCCCTGCCTGACCTACCGGAAACCTACTGTGTGGTGGCGGTTCCCGACGTGCGTGTGTCTACGCCGCAAGCCTTTCAAGAGTGGGATCGCCTCCACATCGGGTCATCGCCCGCGCAAATACTGGGCGAAACCGCCGAAAACCAATTGACCCACAGCCACGCTTCCGATAGGCTGGAACAGTTGGGTCGTACGTGGGGTGCCGCTTTGTCTGCTCCCCAGCAAGTTCGTGCGAACGCCACCGGTGTCTTTTCTGTTGCACATGGGAAAGACCGGGCCGAGAATCTTCTTCTCGAGCTTGTCCGCGCCGGGATCGTGAACGACTTTGAATCTGTCGTCTTCACTCAGTATCCCTCTCTGCGCGACATTCTCGAAACGCTGAAGCAAAATTCTCCAAATGGAAGCCCTGCCATTTACGCGGCGCTTTCAGGGTCCGGTTCCGCGCTGTTCGGTTTATACCGGACGGCGGAGGACGCTCAAGCGGCGGTCGAACGGCTGGAAGCGCAAAGGATTACCGCGTACGAAACCAGGACAGTTGGCCGACAGGAATACTGGCGCACCATGATCAGTGATCGCGACGGCCTGTAGTTTTGGGCGATCGACTAACGGTAGGTCAAGTGCCTTTGGAGCACTCGGTCTAGGTTCGAATCCTAGTCGCCCAGCCAGATTCACTTGCAGATCGCAAGTAGTTTTTGTTGATTTACAGCATTTGTAGTGCAGTTTTCGCTCATGACGCGTCGCAGGAGATTCACCGCCTGCGGCAATCTTTCCAGGATTCTGGCAGCTTTCAACCCCCAGGTTGCCACGGTCCAAAGTTTGCAGTTTCGGTTCACCAATGCCAACCAGCTTGGGAGGTCCAGACAACGATGACGAATGCAGGCGGAAATGAGAACGGGGACGGAAATTCGACCCTGACGGTGGATGCGGATGCACCCACAACAGGATCGATCGCAGTGAGCGCTGACGGAACTGCTGCGGGATCAGCCAGGGCTGCTGCCAGTCGCAAGCGTGCCAAGTCCTACACAGAGGACAAACGGTTCAAGATTTTCAGCGGCTCGTCAAACCTGCCGCTGGCAGAAGAGATTTGCAAGTTTGTCGGCGTTCCGCTGGGCGAAGTGCGACTGCAGCGGTTCTCCGACGGTGAAGTGTACTTTCAGCTTTTGGAAAATGTTCGCGGCGCCGACGTGTTTGTGGTGCAGCCGACCTGCTATCCCGTCGACCAGCATTTGCTGGAACTGCTGATCATGATCGACGCGTTGAAGCGGGCTTCCGCACGCCGCATCACCGTGGTGGTTCCGTACTACGGCTATGCTCGGCAAGATCGCAAAGACCGTCCGCGAGTTGCGATCTCTTCCAAGCTCGTGGCGGATTTGTTGACGACAGCCGGAGCCAATCGAGCCTTGCTGGTCGATTTGCATGCGGCGCAGATTCAGGGTTTTTTCAATATTCCGGTGGACCATTTGTTTGCCAGCCCGGTGCTGGTGGGTCACTTCAGGGAATTGAATCTGCCCGACCTGACCGTAGTTTCACCCGATGCCGGCGGCGTGGAACGGGCGCGCTTCTTCGCGCAGAAGATGGAAGCTCCGCTGGCCATTGTGGACAAACGGCGCACCGATTTAAATGTTTCAGAAGTGATGCACGTGATTGGCGATGTGCAGGGCAGAACCTGCCTGATTCTCGACGATATTGTCGATACGGCGGGAACGCTGATCAAGACCGTGGATGCGTTGTTGGAAGTGGGCGCAAAAAAAGTCTATGCCTGCGCCACGCATCCGGTGCTTTCCGGTCGAGCGATTGAACGGATTGTTGACTCCCGGCTGGAGCAGCTGGTGGTCACCAATACGATTCCGTTGCGGGACGAAGCCTTGCATACGGAAAAGATTAAAGTGCTGTCGATTGCCGGCCTGATTGGCCGCGCCATCGAGAGCATCCACATGGAGACCAGCGTTAGCAGCTTGTTTAACTAACGCCTCTCTGACGAACGAAGCTTTCTGTTACACGCCGCCGCCGTTTTGGAAGTGGGCGTGAATGGAACATCAACAGTGTGGCCGGGCAGAATTTGTCCGGGTCACGAGAAGGGAGCGGCGCAACCCGCCGTGCCCGAAGGGAAACGAATCACATGAGCGCACCTGAAGTTGTTACAGCTATGCCCCGCGAGGGCAAGTTCACAAAGAATGTCGCCCGCCGCGTACGCGTTGCCGGCAGTATTCCAGCCGTGGTGTATGGAGCCCAGCAGCCGTCTGTCGCGGTCACCGTCGACCCCAAGCAGATCCGCCGCATCCTCCATTCCGAGTCCGGCCACAACACGATTTTCGATCTCGATGTCTCCGGCTCCGTCGCCAAGGTGATGGTGGTGGATTGGCAAAACGATCCCATCAAGGGCAACCTGATCCACATCGACATGAAGCGCATTGCGATGGACAAGATGATGCGCGTCGAAGTGCCGATCCAGCTGCTCGGCGTTCCTGTCGGCGTCAAGACCCAGGGTGGCATTCTCGACCAGGTGTTGCGCGAGATTGAAATCGAATGTCTGCCTTCAGATATTCCAGGACACATCGATATCGACGTCAGCGAGCTGGCATTCGGCATGGTCATTCGTGTCGCCGATTTGCCGCATAGCGAAAAGTTGAAGTTCATTACCGACGAAGAAACCACCGTCGCCCACATTACAGCA
>DATJUD010000122.1:0-10458 GCA_035502695.1 Acidobacteriaceae bacterium
GGATTGGGGGCGGTGATAGCCATGCCGCTCATTGGCATTCTTACGTCCAAAATCGACAATCGCTGGCTGATTGGCGGAGGTTTTTTGATCTTCGGCATCTGCGGCATCTGGTTTGGCGAGGTCAACCTTGCCATCTCGCCGTGGTCCTTTATTTGGGCGATCATCTTAAGCGGCTTCGGATCGGGGATGGTATTTGTGCCGCTCTCCACCACCACCGTTGCCGGGCTGACCAATCAGGAGATGGGTAACGCAACCGGTCTCTACAACTTGTTGCGCAATGTCGGCGGCAGCATCGGTATTTCGCTTACAGATACGTTGCTGGCCCGGCACTCGCAACTGCACCAGGCCAACCTGGTGCAGAACCTGACGCCCAGCGGCCGTATCTACCAGGAGCAGCTTAGCCAGGGAATCAACGATCTTGCTCCCAAGATCGGGTCTGCCATGGCAGGCGCAGGCACGTTAGGACGCACCTACAGTTCCCTGAATGTTCAGGCGCTGCTGCTGTCCTATGTGGATGACTTCCGCTACCTCGCTCTGGCGTCATTTGCTTGCCTGCCCGTCGTCTTCATGCTGCGCAAGGCAATCCGACAAAAGGGCGCTGTCGTGCACGCGGAATAGAACCCGCCGTAACCCGCAAAAACAACGGCGCAACCTTCTTCGTGGGTTGCGCCGTTGTACATTCCTTCGATCGGTGAAGCATCGTGCGAGTCCAGCACTATGTCTTGTTGCTCTTTTCCGCTTTCACATTGCCGACAACCAGGTCATTCGTTACCTGGAAAACATTCGGAACCTGCATTGCCCGCGTATATGCCAGCTGCTTGTCCATTTGGCTATCCACCACGCCGTACAATGTCACCCTGCCATTCTGCACAGAGATGCGAATCGGGCGCCACGGGACAATTGCGTACCGTTGCAGCGGCGGGTATCCATAGATCGCGCGAAACGTCGCAATCCGAATCCCATCATCAAACTGGGACACAGGATCGATGCTGATTTGGTTGATCACTTCCTTTACGCCCGGCGTGTATGCTGCCAACGCCACCGCGGACTGCTGCGTGACCGGTCCAATCGCATGCCCGCCAAGCAACACCACCCCGTTCTGTACCGCAACTGAAATCGCGTCGAACACTTCGCCGTAGCCGACGCGATCCATTTCAATCCGTTTCAACAAGCTTCTTTGCAGCACGTTATCCGGGATAGTCGGACCACCGACGGCAATATTGTCCCGTACATCTTTAATGTCCTTGGTCTTTCTTGCCTTCTTGACCGCCTGCGCTTTGTACGCAAACAGGTTGACCTGACCGGAGAGAGTCGCCGTTCCGTCCTGCACCATCACGGTCACGTCCTTGAAATTCTTGTTTTTTAGCTGATCCTTCACCGCGCTCGTCAGCGCCGCGTCGGAGGCTCCAGTCTCCGCTGCGAACACCGCTGTCGAATGGCCGACCAGCGTAGTCGTTCCTATCCCTGCCATTCCCACGCAACAAACCGTCACCAACAGCCTGGATACAACCGCATTCTTTCGCATGGATGAACTCCTCTTTCAGCCTCTTCGATTCAACCGCGTCGACCGCTTCCACGTGCTTCTCGTTGTCGTGTAGTCTACGCCGCCAATCGCCCCACCGCCCACTCGGAGCCTGTGGCCACCGCCGGTTCAACCTACATAGACGCAACCGCTGGAAAAGAGTTGCGAAATCGCCGCCCCGAACCCCGCTTTCAGTTTTATGCGGCTGGATTGCCCTCGAGGATGGCTCGCATCGCCGATTCCTCTTCTGCTCTCTACTTGTGTCGGCCGCGAATCTGCAGATACATACTGAACACGTTCGCCTCGTCGCGCACCGCAATGATGGAGACATTGCGCGTCAAATCCAACTGCCCTTGAATCAATTGCTGCGCCGTGCTGTTCACATTGGTCGCAAATGTAAACGTAAAATTCCGCCCCACCTGCTGTTCGATCGTGACGCGGGCAGTCGAATCCCCCAAAGTTCCCACAAAATTTGGATCGACACGCACGCTGCCCACACCGAACAGCTTTTGCACACGGCTGCTGACCGCTGCATTCAGAGCGCCTCCAAGCAGCGCCTCCGTCGTCAGGTTGGCGCCCGCCTGCTGCTGCTCCCCATACATCGCCGCCTGTTCATTCGTACGTCCTAAAGCCAAAAGCGCCAGCACATCAGCCTGGGTCAGCGGCGGTTCCGATCGATAAGAAATCTCCAGCTTATTCGGCGGCCCGTGCAAACTGATGATGATGTCGTAGTTCTGCACTCTCGCCGACGCCTCCAGATCGATCTCCGGAGTAATGGCCACCGGATTGGCGAAGATAATGTCACCCTGCTGCAAACTGTATTTTGTCCCCGCGAAAGAAGCCGAACCCTCTGTAATATCGATCCTTCCCAGCACCGAAGGATTTTCCAGCGTGCCGCGAATTCGCAGATTGACATCCCCCGCCAGCGACGCAAAGGAGTTCTGAAATCCAAGCTCCGGCGCCGAGGTAACGTGAATATCCAGGTGCACTCGATTCATCGGCGAGGTTGGATCGATCGGAGCCGACACCCCCCCTCCCCCGGTCACCAGCGATGCCAGGTCCACATTACTGTCGATACCAAAGCGCATTAGTTCGACGTTTCCGCTCACCATCAGGCTGTCGAGATTTCCCAGCACGCGTAACTTTGCGTTTACTGAGCTCGACACTCCCTTGGGGTAGCGAATGCGAACATGCTGCGTCGTCGCCGTCAGGTCGACGAAGATTCCATTCTGATAGCCGACGAATCCTTTCAATTCCAGATCACCGCCACCCGACGAGCCCTTCAACTGCTGCACCACCAGCCTGTCCTGATCGAACGCCATGGTCCCGTTCATGTCCGTCAGACCATTGGTGACGTTCATCATGTGCATGTTGATGTGACTCAACTCGGCGCGTCCCTGCAGATTCGGCTTGTGCGCGGTTCCGCGCGCGTTCACCACAAATTTCACTTGACCCGAAGATTGAATGTCCTTGTTCATCACGGAAGCCAGCGCGGCGTCGATGGTTCCTTCGGAATGCAGCCGCAGCGTATCTCCCTTCAGCAGGTCGACCGTGCCACCGGCAACAAAATCCATATTTATCCCTTGAATATGGACTGGTTGTAATCGCAATATTCCATCCCGCAGCGACGCCAGCATCGGGCCTTGCGAATGAATCGGTATCCCGTCCACCGTCGCGGCGAGCGTGTTCACCTCTGCGTCTGCCTGGATTTTCGAGGGATCAGCCAGCGGTCCGGACAACGTAATCTTTCCCACCAGCGAAGAATGAGCGTCGATATCGGAAGAGCTCGCCATTCGCAACACTGGACCAATGTTGAAATCCGCAAATGTCAGCTGCATCTGTGCCGAATAGTTTCCGCTCAATTGGACCTGTCCACCCAGATCCATGTATGTCTGAAAAAGCACCGCGTGCGAATTCAGCGACAGCGTTCCATGTTGCACATTCGCCGCCGCATGCAACCGTCCCATCGGTTGTCCGTTCAGCGTCAGGTTTTGGATATCCATTTCGCCGCTCGCCAGCGGATTCCGCAGAGTTCCCTCCACATGCGCCAACAGGTCCGCGGTTCCACCAGTCCGCAGCCGCCGATTCTCAAGCAACGCGATCTTCGATAACGCGAAGCCATGCCCTGCCATTTCACCCTGCAACGCGCCCGATCGATCGTCGTATTGCAGATCGCCAATGGCTACGCCATTGGCAGCGGCCAGTCGAATGTGGGTTGCCTGCAACAAGTGTCCCTGAGCCGAAAGCACCATGTCCGCTGCCGTGATCGGCTGCCCGTATGCAACCGCGTGGGTCAGCAGCAGCTGGCCGGAACCCTCCAGGTCATCCACGGTTCCCACCACATGCGCATGCGCTTCCATGATTCCGGAAATCGGATACGAAGTCCCGGCTACCGCCTGCAAATCCGCCACTGAAACATGGGTCGACTGCACCGTCGCCGTCACTTGTGTGTGCTTGTTATAGGTATAGGTGTCGGGTGCAGTGCGGTCTGGGGAGAGATCCATGTCCGAATGAATCACAGCGTCCCCTTGCACCAGTTCCCCATTCCGCAAAATGAGCCGCGCTGGCGCATACGAAATGTCGCCGTGAAACTGATCCCATCGCAACAACTCCGGCGGCAGCCGCGTTTCATCTGCCTTCTCCGGTTTACTCCGTGTCACCACCATCTCGAACGGTCCGGAATCCAAATGCCCCACCGCCTGCAACGCGAAAAAAGTGCCGTGAACCTCGCCATGAAACGTCGCCGTATCCAGCAAATGCAACGGCAGCGCGTGTGGCGAACCCACAGGCGTCGCTCGTAGATCTGTGATGGTCAGCAGCTGGTCGAATTCACTCAGGTCTCTTCCCACCACATCCAGCCGCAATGCGCTGTGCAGGTCGTGCTCCAGCAAATCGAGCGTACCCACGCCATGCACCTGGGTGCCGGGCGTGTGTAAATTTGCATCCTGAATCACCAAGTGGCGATGATCCCCAAGATAATCCGCATGCGCCGGTCCGCTCACCGGCACCAAGCCCAGGGTGCTCCGGGGAACGCTCAGCATCAGGTCGCCATGCACATCCAGGCCATTTCCATCGCCAGTCCAGCGCACTGTCACTTTGCCCGAGGCCGCGGTGGTGAATCCAATATTCCATTCCGCCCTGGGAGCGGTCGCTTTCAAAATCAATGGCAAGGTGACATCGGAAACTTGCGCATCGATGTTCGCCTGCATTGGCTGATACCGCTTCTCCTCCCGCTCGACCGGCGCTTTCTCAAACTTCTTGTGAAGCCGCTCGAGCAGTTCGCGCGGGCTCAGCCGCTTATGTCCAATCCCGGATGACGAACTCGCGCTTTTCGCGGCCGGCAATACCACTGGCTCCGGCGGACCCACGCAGTGCCGCAACACCATGTTTCCCGATATCTTTCCGCCGTCTTCCAGCACAGAAGAAAAATCCGTCAGCACGCAATCGTTGTCATCCACCGTCACGTTGGTGTGCAGGTCCACATTGCGCAACCGCAGCCATGGAGCTTCCCATTCGCCGGAGTGAAGATCGACGTGCCCGGACACGCGGAATTTTCCATCAGCCGCGCCATGCGCTTCGATGGAAAGCTGCGCCCGCCCATTGCGCAGTTCATCTTCCCCGATCATTTCGCCAATCTCGCGCGCATCCACCGAGCCCCACACATTGGTCTTCCAACTAGGAGCGGAAAAGTTCCGTACTTCTCCAGTCGCCATCAGCCGCGATTCACCAGTCTGCAGATTCAGGCTGTCAATCCGGATGGAATCGCGAGCCAGCTGCAGCTTCACCTGCAACCGCGAATGTGTCTCAGTCGAATTCTTCAGCCGAAACGTGATGTTTCGTGTATCCAGACTTGCCTGATACGCACTCTGCTCCGGCATGTACCGCATGATCAGATGCATCGGCCCTGCCGCCAATTCGAATGGCACCTTGCGGTCGTTCACCAACACCATGCCATTCTCAATCCGAGTCTGCTCAATGGCCATGCTCAACAGAGTCTGCGGCAATGGCTCATTGCTCGCGACTCGCGGCTGCGGCTGATTTGTCGTTCCATCCGGCAAAACAATCAGATGAAACGTCGGGCTTATCGCGGTCAGACTGGTCAAGCGAATCTTGGGAGTGAGAAATGTAAGCAGGCTCGCGTCCAGCGTCAAATGCTGGACATGAAAATATGGGATCTCGCCCGAGCCCTCTTTGCCGTGAATTGTCAGATCATTCACTTCAATGGTGAAATGGCGCACGCTCCAGCGGAACGACCCCATCTCCACCCGACCGCCTGTCGCCCGCTCCAGCACATCGATCACAGCCCGATGCACATGTGCCGTGAAGGCCGGCGTCGAAGCATACCAGGCCAGCGATCCTATCAAAACGGCGACCAACAGCGCCGTAACGGCCACGGTGTAAGCCACCCATCGCCAGCGTGATCTTCGCTTGGTCGTCGTGGCGTCCTCTGTCATTGGCCGCCTTCCTGGGTGATGCTCTCATCTTGTTTCTTGGCCTCGGCATACGCGGGATCCAGAATTTGCACGTGCCCTTCAGCCCGCAGACTCTTGAGCCACTCATCGATTAAGCTGCTCACCTGCCGCTGACGAAGTATCTGGCGGATCTTCGGCGCCACTGTCTGCAGCTCTGGCAGCGGCTGTTGATTCTGCTCCAACTCCGGCATCAGCACCTGATCGTAATAATTTCTGACCTGGGCATTTGAAACCTGAACCACCACGCCAAAACGCACATCGATAAATTTCAGGATTGCCAACCGCTCGCGCATGCGATCTTCAATTTCACTCGGCGTAAATCCGTGCAACTCTAAAAACGCCTTCCATCCCGTATCCGTCTCGCAATCCGTTTTTATCGCAACCGAAATCTGCTTGCGCATGGTCTCAACCGCCTGATCGACGTCTTTCTGCGACACCACCGCAACCCCGGGCTGTAGCGCCCGCTGTTGATCAATTAAAGTGCGATCGATCACGCGATTCAGCGCCCGCTGCGGCGTATTATCTGTCGCCGGCTCAACTCCCGGCAGCAGCGCAGAAAATCGCATTTCATCATCGACATCGCTGGCCAGAATCGCTTGCCCATCCACATCGGCAACCACGCGGTCAAGCACCGCAGTCCGCTGCGAAGACGCCTGCACCCATGCGTGCGGTCCGCCCACCACCCCACAACCAAGCAAGCATCCCAGCAGGACCAGCCCGCGAAACGCTTCGCGAGATCCGATACAATTCGCCCATTCGCGTCTCGGCTCGATCATGACGCTTGCCCTCAAAACGACTGTCCGATGCTGAAGAAGAAGTTGAAGTGGCCCGAGTTGCCCACGTATGGCGGCTGGCCGTTGTAGTCCAACTTCGCGGGTAACAGTGCCGGATCGCTCACCACCGGGTACACCGTTGGATTCATGTTATAGCTGAAATCTAGCCGGATCGGGCCTACGGGTGTCTTGTAACGCAACCCGATTCCCGCCGCCTGTGAATCATAATTGAAATTGCACGTCCCCTCAGGCCCCTGCAGGTTGTAACAGGTCTGCACATTTGGCTGATGGTAGCGAAACAGCGAGGGAAAAATATCTGAGGCGTTCTCATACACGTTGCCAAGATCTTCGAAGATCACGAAGCCCAGATTGTTTCCAATCAAGGGCAGCGGAACCGGAGGAATGCGCAGTTCCGTGCTGTTCACAAAGGCTCCTGAACCGCCCACGGGGTAGCCGGTTTGCAAGTCGCGCGGACCTGCTGCATTCACTGAGAAACCGCGATGCGACGTTGCGCCGCCGGCGTAGAGCCGTTCCGGCAGTGGAATCAGATTGTACGAAGGATCGCCATAGGTGTTCTCAAAACCGATGCGCGTATTGCGCGCCAGAATCCAGTTTTCCTTATTCAGCCGGTAATAGTTTGACTCCGAGATATCCACTCGATTGAAGTTTGCCTGCGAGGCAAACCCTTCCCACGCGAAGAATTGCTGCGCCGATAGATACCATCCGCTGGTCGCGTCCAGCGGATTGTTGCGCGTGTCATGAACCCATGTAATTCCCGGCCCGCTGACTCGCGTCGGCTGCGACAGCAGCGGAATTAATTCCGCGCTGACCTGCAGGCTGTTGGGATTGACGTAAACATAGCGATAGGTCATCGAGTAGATCAGCGTATTCGCCTTGTTCGGCCTCTCCGTAAACACCACCGATCCGCTCAGTGTCGACGCCTCATAGGTCGTCACATTTTGATTGCTGACATAACCGCCGGAGAGGGAAAAATCGAACGTTTTATGGTCATAAAATTTCGGCACGTTATAGGTCATGATGGCTTGCTGCTCCAGCGTGCCGTATGCGGTCTGCAAACTGATGGTGCGGTTCCTGCCGCCCAGGTTAATGCGGCTCACATCGAAGGAAACACGCGGGCTGATTCCGAACTTGCCGTTGGGGCTGCACACAAACGCATTTGGATTGGCCACGCCCAACTCGATCAGCGACGCCGCCGACGGACAATTGGTTTGCGGATTGCCTGTCTGGACTTCAAATCCAAAGCCATAGTCATAGTTCCAGCGATGCGCCTCGGTCACGTTCACCAGTACATCTTTGCGCGGCTGCGTTCCGCGCGGGTTCACGATGCCGGTATCCACTTCGCTGAACAGCGCCAGATTATAGAGTCGCCGCTGCGTATCCAGAATTGCATTGCGGTTCAGCGGATCGCCGGCTTTGATCTCCATCACTTTGTTAACCACCTGCGGCTTGGTGTAATGCAGTCCGCTGATCAGAACATGATTCACATAAAAAGGATTGCCTTCGTGTACCCGCACAACAATATCGACTCGATTCGGATCAAGAGGATCGGGATGCTGCTCGAATTCCAGTTCCGCCTGTGAAAATCCGTGGCGATAGTAATAATCGAAGAGTTGCAGTCGGTCGCCGGCCAGCGTCGTTAAAGAAAATGGCTCGCCCGGTCGCGTATTCATCTGCTCCAGCAACGCAACCTTCGACACCTTCTCCACGCCGATCAGCTCCACCCGTCCAATCTTCTGCTGCGTGCCCTCGTGAATTTCGTACGTCACGTGCACAATCGCTACCTTGGATTTCTGCGCTCCCGGTGCGGCATCTGAGTCCGTGACTATCGGAGTGACCGTGACATTGCCAAAGCCGTTGCTTCTGTACAGCGCTTGAATCGCGGCCACATCCTGCGCCTGCAGTTGCTGACTGTAAATCCCGTGCGAGTTCGCGCGATCGGCAGCCTGCACCGCCAATCGCTCTTTCACAACGCTCTGGGGGAAATATTGATTCCCGGTCACTTTGACCGCCACCACTTTATGCAAGGCTCCGAGCTCGACCTTGTAAATAATGTTCTCTTCGTTCGGCCCAGGCTGCTCGACCGTATGCGTGACATGCACGTCGAAATAGCCCTTCTTCTGGAAGTGATCCCGAAGATTGCCGTTGCCTTCATCCAGCAGGTCAGGATCAACCGCGCCCTCGTCATAGACGGGGACCAGTTGCTTCAGATCGCGCTGAGAAATCTTTGCGCCGGTCGCGCTGATGCGCACCACCGGACCGCGATTCACCTGGAACTGATAGTTCACCGAGTTGGTTGCCGCGTTGAAGGTTTCTGGTCCCGCTCGAACCGTCGCCTCCAACCGGTTTTGCTTTTGATACTTCTTGCGCAACTTCGTCAGCGCTCGCGGCACGGTGTTCGCAGTCACCGTCAATCCCTGTTTCAGCTTCGCAATCTTGCGGAATTCCGCATCCGTCAGCGCCGTTGCGCCGGTCGCTGCAACCGCTCCGACTTTTGCCCGCGGTCCCGCGTTTACCGTGTAAATCACATCCACCAGGTGGCGTCCACCGGCCGGCACGGTCTTCACCGACACCGTTGGAAGATGAAATCCGTTCCGCTCCAACGCGCTCCGCAGATGTTCTGTGGCCTGGTCCAGTTCCTGCGTCGTGAACGACTCGCCCAGCTCCAGCCGAGTAGCTCGTTGAATCTGCGCCGCCAACGTGTCCTGCTTCATGCCCTGGATGTACAGCCTGCGCAGAAACAGTTGCGGTACTCCGTCGAACGTGACCGTGACCTGACCGCCGGTTTCCACTCCCTCGGCAATAATGCTGCGATAGAGTCCCGTCGCATACAGCTCGTGCAGGCTCTTCTTGACGTCCTGTTCCGTTAGCTTTTTGCCCGGTTGCAGCGCTAGCCGATCTTTCAGCCCAACCAGGTCCTGGTCCGCCACGCCTGCGAACACAACAACGTGCACCGTCAGGCCATACCAGGTCTTCAGATCGCGATATCGCAGGAATGCCGGGCTCCGCTGGATGGCGGAACTTACAACTGCCGTACTCGGGGTCACGCCGGCTGTCGAGGCTGACTTGGTTTCCTGCGCGAGCAGGTTCCGACCGGGGGCAAACCCCGCAGTCGCCAGCCCGATCCCAACGGCGCAGAGTCCGATTCGCGCGACTAACCCAATACGTGCGAAACGAGGATGTGGATGGTTTTTTTGCAAAGAAATAGACCCATGAACGGTCCGTCCACAACCGTTGCCACAGTGATTCATTTTTCCGACAGCAAGTCCTCGGGTTCCAGACGCTCGACGACGGATCGACGAACCCAGATTGCCTTGGAATACGGTGATCGAGAGACTCCGTTTGCCTATCGCTAGCATACGCAACCTGTGTGTCTCTCGTCTTGTCCGGGCCATAAATCCTGATCAATTCTGTTCAAACCCGGTCCGGATGAAGATGTTCCTCACCACGCGCCCAACAACATGGCGCCTGCAATTCTGTCTGGCGCGCGCTGCCGCCGGCAATTCACCCCGCATTGCATTCCATATACTGGAGTGGAATGGCTTCGGTTTCCAATCCCGATTTCTCTTCCTTGCAAGATCGCTACTCCCGGCAAACTCTCTTCGCCGGCATCGGAGAGCAGGGTCAGCAAAAACTTCTCGCCGCCCATGTCGCCATCGTTGGCTGCGGAGCA
>DATJUD010000123.1:0-49219 GCA_035502695.1 Acidobacteriaceae bacterium
AGAACCTGGACGTCACCGGGCCGGTTTCGATGACGCTTTACGTCTCCTCCTCCGCCCCCGACACCGATTTCACCGCGGTGTTGGTGGACGTGGCGCCCGATGGCTCTGACCACAACATCGCCACTGGCATCCTACGCATGCGCTATCGCGACCACGACTACACCAAGGCCAGGTTTATGAAACCGGGACAGATTTACAAAGTAGACCTGAATATGTGGGCGACCAGCAACGTCTTTCTCGCCGGCCACCGCGTGCGTGTGGACGTCAGTAGCAGCAATTTCCCGCGATGGGACCGGAACCTGAATACTAAGCAGAGCCCCGAGTCCGGTTCCCATTTTGTGAAGGCGACCGAAGTGATCTACCACGATGCTGCCCATCCCTCCAGCCTGAACCTGTCGGTTATGCCGCAGTAAAGCGGCAGGCCCAACTCACCAAAGGCGTATTCCTCCACTCAACGGCGCAATCTCCTACGCGACCTTCCCCCTTAGTCAGGGGTTCGCCGTTAGAACCGCGAGAAACTAACGATTCACTCTGGTCGAAGGTCTCATCGCTCTGTTCTCATCCGCAGGGTTCCTGCACAACGTTGTCGCGACTCGAGGATCCCAGACCTCCGCTGCATGAAGTGTGGTGAACCTGCTGCTGTAAGTAAATTGAAGTGGAAAATTCGGGCTCACTAGCCTTGCTGGGCGCGATGCGCCTCGCGCGCTTTTAGCGCTTCCAAAAGATGTTTCGTATACAGGCCGGACGCGATGAATTCCGCCCCATCGCGAATCATCATCAGGAGGGCTTCTTCACCGGTTTTGTCGATTGAGGTGATCTCGTTGAGATCGACGATGCAGTGTTGCGCCATTCGGTCGGTTCGCGACGCCTGCCAATTCAAAACCAATTCTGTGATAGAGTTTTCGGTTAAATGGCCTTGAAGGATCCATTTTTCCACCAAGCCATTCTCCTCCACCGTGATTCTGAGCATGTTGTTTTCCCTACAGACTCGAGAGACCGCGTTGTTCCGGCGAGAAATCCTCCTATTCCTAACGCCGCCGATGAACACGCAAATGGACTTTCGCTGGATCCGGATGCCTTTCCTGCGAAAGGCTGCTCTGAACGAATCGTTTGGGTTGAGTGCAATCGGCTTGCCTAAGCAAAAAGCCGGGCCATGCCGGGAAATGCCGTGAAAAAGAAAGAGATGCGTTGGCGTCTGGTCAAATGAGTACCGGGTTGTGCCGAAAAGTTGGCACGCTGTCAGCCGGCTGGCATCTATAATCGGCGAGCATTACTGGAATCCAGCTATGCCTTTTGCGGGCGAGAAATGCCCAGCTTCTGCATGCGAAACTGAAGCGTCGGTCGCTTGATGCCAAGCCGCGCAGCCGCTCCGTTGGGGCCGGAGACGACCCAATGGCTCTGCTCCAGAACGGCCAGAATGTGCCTGCGCTCAACTTCCTCGAGCGTGGTTGCTCCATCCATCTGGCTTTTCTCTACTGTTCGCGGTTTCAGATCGGAAAGCGGAACTTTCAACGTCGAACCCTTTGAAAGAATTATCGCCCGCTCGATGATGTTCTGCAGCTCGCGGATATTCCCGGGCCATGAGTAGCGGACAAGGGCATTCATCGTTTCGGCTGAAATCGTGTCAATCTGCTTTTTCATGTTACGGGCAAAATGCTGCGCGAAATGTCGCACTAGAAAAGGAATATCCTCCGGGCGTTCTCGCAAAGGGGGCACCTGAATGGGGAACACATTCAGCCGGTAGAACAGGTCAGAACGGAATCTTTGTTCCTCGACCATGGCCCGCAAATCCCGATTTGTTGCCGCAATCAGACGGGCATTGGTGCGCAGAGTTCGCGAGCTGCCCAGGCGTTCGAACTCCCGCTCCTGCAATACGCGCAGCAATTTTGGCTGCAACTCAAGGGGGATCTCTCCGACCTCGTCTAGAAAAATAGTTCCCTGCGAGGCAAGCTCGAATCGCCCGGTGCGCTGCGAAATGGCCCCGGTAAAAGCCCCTTTCTCGTGTCCGAAGAGTTCGCTTTCGAGCAGACCAGTCGGGATTGCGGCACAGTTCAGCTTTACGAAAGCGTCGGAGTGGCGCTGGCTGAGTTTATGCACGGCACGCGCGATCAGTTCCTTGCCAGTCCCGGTCTCTCCATAAATAAGAACCGCGGACTCGGTGGGGGCCACAGCCTCAACTTGCCGCAGTACCTGCCGCAACACGGCACTGTCTCCCACAATCTCCTCGAAATTCATTTCGCTTCGAATTTCGTCTTCGAGATAGAGTTTCTCCTGGGTGAGTTTGTCCGAAAGCTCGGTTATTTTTCTGTAAGCCAGAGCGTTGTCGATTGCGATAGCAACTTGTCCCGCAATCTGGGATAGGAATTCGACATCTTCCTGGGTGAATGCGTTCCTTTCCAGTCGCACCAGGCACAAAACCCCGAGAACACGCTTACAGCGCACAAGCGGGAGCAGACATAATGTCTCCACTCCTTCGGCAGCCGCGATTTGGTGATCGAATCCCGACCGTCGCAGTTCATGGATGTCTCCTACCCAATACTGTCCGGAGCGAAACACCTGCCCTGGAAGGGAAGCGTCCAGCGGACTGGACATATCCTGTTGCATCAATCCCTTGCCGTTGGGAAAATCCAGCGCATGTGTCTGAAGATTCTTCGCCTCCGTGTCCGGCAGCATGAGGACCACGCCGTCTAAGCTCAGTACCTTTCGAATGCTGGGAGAAATCGACTGCAGCACCTCGCGCAGATCCAGGTTCGATATGACGCTGTTATTCAGATCCAGGATCAGCTTCAGCTTCTTACGCTCGCTCTCCAGCTGAGCGCGCATAGTTTCAGAGTTGACGAAGTTGAGCCAGTCGTCGATCGCCAGAGCGATAGGGCCGGCAATCAGAGAAAGCAATGAGAGTTCCCGCTCAGAAAAAGCGTCCTGATGTTCCCGGCCGATACAAAGCGCTCCCCGGCAATGGTGACCGGTGTTCAGCGGAAGCAAGCAGAGGGAGCGGTTTCCGCGTCCACGAAAGAAGCTTGCGGTTTCGGGCAATCGCGACTCGTGTTCGAGGGAAATCGCCAGTGGTTGCTGTTCGGAAACAAGCCGACGGATTTCTTCGCACCAAGCGGATATCGAGGTTGCGTTCAGGATCTCAATGCCATTGTTGTCGGCGGCGTAACCTACAAGACTAGTTTCCGTATGGCAGACAAGGGCAGTGACTTTGGGGGAGACAAGCTTATGCAGTTCCGATGGAATTCTCCGCAGCAGATCTTCCGAATCGGTATGCCGGCTCAGTCCGTGCATAAAACGAAGGAAATCTTCCACCTGGTCTGGCTGCAGGCTGGCGTGATTTGAATGGAGGGCACTTGAGTCGCGCGGCGTCAGCATGGTTTGTTGCTCAGGAGACCTACGCTTCTTAGATGTGACTCCTGGCACAAAGGAGCATCCTTTTGTTCACAGAAAGACCTCCGAGACAAAGGGAGAATGCATGAAAAAAGTCAGCTGAGTATTTACCGTGGGGAGACGGATTCCATTGCCAACATTTTGGCAACGGGTCAGTGTATTGGCAGAATTTGTCTTGTCTCTACGATTCGCAACCCGGCTGTCGCGCATTTACGGTCCACACTTTCAGACAGTTATCGCCTTTCGATGCCAAAATCAGCCTCTGGCACACGACATGCACTCCCTGTGATTGTCGTCCGGATTCATGCCGGATTCCGGAATTGAGGTAGAACAACTACTCCTTCGTTCAACCTGGTTTCCCGGCCGCGACAAATACTCAGGAGGCATGGATGCGTACCGAGCCGTACTCCGAACATTCCTCGAGCTTCCGGCTCGATGTGCCGCTGCATAATCTGCTCACTCAGGTGTCAGCGCCACCTCCCGGCTTGCGTCCTGTCGGAACGCCGCAGACATTTCCCGAGCCGGTATTTCCCCAGCGCCCGGAACTGATCGGGCCCGTAGATGAAAGCGATGAATGGATACCCCCAGAAAAGCGCAGTTGGACGCCAGGACAGATTTACCACTCCATGCAAGGCTGGCTGTTTCCCTACATCCGCTCGCGGGTAACTTCGGGTGACTTTCATCCTCTGATCTCCTATCTGTTCACCGAATTTAAATGCAACCTCGACTGTCATTATTGCTGGGCCTTCGACAACAAAGTGAAGGGAATGAGCGAGGACACCGCCAAACGCTCCATCGACTGGCTGTACAGCACCGGTTGCCGCGTGCTTGCCTATATGGGTGGAGAGCCACTGCTACGTCCTGATTTCATTCACAAAATCACGTACTACGCCGCCAAAAAGAATTTCTGGATTTATCTCCCTACGAATGCTCGGCTGCTGCGCACTGATGTCATCGACAAGCTGGCGGATGCCGGTATGTCGACCTTTAACATTGCGGTCGATGCCGTCGACCTCAAGCCCGGGCTGCCGAAGGCGCTGGTTCCGATCCAGAAACAGTTCAAGTATCTGGTGCGCAAGCAATACGGCTATGGATATTCAGTCTTTTTGAACATCAACATCTGCCGCAATAATTTGGACGATGTTCGCCAACTTACGGAGATCGCCCACGATCACGGCATTGCAACCGATTACCACATCAATGAGTCTCCGCTGCTGGAGCAGGATGAGCACTTCAAACACGCCGAGCAGAACGTGACCTACATTACTCCGCAAGACTGGCCAGCGGTAGAAGAAGCCATCCAGTGGCTGACGGAGAAGCAGGATGCGGGCTACAAGATGGTGAACTCCAACACCCGGTTATGGCAGATGGTCGATTTTATGAAAGGCAAGCACTTTCCGTGGAACTGCCGCGCCGGCCAAAACTCCATGATTATTCGCGTGGATGGAACGCTGGCGCCGTGCTTTCCCATGTATACCGCCGGCTACGATTGGGGTGTCGTCGGCGACCACAAATTCGACACCAAGCAGCTTGATCATCAGAAAGAGACTTGCCAGACTCATTGCTTCTCGACGTTGAATCACATTCTCGGCTGGTGTTACAACGATCAGCGCGTTATCAAGTATTTCTTCAAGCAACTTGCCCATGGTTTCCAGGGAATGAAAGGCCAGATGTAATTCACACTCACAAACCATAAGGAGAAAGTCATGCCGGTAATCGCCAACGAGATCGTGCAGACAGATTTTGAGATGGAGATCCAGGCTCGTATCGATGCAGAACGGGCCCGTCTTCGTGCGCAGGCCGGATTGAATCGCATGCGCGAGTTCAAGAAGCCTATAGAGCGTACCTTTACCGCCTCGGAGCGCGACTACGTGACAATTCTCTTCGGCGGCCTGACCTGGAAGCACGAAGAGATGATCAAGGCGGTGTTTCACGGCAGTGGTTATCGCTGCGAAAATATTCCGACCCCGGTCGTCGCCGACTTTCAGGCTGGCAAAGAGTTCGGCAACAATGGCCAGTGCAATCCTACCTATTTCACCGTCGGCAACCTGGTGCGCTACTTGCAGAGTCTCGAGCAGCAGGGTCTGACCCGGCAGCAGATCATCGACAATTATGTGTTCTTCACTGCGGGTTCATGCGGGCCCTGTCGCTTCGGCATGTACGAGGCCGAATACCGTTATGCGCTGCAGAATTCCGGATTTGAAGGCTTCCGCGTGCTGCTGTTTCAACAAACGGACGGGATCAAGGCTGCCAGCGGAGAGCCTGGACTGAAGTTTTCGGTGGACTTCGGGATGGGCATGTTGAACGCGCTCAACCTCGGCGACGTCATCAATGAGCTTGTGTATCAGGTTCGTCCGTTTGAGGTAAACAAGGGTGAGACCGACCGCGTGATCCGCGACGCGGTGAAAACCATGACCGATACGCTGCGGGACCGCAAGCGTTGGCAGATTATGGAGGCCGCGCCGGTCTGGGCCAGACCCTATCTTGAAACGCACAAGAAAGTGGAAGGCATCGGTTGCACCCTGGGCAAGGTCGCACACAACCTTTACGGCAAGGAATATGTCGATGCGCTGCATGCCTGCCGCGATAGCATCGACGCCATCGAAGTCGACCGCCTTCGGGTGAAACCGGTCATCAAGATCACGGGTGAATTCTGGGCGCAAACCACCGAGGGCGACGGTAATTTCAATATGTTCGCCTTCCTCGAAAAAGAAGGCGCGCAGGTGCTGGTCGAACCTATCGCCACCTGGATTTCCTACATGATGTATGTCGCCAAAGAGGGAGCGAAGTCGCGCGCCGATGCCGAAGCGATCTACAAGGATCCCAAGTGGTACGAGGTGAAGAAGAGACTCGCCAACGAACTCAAGCTGTTCAAGAAAACCGGTGGCCTAAGCGCAGGCAGCGTGATGTGGACCTACTTCTACCACCGCACCATCCGGCACATGGGGGGCACCGCGCATCATCTCGTTCCGCAGAAAGAGCTCTCCCGCCTGGCTCACCCGTTTTACCATCAGCTGGCGCGCGGCGGCGAAGGCTACATGGAAGTCGGCAAGAACGTCTACTACACGGTAAACCATCTTTGCCACATGGTACTGGCGCTCAAGCCGTTCGGCTGCATGCCGTCCACGCAGTCGGATGGCGTCCAATCGCGCGTCGTCAACAAATTCAAAGACATGATCTTCCTGCCCGTCGAGACCTCCGGCGAGGGTGAAGTGAACGCCCATAGCCGAGTACAGATGGCGCTCGCCGAAGCCAAAGCAAAAGCGCGGGCTGAGTTCGATAGTGTGTTGGCACAGACTGGAAAATCGCTGGACGACCTGCAAGAGTATGTCGAAGACCACCCGGAATTGAAGCACGCGCTGTATAAGGTTCCGCACCGCGAAGGAATCGCGGGGACGGCGGCGCAGTTCGCCTGGCATGTCAGCGACAAGATGGATGGCAGCCGGCTCTCTCGGAGCTATCGCCGGCGTGCACGCGTTCCCATGGCGGCGTCGCGGGTCGCGTGATGCGCGCCGCGACTTACATTGCGCTCGGAGGTACGACCATCCTCGCGCTTGCAGTGCTTTCGGTGGCGCTCGGCTGTGTGCTGCGAACCTTGCGCTCGCTGCGTACCGCAGATATTTCGAACGACAGGTTCAATGAATTCTCATTCCCCCCGAATGCTCAAACGCGACGTGCTGTCTTCTTATCGCGCGAAGGCAACGGTAGCTGAGGAAAGGCGATGCAGACATACATTGTTGGTTTGGATGTGGGTTCGACAACGGTGAAAGCGGTGGTAGTGGATGCAGCCACGGACACAACCCTGTGGCGCGATTATCAACGCCATGAGACCCGTCAGCCGGAAAAGGTGCTTGAGTTCCTGCGTCGCATGGAAGCCGAAGCCGGCATAGCTCCGGCCAATACCCGCGTCTTCGTCACCGGTTCCGGTGGAGGCGCCATTGCCGAGATGATTGGTGCGAAATTCGTGCAGGAAGTGCATGCCGTCTCACTTGCTGTGGAGAAGCTTCATCCCGAGGTGTACTCGGTCATCGAACTGGGAGGTCAGGACGCCAAGATCATCGTCTTCAAAGACGATCCGGAATCGGGCCGCAAGAAAAAAATTCCATCGATGAACGACAAGTGTGCTGGTGGCACCGGCGCTGTGATTGACAAGATCAATGCCAAGCTGAAGATTCCCCCCGCGGAGTTGGCGAACCAGGGCTACCACGGAATCAAACTCCACAAAGTTGCCGGCAAGTGCGGCGTCTTCGCGGAGACCGACATCAACGGTCTGCAGAAAACCGGCACGCCCTCGCATGAGTTGATGGCGTCGCTGTTTGAGGCCATCGTGCTGCAGAACCTGAGTGTGCTCACCCGCGGTCATACACTGCGCCCGCATGTGCTGCTGCTCGGCGGTCCCAACGGGTTCATCCGAGGAATGCGCGAGGCCTGGCAGGCTAACATCCCACGCATGTGGAAAGAGCGCAAGGTCGAAATCCCAGAGGGAAGCAAGCCGGAAGAGCTGATCAAAGTTCCAGAGAACTCGCAGTACTTTGCCGCGCTCGGTTCTGTCGAATTCGGCAAGGACGAAGATGCGGAGGTCGGGCGTTACCTCGGGATCGAGAAATTGCTCTATTACATCGACTACGGGCGCGCCGAGGAAAAGGCCATCTCCGGCGGCAAAGGCTTGGTGACGGAAGATGCCGAGCTGGTCGCCTTCCAGTCTGCCTACAAGAAGAAAAAATTCACCCCCGCAGATTTTCTTCCTGGCCAGGTCGTCTCCGGATTTGTCGGCATCGACGGAGGGTCGACGTCGACCAAGGCCGTCTTACTCGACAAGGACGGCGAAATTCTCTGCAAGGCCTATCAGCTTTCCAACGGTAATCCGATTCAGGACACCATCGAAATGTTCGAGAAACTGCGCCAGCAGATCGAGAGCAAAGGCGCGATGATGGAAGTGCTCGGTGTCGGCACCACGGGCTACGCGAAAGACATTCTCCGAGATGTTCTGAATGCCGACGTGGCTCTGGTTGAAACGGTGGCGCACACGGAATCCGCGCTGAAGTTTTACAAAGACCCGCACGTCATTGTCGATGTCGGCGGTCAGGACATCAAGCTGATTGTCCTGAAGGACGGCCGCGTCAAAGACTTCAAGCTCAATACGCAATGTTCAGCGGGCAATGGGTATTTTCTTCAATCCACAGCGGAAGGTTTTGGGCTGAAGGTAGAGGATTTTGCCGACATCGCCTTCTCCGCCAAGTCCATGCCGGTCTTCGGCTATGGCTGTGCCGTTTTTATGCAGTCGGACATCGTGAATTTCCAACGTCAGGGTTGGCGATCGGAGGAAATTCTTGCCGGTCTCGCCGATGTGCTGCCGAAGAACGTGTTCTTGTACGTCGCCAGCATTCCGAACCTGGCCGCGCTAGGCTCGCGCTTCGTGCTGCAGGGCGGCACGCAAAACAACATGGCCGTAGTGAAGGCAGAAGTCGATTTCATCAAATCCAGCTTCCGCGCCAACGGCAAGGAGCCGGAGATTATTGTCCATGAACATTGCGGTGAGTCCGGAGCTATCGGCGCAGCGCAGGAGGCCCTGCGACTCTGGAAAAATGGCAAGCAAACCACCTTCATTGGTTTGGATGCCGTCGCCAACATTCGCTACCGCACCACGCGTAATGAAGATACGCGCTGCTATTTCTGCAAGAACAATTGCCTGCGGACATTTATCGATGTCGACGTGTCCGGAGCACAGCAGTCAGCGCCGCTCACGGAAAACCGCGCCGCAACGTCGGAAGAGATTGCAGGGGCCGCGGCGCACCTGCCTAGCATTGAGGAGATTCAAGCTAATCTTCCTCCTGTCGAAGCGCATGGCTCGTCGTGCAGCACAGGCGGCGGATGCAGTTCCCACGCACCGACTCCTTTCAAGGCGAAGGTTGAGCCTTTGGTTCAGATTCAGCTTGCTCCGGGATCGAGCAAAGTGGTCGAGATGCCAAAGCCGGTCGAATTTCAACCGCGCAAAACCAAGGTTCCTCTGCACATCGGCGAACAGCGGCTCATCATCGCCACCTGCGAAAAAGGTACGGTCGAAGACCTGGCCGACATGAAGGACATCAAAGCAGACATAGACAAAATCAAGAGCGCCAATCCCAACTTTGTCGATATTGCCGCCCATGACGTGTTCCGTCAACGAGAGGTCGAGACGGTTGCCGACCCGGTGCCAAGCACCAAGGGTCTCTTCATTTCAAAGAGTGTCAAGGAACGCGCGGCACTCATGGAACATCGAAAGGATTTTCGCATTGGGATCCCGCGTCTGCTGAATACCTACACCTACGCCCCGCTGTTCAACGCCTACTTTGCGGCTCTCGGCCTCAAATCGGAGAACGTTCTCTATTCCGACTACACCACGCCGGAGTTGTATCGCGCGGGTGCAAGTCGCGGCGCCATCGATCCCTGCTATCCATCGAAGATCGGCATCGCCCACGTCCACAACCTGCTCGCAACAAAACACACAAAGAAGCCGCTCAACGCAATCTGGTTCCCGATGTACGACGTGCTGCACACCCATCTCGTAAACCTGACTGGCTCGAATGCCTGTCCAACGGTAACGGCGACGCCGGAAACGGTGAAGGCGGCCTTCACCAAGGAGAGCGACATCTTTGCCGAACATGGCGTGCTGTATCTCGATCCGATCCTCAATCTTCAGGACCGCAAGATCTGCGCCGACCAGATGTACAAGGCCTGGGGGCCGGTTCTCGGCCTCAGCCGTGAGGAGAACGAGCGGGCGCTTGAAGTTGGCTTCACCGAGCTCCAGGCCTGCGAGGACGGCATTCGCCGCCAGGCCCGCGCAACACTCGATCAACTGGAACGCGAAGATCGCATCGGCATCGTCATGCTGGGTCGCGTTTATCACCACGATCCCGGCTTGAATCACGAGATTATGGAAGAATTTCAGAAGCTCGGCTATCCAGTTTTCTCCCAGAGCACGCTGCCCCTTGACGAAGATCTGCTCGAGCGACTTTTCGGCGACGAGGTGCGCGCCGGAGAGATCACTCATCCACTCGATATTGCCGACGTCTGGAAGACCCGTTATTCCACCAGCACCAACCACAAAGTGTGGGCGGCGAAATTCACCGCGCGTCATCCCAACCTGGTGGCGCTTGAAGTCTCCAGCTTCAAGTGCGGCCACGACGCGCCGATTTATGGCGTCATCGAAGGCATCATTGAACGTTCTGGAACGCCGTATTTTTCCTTCAAAGACCTGGATGAAAACAAGCCCTCCGGATCCATCCGCATTCGCGTGGAAACGATCGATTATTTCCTGCGCCGCTACCGCGAAGATATTGTCAAGCGCCGCAAGCTGGAGTGCGATATCGAAGCGCAATTGGCAGAGCTGGAGCAGTCGCTTCGCGGCCAGACTCAGAACCAATACGACTGGGCCATGGCGGGAGACTAATCTATGCCATCCTGTCCGGTGGATTCAGTTCGGGACGCGGGACCTATTTCGCATTTCTACTATCTATGCCAGCGCTTCAAAGTACGCTGAATAAGTTCATCCTCTCCAATCTTGCCCATCGGCCGGTGCGGACAATTCTGAGCGTTCTGGCTATCGCGGTTGAAGTCGCTATGATCCTTACCCTCGTTGGGGTGAGTTATGGGACCCTCGATGCAACCGCGCGACGTGCGCAGGGTGTGGGCGCCGACATTATGATTCGGCCTCCGGGCTCGTCCATCATTGGATTGAGTTCGGCTCCGATGAGCGATCGGCTGATTCCAATGTTGCTGAAGCAGCCGCACGTGGCTGTGGCGACAGGCGTCGTAGTGCAGCCTTTGGCTGGCCTGGATACGATCAGCGGCATCGACCTTGATTCGTTCGATAAGATGAGCGGCGGTTTTCAGTACCTCCACGGCGGACCATTCCAAAAGGACGACGACATTCTTGTCGACGAATATTATGCCGCGGATAAGCATCTTCACGTTGGCGACACTGTTCATTTGATTGGTCACGACTGGCATCTGGCCGGAATCTTTGAATCCGGAAAGCTGACGCGCATCGCCGTGCGATTGCCGGTGCTGCAGCAGTTGACTGCAAATCCACATCACCTCAGCGAGATTTTTCTCAAGCTCGACGATCCAAACCGGGCTCAGGCAGTGGTGCAGCAACTGAAGAAGAAAATGCCGGACTACCCCATCTACACCATGAAGGAATTTACTTCTCTGCTATCGATTAGCAGTGTAGGTCTGCTGCGGAATTTCATCGGCGTAGTGATCGGCGTGTCGATTGTCGTCGGATTTATTGCCGTTTCTATGGCGATGTACACCGCCGTACTGGAGCGCACCCGAGATATCGGCATTTTGAAATCCCTTGGGGCGTCGCCCGCACTGATTCTCAATCTCTTTTTGAAAGAGACATTTTTTCTTGCCGCTGCGGGCACTGGCGTAGGCATCGCGCTGACTTGCCTGGCCCAGTGGATCATGACGCATGTGGCACATTCCAGCCTGACCCAGGAGACGGTGTATCTGTGGTGGCCGATCGCGGGCCTGATTGCAGTCGGAGGGGCGTTATTAGGCACGGTGGCCCCGGCCTACAAAGCCATTCGTCAGGACGTTACCGAGGCGCTCTCCTATGAGTGATGCTTAGGGAAGCGCCGCGAAAAATCGAAGTGGCAATTAGCCGGCGATTGCCGACTATAGAATTTCCCAGCGCAACGGCTCGCCGGGCTTGCTCTCGCCGCGGAAGCGAATGCCATGGTCCAAACGTGTTGCCTGCTGCGCAACTCCGTTCACCTGGAGTTGTAGCTTCCGTTTTAATTCCGAGTCCGAAAACTTCATTTCAATTTCCCAGATGCCCGCTTTCGCCGGCGCATACCAGCCGGAATAGCCCTGAGCGGATTTCTTGAATCCCAGCAGTGGAGAGGTGAATTCGTATTCCGCCAGCGGAAGGTTCGGCTGAAACGTCACTCCTCTTTCATTGAATTCCAGGCCCAGCAGCTTCGCCGAACTGTACAACGGCCACGCATGCGGATGCATATTCATCACCGGAAAATCTGTCCAGAACAATCCGAAGTCGGCTCGGGCCTTCGGGTCGCTCGAATTCGGCTCGGAAAACATGGTTTGTCCGGGATATTTTGATAGAACCGAATTGTATGTATCGGGACCGCTCCAGATGCCGTACCAGATGTTGGGATAGGCTTCGGCATGGTACGCGAGAGAATTCTTCTTCCACTCATTCCACGCCATGGATCCATCGACCATGGCTAGCGCCCAAATCAAGGTTCCGTTGATTGCGGGCCAGATGCCTCCGTTTGTACCCTGGCCGACGGGGCTGTCCATCGCAGCCACACCCTTGTTTTGCAACAGAGCACCGATGGGAGACGGCTTTCGAACCAGCTGGTTGAGCGCCGTAACTAACGTGTCGGTCTGGTTTACGGTCGCGGCACCGCCGATGATTGCCCAGGGCTGCGTCTCCAGCCAGATCTGGTCTTCTCCGATCCAGCCGAGTTTTTCGTCGAGCCATGCACGGCGGAACCATCGCCCTGCCCATTGTTCGCGAACCGCACTCCGTTGCGCTTCGGCTTTGCTGTGTGCGTCTTCCGCCAGGGTTGTATCGCCCACGGATTTCAGCATGCGCGCGTAGTAGTCCAGAACGTAGCCGGCCATGGCGGCGTTCAACACACTCTCTCCCACCTTTCGTACCTCCGCAAACTGCGCGGGCGGTACATTGCCCACGACGACGTTGTCGTTCCAGTCTCCGTTGGAAAGCCGCATCAAACCATGTCTGCCTACACCGATCCCGACGGTCAGGTGTTGGTACGAGCGGGCCAGAAGCTCGCGAACTGTCGGATCATCGGCTTCAACCTGGCGGCGTGGATACAGCGGAATCTTTTCATCGAGAAACTCCTTGTCTCGCGTCGCCAGCACATACTCGCTTGCCAGCCACAACACCCACATTTCCAGGTCGCTCGGCCGGTAGATGCAGGGCATGGGCACACTGCTCCCTACAATGCCGTACGGAATCGAACCGTCCGGTTGGATCTCTTTAAGCGTGTACCGGACAATTCCACGCACAAGTCCCGGGTCGGAGAAGATAAACGGCAACGCGTGTTGCAACGGATCGCGCGCCGCACCCTGAAACCCCATGATGTATTGGTAGACGTGTCCCTGCGACAAAATGTGTTCATTGAAAAAGCTGTCGTAGGTTAGATCGCTGCGCAAATAATAGTGGTGCCAGGTGACTTCTCGTTCCACCCAGGGCGCGCTCTTCGTGCCGAATCGCAGGCCATCCTGTTTCCACTTGGAACTCGAATCCTTCCACAGTGATCCTGGATTTTCGCTGTACTTCGCGATAAGCTTGTCGACTTCAAAACCCTGCGGCAGATACCCGTAAAGAAAATAAAGCGTACGGCTTTCTCCCGGGTTCAGCATGAACTGCCTTTCGAGCAACAGTGCACTTTCAGGGCCGCTGGAATTTAGGTCGTTGTTCAGTCGCGCTGCCATTCCCTGTGGCTTTTCAATCCCACCCTTGAAAAAATCCGCGGCGTTGGTTGCAAATCCACCTGCTGGCGCGTCAAGCGAGACGAGAAACGTCGCCGGCGGATTTAAATCCTCCATGGTTGCATGCGGAGGCAACGGTGGAACCGGAGGCCCGTAGAATCCGGTGGGGTGGTTCTTTAAATAGACCTGGACTTTCTGCCACGTTTGTTCCTCTTCCGGCGTGCGGCCGAGAAAGGTCTGCGTCTCCATCAATCCGGTTTTATTGTTGATGGTTTGAAAGCGGTGCGAAAATCGTCCGCCAAAATCGCGGCGCAGCTTTGCCGCCTTCGTCATGCCGCCCTGAACGACGCCCTCCATCAGCGATCGGTAGGAAAACTGGTAATTGTGCGCGCCCCAATATTCCACCCAACGCGGGCTGGAAGGGCTGGCTGAGTGGTTCGTAATCGTCACTTGTGAAATCAGGACGGGATCGTCGCCAAAGGGGGCGAAGATGACCTGGTCGACGGAATGCTTCGGCCCGGTCACGCGCTTCCGCAAATATCCCACTCCCATGATTCGCTCAAACGAGTTGCTGTTGCCGGAATAATACGTGCTGAGAATGTTGTCGCCGTCCGCAAGGAACCCGACGCCTGCTCCGTAATGCGAATCTTCGGGAGAATAATCATTCAGGAACTTTGGAGATCCCTCATCCTGACGCACCTGCACATATCCATAGTTCGAAACCGCCGCCACCAGCCGGTTGTTTCCCACTTGGTGCGTGTGGTCTGTGGGTGCGCGCCATTCAGGATGCACCGGCGTGATTGCCTTTGGATCGCTGATTTGATCGCAGGTATAGCGGTAGGCGGGCAGCCCAAATTCGTCATCAAACCAATCTCCAAAATGCCCGGACCCGAAAGGTTTGCCTGTAGGTCTCGCTGGGTCAGCGTTCGCGGCTGAAGGATTGATCACACCCTCGGCGGCTAGTCTGGGCAGAACCAAAGCGCTTGATAATCCAACACCCGCCAGTTCTAAAAATTTCCGCCGCTCCATCGATAGGAACTCCTTCATCGAATGAATTTACTGTCGTTCACAGGCACAACCAGCATACTTCCATTTTTCATGGGTGAAATGGTCGTGTTACTTTGATTGCGTTTGAAAATCTACTTTCTGTTCGCAGCGAAATGGGTCTTCTGGTTCGCGGTGGACTCAGAAAGAAGGAAAAATGACAGAGTCGCGTTCATGTAGTCGGCTGGCGAGCCGAAATGTACTTTCTCTGACTTTGGGTATCGCGTTTCTGCTGTTGACCATTGTCTTTGCACCGCAAGGTATCAACGCACAGAACAAGGTGCCAGTCGTCACCGGGAACGCAAGAGTGGACAAACTGCTGAGTGAAATGACGCTTGCCGAGAAGATGGCGCTGATCCGCGGCGCGTATGAACCAGCAGCAACGAATCAGGGACAGGCGGGATATCTGCAGGGCGTGCCAAGGTTGGGCATTCCTCCCCTTCGCATGGCGGACGGGCCTCCAGGAGTTCTGACGCGGCTGCCTTCGCAGGCGGAAACGGCGACCATGGGAGTGGCCGCGACCTTCAGCAAGCAGGACGCGGAGCAGAATGGAATCGTCATTGCACGGGAAGCGCGATCGCTCGGTATCGATGTGGTCTTGCAGCCGTTCATCAATATTGATCGTGACATCACCTTCGCGCGCGGCTATAACACCTTCGGCGAAGATCCGTTGCTGACCGGAGAGATTGGCGCGGCGGAGATTCGCGGTGTGCAGGGTCAGGACGTGATGGCCATGGCGAAGCACTATGTGGCCTACGATACGGACGGCGACAATGTGTACGTCGCTCAGCAGCCGCTGCATGAAATCTATGTTGCGCCATTTCAGAACGCGGTCGATGCCGGAGTTGCGGCGATCATGTGTTCGTACAACAAGGTCAACGGCATCTACGCCTGCGGTAATCCCGATACTCTCAAGACAATCCTGCGCGATCAAGTCGGTTTCAAGGGATTCGTGACTTCAGACTGGGGCGCGGTACATTCGCCCAACTTCATCAATGAAGGGCTGGATGTTGAAATGCCGGGAAAGATGCCCGAAGGCAATCCGATGGGCTCGATGATTTTTTCATTTTTTGGTATCCATCCACCGCCAAATACTCCGCCACCGGCGTTCAATTCTGCAGTGTTAGCAGGCTTTTTTGGTCGGCCGCTTCCCGAAGAACCGCCCTTGAAGCCGTTTATGGGCAGCTTTGGGACAGCCAAGGATAAGCACATTAATTTCTGGAACCTGATGCAGTCCGGACAGCTGACTGAAGCGACGATCACACGTGCCGCCGGATACGTGCTGTACGAGATCAACAAATTCGGATATCTCGATCATCCACCTTCTCATCAGATCCAGCCGCACGACACGGAGGCCAACGCCAAGATTATTGAGAAGACCGGCGAAGATGCCGCCGTGCTGCTGAAGAACGAAGGAAATATTCTGCCGTTGAAATCCTCCGCTCTGGCATCGTTGGCGATGATCGGCCCTGGCGCGGGTCAGGTGGTAGCGATTGGCACCGCCGGCGAGCGTTCGATTGGATTTCCATGGCGACAGATCGGGCCCGTGGAAGCCATGCGGAAGGACGATCCTTCGGCGAAAATTACCTACGCTGTCGAAGACGACATGACGGGCAACCCGATTCCAGCTGCCAACCTTTCGCACGATGGACAACCGGGCCTGCTGCGGACGACCGAGGGCAGCAGCAGCCAGGTGGACCCACAGATTGACTTCACCAAAGGGAATGGAAAGGAATTGCCAGCCAACACCAACCATACCTGGAAGGGAACTCTGACAGTTCCGAAAGCTGGGTCCTACTGGATTTATCTTCAGCTGCTAGGAGCCGCGGGCAGCGTCAACGTGGACGGAAAACAGATTGCTGCAGCGACCGGTTTGCGCGGTGCAGTTCATGGCGATACCGTATTGGGTGGCAAAGATGGCCTGATGCCAACGACGGATGGCCTGGATAATGTTCGGGTGGCAGTGCCGTTGTCTGCCGGTGCTCATACTTTGGAAGTTTTCGCCAAGCCAGACACTTCCAACAACCCGGAGCAGGTTCGTCTTTCCTGGGTAACGCCGGAGGAAAGAAGAATCAATCACCAGAAGGCGATCGCCGCCGCCAAAGCAGCCAAGGTCGCTGTGGTTTTTGTGTGGACTCGCGGCAAGCCAGTATTCGGATTGCCGGGCGATCAAGACAAGTTGATTGACGAAATTGCCGCAGTCAATCCTAATACGATTGTTGTGCTCAACGTCAGCCAGCCAGTAGCGCTGCCGTGGCTGAATAAGGTGAAAGCGGTTGTGCAGATGTGGTGGCCTGGGGACGAAGGCGGTTGGGCGACCGCGAATATCCTGCTCGGCAAGACCAGCCCCGCCGGTCGACTGCCGTTTACATGGGCAAAGAAGTTGACCGACTATCCCGCAACCGATCCGGCGCATCCGGAGCGCACGGCGAAAGGCGTGGATGGAAAAACAAAGTTTAGCGAAGGGATTTATGTCGGGTATCGATGGTTCGACAAGCAGAAGATTGCTCCGCTATTTCCATTTGGATATGGGCTTTCTTACACCCATTTCGATTATTCAAATCTGAACGCGTCTCCCGCTGCAGACGGTGGCTTGACGGTCAGTTTCGTCGTGAAAAACAGCGGCAGCATGGCCAGCGACGAGGTGCCGCAGGTGTATCTTGGCGCGCCCATGAATGCTCCGCAGGGCGCGAGCTTCGCAGTTCATGCGCTGGCGGCGTTCGATCGCATTCATCTCTCGCCCGGCGATTCGCAAACGGTTACGTTGCATGTACCGCTGCGATCGTTGCAATACTGGTCGACAGCGAAAAATCAATGGGTAAAGGCGTTGGGGCCGCGCCTGGTTTTGGTGGGCCGCTCCTCCCGCGACTTGCCGTTGCAGTCGAAAGTGACGATCAGAAACTAACAGGGAATCGGTCGACCGGGCAGCATCAACGTTGCGGCCTGCATCAACGTTGATGCCTGATCGGCCCCTCCAACAGTGTCGCGAGAATGGAGCCGGTTGAAATGCGCCGGTCGATGCCCTAGTCGATGCCCTCTGGCAGGTTGACCCTAAGACGTCGGAGGAACCCATGGCGATGGGTTCACTTCGTCTATTTTGGAATCGTCTCGTACGCGGTCCAGGCAAACTTCTTCGAATCCGGCGCCCAACCGCCGGTGTTGCCCGAGCCCTGGCCGCCAAAGAAGGTGCTCACCGTCGTCAATTCGGCTCCCTTTGCGGCCACGCCATTTTTGAGGCGCAGAAGTTTTATTTTTATACCGTCGCCGATGTAGTCGTGGTCGGGGTGATCCATCGGGTAGGAGATGGTGTAGAGCCAATTGCCATCCGGAGAGATGTGCGGAAACCAGTCCTGCGTCTCTGTACCGTGGGTGATCCTTTCGGCCAGTTTGTCGTCGGGCCCCGCGCCGTTGGCCGGCATGCGCCAGGCATCCCATTTTCCTGACCGGTTGGAGCAGAAGTACACCCATTTACCATCAGCGGAGTACTCGGGACCATCATCCAGTGCTTTGCTTGTGGTCATCCGCAATTGGCCGCTTCCGTCCGTGTCGACCCGGTAGATGTCGGCGTTGGCCCCGACGTATTGGGCGTACACGACGTATTTACCATCGGGTGCCCAACCATGCATCCAGCCCAGATGAATCTGGTGCGCGGCGCTCCCGTCAATATTCATGATGAAGATCGGATTGTGAATAGTTTCAACCGATCGATTGTGCGGCGGCATCGGCTGCGGAATACCAGTAATGGCGATCTGTTTGCCGTCCCATGAGAGGGCATGATCGTTCGTGAGTAACAAATTTGGGCTCGCATAAATCTTCTCGGGTTTCCCTTTGTTGGCGCCGCTCACCGGAATGCGATAAAGTTTGCCGCCCATGTCGGAGACGATGTACTTTCCGTCGCGGGTCCAGTTGGGAGCATGCCACTCTCCCTCAATGGTGAAGAGAGTGGACGTGGCTTTCTTCTGGACGTTATAGATCATAAAATGCGTGCGGTACTTGGGGGCAGAGGCGCGGTGAGATGCGTTCTGCGCTGTAAGCGCGGTAGAAGCGAAAAGCAGTCCCAGAAACAGGCCCGAAAGCAACATAAAACTCCAGCGTAATGACTTCACGGTGATCCTCCTGGAAGCGAGTGAATCAGAGGTCTTTCATAACCTCCGATTGGCGATCTTTGTTATTGCGAAAATTGCGCCGACCGAGCCTATCATCGTTTTCGTCAGCAGATTCTTTCATTGTAGTTGGGTTTGATTTCGTCGCGGTGCCAGCTCACGGGCCCGTCGGATGGGGTGCCATCGCCACGCTCACCAGCGAATCGGCGCAGCCGTAATAGAGCATCCACTGACCCTTAAAGTAGACCAGCCCCTCGCTGAAGGTTGTCCCCGCCGCATACTGCCCAGTCTTCTCATAGGGCAGTTCCGGCTTCAGCACCGGCTCGTCGGTCCGCGCCAGCAACTTCGCCGGTGCGTGCGTGTCAAATAACGCTTCGCCCGCCGAGTAGGCAAACGGCCCAAGCTTGGGGTCGCCGTCCTTTTCGGCGTTGCGGCCGTTGTAGATCAGCACGATCCCGTACTTGGTGAGCACCGGCGGCGGCCCGCCCTCGGGGAAGCTGCTGTCAAATCGCCCCGGGCGCGGCGCCAGCAGCACCTGCAGCCCTCCGCTCCCATTCTCCACCGGCGTCCAGTGGATCAGGTCTGCCGAGGTAGCCAGGTATACCGTCCCCTCGCCCCAGTACATCCAGTACTTGCCTTCAATTTTTGCCGCGATCAGCCGTCCCTTCTTCTCATCCAGCCGGGTCACAATCCCAGCGGACTTCGACCACCGCGAAGCGTACTTGCCACCCAGCGCTTCCTGGAAGGCCGGCCCGTACTTCGTCCAATGAATCAAATCCTTCGACGTCGCCACTGCCAGCCGCGCAATCTTTCGGTTCCACTGCGTATAGGTCAGCACGTAGGTGCCATCCTCGGTCTCCACCAGCCGCGGATCCTCCACGCCGCCGGGCCACTCGTTCGCCTTCTGATCGTCATCGGCGGGGTAAAAGACCGGCGCAGCTCGGCGTGTAAAGTGGATGCCGTCGCTGCTCACCGCCATCCCCAGCCGAGATGTGTGCATGCCGATCCCCATCTTTCCTGAGTCGTCTTCCGCTCGATACAGCAATACCACCTTGCCGTGCTTCACAATTGCCGCCGGATTGAACGTATGCAACGCCTCCCAGTGCACCGGCGTCTTGAGCACTGGATCCATAAATGTGGACTCCGGGTTCGGCTTCACCACAGGATTGCCCTCGGCCGGTCGCGTAAACGGACCAATCTGCCACGGCTCCGCCGCCACAGCGGCCGACTCTTTGAAAGGTTGTTCAGTGACCGGGCGCATCCCTGCGTGGCCATTCAGAATTGCGGTGAAGTCGCCTGTGATGGCAAAGGGCCGCACTTCGACAGTTCCCGCAATCTTGCCCGAGTCGTTCAGGGTCGCCGTGTAAATAAAGGTGAGCGGAGAGCCATTGAAGTCGGATTGATATTGCCAGGTAGCCTTATTTCCAGTGACGGTACCGGTGACCGGATTATCTTTGTCTTGAGCTTTGCAAACGCCCGTGATCTTACCGTCGGTCACGACGAGTTTGCATTCCTGGTCACTTTCGTTTCCGGCGACGTTGCTATGGATGGCCCACTTGCCTGTCAGGTTGTGCGCTCCGAACGCAGACGAGGCAAACAGGAGGGTAGATATTGTCAGCAGTCTCTTCATCCTGAGTCACCTTCCCGATATCAGGCATCCGATGGGTCGATTCTCTTTTCAACTCTGCCATGATATGCGTGGAATTGGCGTCGGAGCGAGTCAGGACGAATCTTGCGGCTGAGTTTGTACTGAAAGCTCTTGTGATTCCTTACTTCAAACCATTCACAGCAGCCTAAGAAGAGACGAGGCGGCGTTGGCCACCTCATCCTAGGGCACGGTCAACTAGAACATTCGAATTTACGGCATCTTTCAGCTAGCGTCCCGCAGAAGGCTCGCTTGGTTTACCGTCTGCGTTGTAGGCGGTCACACGATACATGGCGCCGAAGAGGCCGGGCGCCGGTTTAGGATCGACCCAGGGCGTGTCAGCATCCGTGGCGCATTTGTCGCAGATGACATGCCAGGGAGCGGAGGCGTTGTCTTTACGCTCGATGGTGTACGCGACAGCGCCGGCAGAGCCGCGCCAGGCAACCAAGCCCTGTCCCTTGACAGTGACTACGGGAGCGGGCGGGATCGCGTGCGGAGGCACCGGCATGCCAGCCATCTCGAAGGCATGAGTGCGCAGCAATTCTGCGCGGGCAGCCATGTCTTCCTCGGTCATAATCAGGGTGTTGATGCCGCCGTAGTAGAGTGCCCACCACTGCCCGCTTTCGCTACGTTCCGAGTAGGCCTTGTTGGGCACATTGGCGGGAATGGGCTGCCAGCCGAATTCCTTATTGTGAGCCTGCAGCGCCCAGAACAGGTCGCCTGAGATCTTCGGATCATCCTTCATCGTTGTCAGCACTTTTTCCAGGTCTGCGTGCGTGGGCCAATCTGTATTGTCCCAGCCGTACTCGTTGACGACATACACCTTGCCATGGCCGGTGATCATGGCGGCATGCTTCCGGAAGGTCTCTGCCGTAACCGGACCTCCCATGCTGAAGACCTTTTCCCAGTGCGGATAGTACTCGGAGGTGATAATGTCGGCGGTCTTCGAATCGAGCGCGGCACCGCTCTTGTCAAAAAGAAAGAAACCGCTGTTGTCCTCATAAAGATGTTTTTTGTCGATGGACTTGATGAACCTGCCGATGGTGTCAACCCAGCCGACGTATGGTGCCATATTAGCGCCTGGATCGGTAAAGGCAACGAAGAGGCCGCAGACGTTGCAGTTTTCCCAGGCCATGATGGTGGGATCGTCCTTGTAAGCAATCCCGGTCAGCGAGTTCTTGTGGTTGAGCAGCGCCGCAATGTGCGCCTCGAAGCGGCTGATCACCTTGGGATCGGTGAAGAAGGCTTTGTAGCCATTGGGGCCCATGTCTTTGAAGTACTCACCGGGGCCGCTGAGCTCACAGTAGGCGCAGTCGCCGGCCAAGGTAATAATCAGACGCAGACCGCGGTCATGCGCGGCCTTGATGGCATAGTCAATGTGCTTGAAAGCCTCGGGATTGAATTCACCCAGCTTGGGCTCGATACACAACTTGCAGCCGATGCTGTCGCCCAGGGTTTGCGAACGGATGACGCGGGCACCCATCATTTTGGCGGTATCCATGGCGTCGTCGACTTCAAAATGGCTGGGATAGCGAGGACCCATGGGATCAAGGGGGCCATAGGCTTCCAGGCCGAGCCATTCAATGTTGGGGCCGCTGTAGCGGAAGGGTTCGCCGCCAAGGGTCAGGCGGGTTCCGTCGCGCTTGACGAATTGGTTGTTGAGATTGGTTTGCGCCGAACTCTGAGCACACATTGCCATCACAACCAACGCCACAAAGGCGACGGTAACGAACGCGCCCCTCACTGAATGAGTTTTTTCCATATTCTCCTCCTAACGTGCCTGCTATCCATGCCTTGAAGCGCAGGAATCTTGCATGCGCACCCTGCATTTCTCGATTTCGAAACGAAGAGGGCCGGATCGGTCAGCCGGCCAGAATAATAATGATAGCAACTGTCAATTGTCAATCACTCTCGTTTGGATGTATATTTCACTTTGCAAAAACAATGCCGCGACATACAAGCACGCGGCGGCGTAAGAGGGCGTAGCGTGGGTTTACGAGAGACAAAAGCAGAGAAAACACGAACGCGAATTGTGAGAGAAGCACTGCTGCTTTTCAAACGCGATGGCTATGAGCAGACCAGCGTGGAGGCAATCGCGGAAGCTGCCGAAGTCAGCCCCTCAACCCTGTACCGCTACTTTCCCAGTAAGGATCTGATCCTTCTTAGCCCGGTATCCGCGTACGATTTTTGGGAGGCGTTTTCCCGACATGCAGTGAACCATCCAGCAGAGGAGGCCCTTGCCGAAGCGATTTTGGACTGGGCCAAATGGCAAGATTCGAATGCGGAGGAAGTGCTGCTGGTTCGCTCCCTCATCGATCAAGCCCCGATTCCACGTGCCAGGTTGTGGGATGTCGTGTACCAATCGGAACGGGATTTGAACGCACGTCTGGCGGAAAAACTCCATCTGCCTGAGGATGATCTAAAAGTTGTGCTTTCGGCGCGACTGGCTTTCCTTGTGATTGGCTTGGTGGCGGATCTATGGCGAGCAAGCGCCGGCAAATCCTCCTCCGTTGCAATTGCAAAAAAAGTGATGCGAATGTTCGAGGAGCACAAAGTTCTGCTCCCACAAATACCACCTCGCCGATGCGCGCATCTTGACGACTCTGCACGAAGTAAATGAGCGTCTCAATTTACTCTCCATATTGCAAAGCGGCGCGGCGCCGTGCAAGCTTAACCCATGCCGGAATTGCCCGACATCACGGCTTATCTAACTGCACTCGAGAAGCAGATCCTCGGTCGACCACTCGAGAAGATTCGCCTCGGCAGTCCATTCCTTTTGCGAACCGTGAGTCCACGCATCGAAGCCTTTGAAGGTCGCACCGTCACTTCACTGCGTCGTATCGGTAAGCGCATCGCCATCGGCTTCGACAATGGACACTGGGCTGTGATTCACCTGATGATCGCGGGGCGTCTTCATTGGCGTCCAGTAGGAGCGAAGCTGGGGAGCCGCAATAACCTTGCAGCGTTCGATTTTCCTCATGGCTCGCTCGTCCTGACGGAAGCTGGATCCAAACGGCGCGCGACACTTCACTTGTTTCACAATGAAGAAGAATTGCGCTCCGTCGATCCCGGCGGAATCGAAGTGTTCGCGATCGATCTGGATCAATTTCGTGCGGCCCTTGCCGCCGAAAATCGCACTCTCAAACGAGCCCTAACGGATCCACGCATTCTGAGCGGCATCGGCAACGCCTATTCCGACGAGATTCTGCATGCGGCGCAGCTCTCTCCAATTCAGTTGACGCACAAGCTGACGCATGAGGAGTGGGAAAGATTATTCGCTGCCACACGCGAGACGCTGCAACTGTGGATAGATCGACTCAAGGCTGAAGCGGACGCGAACTTCCCGGAGAAAGTGACTGCGTTCCGAAAAGAGATGGCGGTGCATGGTCGCTTCGGCCTGCCGTGCCCACGCTGTGGCGCGCCGATTCAGCGCATCCGCTATGCCGACAACGAAACCAACTACTGCGCCACATGCCAGACAGGCGGCAAGCTTCTGGCAGACCGAAGCCTATCGCGCCTGCTCGGAAAAGACTGGCCGCGCACTCTCGACGAACTGGAAGCGCTGAAGCGAAAGTGATCTCGCGGCCTGTTCGCGCGACCCGCGATGCACGGAACACCATGTTCAGGTGCTCAATCGGTGAAGTTGCGGGCGGACTCCGGACTAAATCCAGGGTCTACCTTAGCGTTGACACGTTCTAGATGCGCCGTTATTGCGTCGCAGCGGTGCTGCATTCTTTGATTCCTTGGGTGCGAATCCTTTTGTATGATGAGAAGGTTCCAGCCACTGAAATTGATGAGTTGCGAGGGTGATATTGAACGGTGGTGAGGGTTCGTGAAAGAACCATTTCCATTCCAAGGGCGAAGCTCTGGCGTGAATGCTCTCAGAAGCGCTATCGGATACATTTGCGCTGTACTGTTCGCGTGGCTCGCTGCTCAATTGACGTTGCACATTCCCGCCCTGCAGGGCACGCCCGTTGCCCTCAATTTTCTGGTGGTCGCGGGCATCACTACATTCTTCGGCCCGGGTCCAGGCATCGTTTCTGTTGTAGCCACGGCGGTGCTCTTCTATGACTGGTTTTTGTTGCCCTCGAGTCACTCGGATTTCGCGCCCGGAGTTCTAATTCGAACCGCTCTCATCCTCAGCATTGGATTTCTGATCGTTTTCTTCTTTGATAGCCTTCGCAATCGAGGGATTCGGCTGCGTTCCGCGCTGAGTTCGCTCAGCGAGCACGCGGATACGCTGGCCCAGGCACAGCAGGGCAGCAACTCCGCGGCTTGGGTGATTAACGTGAAGGATCGCAGTATCCAGTGGGCCCAGGGCGGTGCGGAAATCCTAGGACGTTCGTTTCAGGAGGTGACAACACTCGATGCGTTGATCCATCTTGTATCTCCCGATGACCGGGCCGGCGTGGAGCGATTGGCTGAAAGCGCAATTCGAACTGGCATGCCGTTTCAAAGTCAATTCCGCATTTCACTTCCAAACGGAGAAATCCGCTGGCTGGAGGCGCGCGGCACACCCTCTCCAACGGACTCGCACTGGCGTGGCGTGGTCATGGACATCACCGCCCGCAAGAACGCGGAAATCGCGATCTTACGCTCGGAGAAACTGGCGGCCATCGGACGGCTTTCCGCCACGGTCGCTCATGAGATCAACAATCCATTGGAAGCGGCGACGAATCTGATCTATCTTGCCTCTCTCGATACCGCGATGAGTGGCGAGGCACGAGCCTATCTGGCAGACGCGGAGCTTGAACTGCGTCGACTTGCGAATATCGCACGCCATACTTTGACGTTCGCGCGCACCAGGTCGGCTGGCGGTTCTGCTGAAGTGGGCCCCATCATTGAAAGCGTCGTGGCTATGTTTCAGGCTCGATGCAATTCAAGAGGCGGCCGGGTTCACTATGATGCAACGGTCAACACGAAAGTGGACGTGCCTCCCGACGAACTGCGACAGATTCTTACCAATTTACTCTCCAATGCATGCGATGCCCTGGTGGGGGGTGAGGGCCTGGTCGATGTCACCTTGTCCTCTGACGGTCAAACAGCGGCCGTGATCATTCGCGACTCCGGAGTTGGAATTCCCACGGAAAACGTTGAGCGAATTTTCGATCCGTTTTTCACCACCAAGGACGATGTCGGAACCGGTATAGGCCTGTGGATCACCAGGGAACTGGTGGAGAAAAATGGCGGCACCATCACCGTCATGGCGGGGGACCAGGCGATCCCTTTTAGTACCTGTTTTCGCGTGGAATTTCCAGTCGCGCGAAACTCCGTGTAGTCTTACGATGTCGCAAGGTCCAGACGCTGAGGAACCCCCTCCTCGCCGCAAAGCCAGTGGTTGGCGCGAGCGGCACGCTATGATGGACCGGAGGGGGAAACCATGAATACTCGATCGTTGATTGCAGCCATTGATGCAGAAATCTCTCGGCTGCAGCAAGTCAAGTCGTTGTTGTCTGGCACCGCTCGCACGCAAAATGGCAAGCAATCTGCCGCCGCGAAGACATCGAAGCCCACAAAGCGGCGCAAGTTGAGCGCAGCGGCTCGCGCCAAGATCGCTGCCGCTCAGCGCGCGCGTTGGGCCAAATTCAGAAAGTCCGCAAAGTAGCGATTTGCTGCCACGATCCTATCTTCACTGAACAAGTCAGGAGAACTATGAGCAGAATGCATCGCACGCCACTCTACTCTCTCGTGTTGTTCTGCGCCGTCAGTACCGGCGTTGTCTTGGGCCAGGCCAAGAAGACCGTCAACACGGCCGCCGATCTGCCTCGCTTCAGCTTTCCTCTCAACCAGCCTGCCAGCTCGTTTCTCAAAGCCGACGATGCAACCTTCAATGTTCTAGCCAAGAAGGTCGAGACCGATGTGAATTCGGTATTGGCGGACTACAACATCTCCGATAAAGAGACGTTGAGAGAACTGTTGGGCGCCAGGCTGAGTGCGCAGCTGCTGCAGGGGGACATGAAGGACGCGCTCGCGACTTCCGCGCAAATTCGTGACCTGCAGGTTAAGCCTGCTGCAAAGTTGACCTCGGGCTTGATGACGACCGCGCTGGTCAAGGCGCAAGAAGAGAGCGGCGCAACTTCCGGCCCAGCCTTCGAAGAGGCATTTCAAAAGCAATTCGCGGTCAGGATCGATGCACTGCCATGGAGCTCTACCCAGGATACCATCAAGGGGATGAGGACGAGCTTCGAACTGCTTTCGCCCGACTTGTTAGAAGGCAGTGCAAAGTCTAACCTCGATCCGCAGGTAGCGAAGACAGGCGCTCTCGACCTGCCGGGGGCAGAAGCGCTGCTCAGCATGCGTGTTGAGGAAAAGCTTTTCCTGCCGCTCGCGAAACCCGCACTGGCTGTGCTTTCTCCTTACATCGCTGCACACGATGTGAAAAAGCCGGATATCTGGGCGGCGCGCGATGTGACTCTGACCGCTGCCGACAAGTTAACTCCGGTTCGCATTGCCATCTTCGATTCCGGCGTGGATACCTCGTTATATCCGGGGCGCCTTTTCATCGACCCGCACCCGGATGGGCACAGCCCGAATGGCCTCGCGTTTGATCTGCAGGGTAAGTTGTACAACGGCAATCTGCAGCCCATGACCCCCGAACAGAAGGCCGCGTATCCAAAAGTGATCAATGTGTTCCAGGGTCTGGATGATTTGCAGAATGGTATTGATTCGCCAGCTGCGGCAGAAGCGCGCAAAACGTTATCGACCATGCCACCGGATCAGCTGGCGCAGTTTCTGAAGCAGGTTCGCTTCATCGGCCAATACATGCATGGCACGCATGTGGCCGGGATCGCGGTGCGCGGCAATCCTGCAGCTCGGCTAGTTGTCGTCCAGTTCAACGACTCGCTGCCCGACATGCCATTTCCGCCTACCGTCGCATGGGCTGAAAAATTCAAAGCGGATTTCCATTTTGTCGGCGACTATCTCCGCAAGAACAATGTCCGCGTCGTGAACATGAGCTGGGCTGACAGCCAGGGCGAGATTGAACAGTGGCTCGACAAGACCAGCACGGAGAAGGATCCCAACAAACGTAAACAACTTGCCGCCAAGATTTACGCGGTCTGGCGCGATGCGGTTGCAGGCGCGATTGAAGCCGCTCCCAACACGCTTTGGGTCTGTGCTGCCGGCAACTCTGACAGCAACGCCAGCTTCCTGGGAGATGTGCCTGCATCGCTTGAGTTGCCGAACCTGGTCACCGTTGGCGCTGTGGACCAGGCTGGAGATGAAACCTCGTTCACCAGCTATGGAAAGACAGTCATTCTCTATGCCGACGGCTATCGAGTGGAAAGCTACGTGCCCGGCGGACGAAAATTGAAGGAATCCGGGACTTCCATGGCATCGCCGAATGTCGTGAATTTGGCAGCGAAGCTGATCGCGCTCGATCCGAAATTGACCCCGGAGCAAACCATCGCGCTGATGAAGCAAGGAGCTACGCCAAGTGCAGATGGACGCATGCACCTGATCGATCCGAAAGCGACAATCGCATTGCTGAAGCAACAGCAAGCGAAGTAAAACACGAACAAAGCACGCGGCATCCGTGGTCGGAGAATCAGGCGGCCGCGGATGCTGCGCGTTGCGGGTTATCGCGCAGCATCACTGCGTGACGGTGATTCCCAACTGTGCGAATAAGAAGGTATCGATGTCTGCGATCTCCTGGGTTGCTTCATCGATGTTGGTACTGAAGCCGTGACCGGCGTTGGCGGAAGTGCGCAACATGATCGGATAGCCCGAACTGGTCGCAGCCTGTAATTCCGCCGTCATCTTTCTGGAGTGGGCCGGGTTCACGCGATGATCGTTGTCGCCGGTGACGAAAAGCACCGCTGGATACGCTGTTCCCGCGCGGACATGATGATACGGCGAATAGGCGTACAGCGCCTTGAATTGCTCTGGATTTTTCACTGACCCGTATTCTGTTACGTTGAACGATCCGTTGGGATCAAGCTCCGTGCGCAGCATGTCATAGATGCCAACAATCGAGAGCACTACGCGAAACATCTGCGGATGTTGCGTGATTTCGGCACCCATCAGCAAGCCTCCATTGCTGCCGCCCTCTGCGGCAAAATGCGCTGACGACGTGTAGTGGTTGTCGATCATATATTGTGAGCAGGCGGCAAAATCATCGAACACATTCTGCTTTTTCAGCAGCATTCCGGCATGGTGCCAGGCTTCTCCATACTCCCCACCTCCGCGCAAATTAGTCTCGACCATGATTCCTCCGTGATCGAACCAAAGGCGCTCAAAACTGCTGGAAAACCATGGTGAAATGCTGATGCCATATCCACCGTAACCGGTGATGAGGGTAGGATTCTGGCCATTGAGAGGCGTGCCTTTTCGCATTAGGATCGTGAGCGGAATTTCTGTTCCGTCTTTCGATTTTGCGAAGGCGCGGCGAACTTCAATGTCATCGAAATGGAGCGGTGTGTCGGTGCGAAACGGCGTGGCCTGGGGCTCACCTGTTCCGTTGTAGCGGTACCATGCGGGAGGCACCACGTAGGTCTGCACGTTGTAGAGAATCGCGTTTCCACCCAACGGTACCAGGTAGCTAACCGAGGCCACCGGAGGCGTGGGCACCTTTCCCAACGCTTTGCCATCGAGGTCGTACATGCGGATTTCTTCCGGCCCGCCGTCAATCACGGTGGCGTAGATGCGATCCTGACCCACCCAATAGGTTCGATCGCCGATCACCGTGCCGGTTCCCGCGCTGACAAAACTGGCTTTTCCGGGCGAAGCAATTTCCTTGGCATCGGCCAGGTTGGTATCTTGCGCTGCGAGTCGCAAAATGTTGCCACGATCACTTTGCTTGCGCGACATCAGGTAGAGAGCGTCATCCGGACCGAAGGCGGCCTGAACTATGCCGTCCACGAAATGGGTAATCTGCACGAGTGCCGCGTTTGAAGGACCGTCGATCCGCACAAGAAAATGCTCGAACTGTCCACCATCGCCATTCGCAACAGAAATCAGCAAATCGCGGCCATCTGGCGAAGTGAGCAGGGTCGTCTCTGCAATCCGCGGAAAATCTTTCCCGGCAATGTAGCGATCTGTTGAGGGCTCGGTACCCATCGCGTGGAAATATACCTGCTGATAAAAATTCATGTCCGCGGCCGGCCGCTCATTGCCTTGCGGATAGCGAGTGTAGAAGAAGCCGGAGCCATCCTGTTTCCACGCCATGCTACCGCCGCCAGTCGCAAAATTCACACGCGGGACGCTGGCTCCGACCTGCTTGCCTGTGGCGACGTCGAGAACGTACAGGGAGGCATCTTCGCTGCCGCCGGTGGAAAGCGCCAGACCTACCATTTTTCCGTCTGGTGACGGCAGATACCAATCCACGTTGAAAATGTGACCCGGAATAAAACTATTCAGATCGATGATAGTGCGCTCTGAGGCTTTGTCGTCAGGCGAGGCAAAGGTCACCAACATAGGCGCCGATTTTTCCGGATCGAACTTCAATGCAAACAGACGGCCGGACACATACTCAAGCAGGCGATACGTGGGCTGCTCCTGTTTTCTTGTTTTCAGCAGATATTGCACGATCGGTGCGCGCTGCGGTAGTTGTTCCAGATATGCATGGGTGTATGCATTTTGCGCGGCCACCCACGTTTTGGTTTCGGGGCTTTGCCCGCTTTCCAGCCAGCGATAGTCATCCGTGACCTTGACACCGTGATAGGTGTCGACGACGGGCTGCTTTTTTGTTGGCGGTGGTGGCGGCAGTGTTGTGGAATTGACCTGGAACGCGAAACACGCGGCAGCACTGAAAACTACGGCGCAAAGCGCGCAAGAGGCAACACTCTTTTTAGAGACTCGGCAAAATTGAATCGCTTTCACGAAGCAAACCTCCAAAGAATGGCGCAGCGGCATATCCTGTCCATGCAAACTTCATTCAAGACAAATATCAGGAATCTGGCGAGGGGATATCAGGGTACATCAGGCTGTGTCGATTGCACAGTTGGACTGATTAAGCGAAGAGTTTCGCGCAGCCTGGCATTGGTGTCGTTGGGGAAAGCCACGTCAGGAAATCGGGAACTGCCCTACCGCAATAGATCTTCCAGCTCCAGCGACAGTTCGGTTTTCTCGTCGCGATATTTCACGATCACTGGGGTGTAGAGGCTCAATCCCCACTCCGCAGCCTTGCCGCGAGAGATGGCACGCGCGCCTGCGACGACCACCGCATCCTCCGGGATCACCAGAGGGCTGTCCTGCGAGGCCCGAAGGATTTCCCCACGCACAATGTCATACACAGGGGTCGAGCGCGTCAGAATCACGCCAGCGCCCAGCACGGCCCGCCTCCGTACCAGCGTGCCTTCATACACGCCGCAATTGCCGCCAACCAGCACGCCGTCCTCCAGGATCACAGGACTGGCGTTCACCGGCTCAAGAACACCGCCAATCTGCGCCGCCGCGCTCAGATGGACATTGCGTCCAATCTGCGCACAGGAACCAACCAGGGCATGTGAATCGACCATCGTCCCTTCATCCACGTACGCGCCAACGTTTACATACATCGGCGGCATGCAGACCACGCCTGGCGCGAGGTAAGCGCCACTACGCACCGCAGAGCCTCCAGGAACAACGCGAACGCGCTCTTGAGTGGTGAAACGCTGCGCTGGATAAGTATGCTTGTCGACAAAAGATAGATCTGTTCCAGATTCAACCAGCTGGCCGATGCGAAATCCCAGCAGGATGCCGCGCTTCACCCACGCATTCACTCGCCAGCCATTCGGATGGATTGGATCAGGTTCGGCAGCGCGAATGGTTCCGCAGGTGAGTGCATCGCGCAGCTCATAAAAAACCGATTCGGTCTCGGCTGAATCAGCGGTCTGCGCGCTTTGCTGGAAGGCTGCGTCGATGCGGGAAGCGAGTGAGGCTTGAGACACAGTTCGACGTCCTCTTGTAATTTGGTGTGATGAATTGCGACGATGACTACGGAACGTCGGACTAGGCGTTCGAACTGGCTGCCGCAGCCACGGCCGTAACAGGGGGCTTTCCTGCCGCAACCGGCTCCAGCAATCCCAGCTCGTGCACCAGCTTTTCCAGATGCGCCTTGGTCTTCGGCACCACCGGCATCATGGGCAGGCGATATTCCTCCTGAATGCGTCCCATCAGCGCCAGGACGCACTTAACCGGCTGCGGATTCGGCTCAATGAAGTTGCCGATGATCAACGGATAGTATTTGCGATAGAGTTGCCGCGCCAGATCCCAGTCATGGTTGAGCGCCGCGTCCACCATGCGCGTCATCTGCGCGGGGATCGCATTCGCCGCGACGGAGATAACGCCCGTGCCGCCGACTGAAAGGATGGGCAGCGCCAGGTTGTCGTCGCCCGCGAAGACCTTGAAATGATCGGGTACTGCATGCACAACTTCTGTAATTTGCTGCAGGTTTCCGCTGGACTCCTTGATCCCGACCACGTTCGGAATCTCGGCTAACCTCGCCGTCGTCTCCGGCAGCAGGTTGATTCCGGTGCGGCTGGGGATGTTGTAAAGGAGTACCTGCAGATGCGTATTTTCCGCAATGGCGCGGAAGTGGAGATACTGGCCTTCCTGCGTCGGCTTGGTGTAATACGGATTCGCCGTTAACACGCCATCAACGCCGGGGATGGCCTGCAACTTCTTAACGCGCGCGATCGCCTGCTGCGATGTATTGTGGCTGCAGCCGACGAAAATCGGTACCCGACCTTCCGCCGCCTCGACAACCACGCTTACCAGGCGGAGCCATTCCGACTCCAGCAGGGCGCAGGCTTCCCCCGTAGAACCGGTGGGAACAAGGAAATGGATGCCGCTTTCAATTTGCCAGCGAACCAGGCTTTGCAGTGCATGCCAATCCACATCGCCGTTAGAAAGAAACGGCGTGACCAGTGCGGTACCGCATCCAGAGAGCTCCATATCTTCGCAGTCTACAACGAAGACGCGGCCGAATGCACCGTTGCGCACAAATCGCTGTGAATAAATGGGGACGCTATTATGGCGCAACAGGTGCTAGGGAAATCAGGCGAGAATCTGCGGAAATACATCCTGAAAATCGTAACAGCCGGAACGCGTGGCCAGCCACTCCGCGCCGCGCACCGCACCATAAGCGAAGCTGCGCCGCGACAGCGCTTGATGCTCCACAACAATTTTCTCGTTTTGCGAGCTGACTTCCAGTCGGTGGGTTCCAATCGCATCTTTTATCCGATGTGCGTCGATCGTGGCCGAGGCGCCATACGTCGTTGTCTCCAAAACTTTTTGCAGCGTCAGGGCTGTGCCGGAGGGAGAATCGAGTTTCTCCGTGTGGTGGGTCTCGTCGATCTTGAACTGATAGCCACCCGCCTGATTTCCCAGCACCTTCGCCAATTGATACAGCAGCTGGACACCGAAGGAAAAGTTTGTGGAATAGAGAAGTCCCGCATTCTTTCGCGCGGCGAGAGCACGCATGTCATCCAGATGCTGGTACCAGCCGGTGGTGCCGACGACCACTTTCGCGCCGTTCGCCAGGCAGGCGCGGAGATTTTGGACGACCGCCTCAGGCGTGGTGAAATCGATCACCACATCGAACGAGGCGAGGCTGGGCGCAGTGAGCGATCCGGCTTCCTTGTTTTCTTTTTGTTCCAGCGTCTGCACGCTGTGGCCGCGCTCTCGTGCGATTTCTGTCACCACTCGCCCGGTTTTCCCCTGACCGACGATCAGCATGCGCATGGTGCTAGCTCCTTTTCGCGGCGACAGCGGTCGCGGCGGAAATATCCGTCAATGGTTCACGTGCTTCCACGTCGAAAATCTCCGGGTCGGGGTCCTGAAAAAAATGCCTGTGCAGCGACCGAACAGCCTCTTCCACGTCGTCTTCTTCGATCATAAAACTCATGTTGATCTCCGACGCGCCCTGCGAAATCATCCGGACATTCACGTGGCGGATGGCGGTAAACACCTGCGCGGCAATCCCTCGCTGTCCGCGAATATTCTCGCCGACCATGCAGATCAGCGCCTTGCGGCCCTCGTATTTCACATCCGCCAACTCGCTCAAATCGGCTGCGATGGCGGGCAGGCGATCGTTCGAATCCACAGAAAGCGAGACGCTCACTTCCGAGGTCGAAACCATATCGACGGCGCACTTATGTTTGTCAAATACATCGAAGATCGCTTTCAGGTAGCCGTGCGTCATCAACATGCGGCTAGCCACAACATCAATGATGGTCAGCTTGCGCTTGATCGCGATTGACTTAAACGGCGTGCGAGAGTGTCGTGCGATGGCGGTGATCTGCGTGCCCTGGTTGTTGGGATCTTTCGAATTCAGCACCCACACCGGAATATTTTTTTGCACTGCAGGAAGAATTGTGGCCGGGTGCAGCACCTTTGCGCCAAAGTAGGCGAGTTCAGAAGCTTCTTCGAAGCTGATGGTCTTGACTCGCAGCGCGTCGGGACACACGCGTGGGTCGGTGGTCATAATGCCATTCACATCCGTCCAGATTTCAATCGCGTGCGCGTTCAGTCCGCGTCCAATCAATGCTCCAGTAAAGTCCGATCCTCCGCGGCCAAGTGTCGTGGTTACGCCTTTCTCCGTTGCGCCGATAAAGCCGCCGAGCACGGGGACCTGTCCTTTTTCGAGCAGCGGCAGAACATGTTGTCGCAGCTGATGCTCAATTTTTTCTTCCAGGGGTGTCGCCTTGCCGTGGTCGCCGTTCGTTATGATGCAGGCGCGTGCGTCGACATGGATACCGTTCAGGCTGGATTGCGCGTAGAGCGCGCCGATCATATGGCTCGACAACCGTTCACCGTAGGAGGCGACGAGGTCAGTCGTGCGTGGCGTTAGCTCCTGAACGGCTGCCAAGCCGCGAAGCAAATCGTCCAGGGACTGAAATTGTTCTTCCAGCCACTTATGCGTTGCAGCGACCGAATCGCCCGTCAACAGGGCCGAGGCTGCGTCGAGATGACGATTCCGCAAGCGCGAACTAATGGCAAGCGCGCCGGCGCGGTCTCCTCGTTCAGCTGCGGCGGCTGCGGCCAGCAATTGATCTGTCACCTTGGCCATGGCGCTGACTACGACCACTGGCATAAGTCCGCGTGCGCGACGGCTCTCGACAATCTCAGCGGTACGCGCAATGGCTGCCGGATTCTCGACCGAGGTGCCACCGAACTTCATCACAACAATTTTCATCGCGCCGCTCATGGCTTCAATCCGGATGGCAATAATTTGCCTTGTGACGCCAGCAATTCCGCATTCAGCAGCGCTGCGCCGGCAGCCCCGCGAATCGTGTTATGCGACAGCACGGTAAACTTCCAATCCAGCAGGGAACAAGGACGTAACCGGCCGACGGTGGCCGCCATTCCGCGTCCGCGCATGCGGTCCAGTCGCGGTTGCGGACGATCTTCCGCCGCATTGAACTCGACGGGTTGCTCGGGCGCGGTGGGAAGATTCTGTCCCTTGAGCGGTTGAAATTCTCTCCAGGCGGCGAGGATTTCTTCTCGGCTCGGCTTGCTGGCCAGCTCGATGCTGACGCTCTCCGTGTGGCCATCTTCAACCGCGACGCGATTGCAGTGGGCGCTCACTTTCGCATCCAGCGGCGTCACTTGAGAATTTTCCAGTTTGCCCAGCAATCGGCGCGTTTCAGCCTCAAGCTTCTCTTCTTCATTCTTGATGAAGGGAACGACGTTGCCCAGAATGTCGAGCGAGGGTACGCCTGGATATCCGGCGCCGCTGACCGCCTGCATGGTGCTCACAAACACGGAGCGCAGACCAAATTTCTCTGCTAACGGCTTCAACGCCATCACCAGGCCAATCGCGGAACAATTGGGATTGGTCACAATGTAGCCGCGCTTCTGGCCGCTTTTGTTCGCGCCATTCCAGTTCTGCTGCGGAATCAGCGCCAAATGGTCGGCATTGACTTCCGGAATCACCAGCGGGACATCTGCCTGCATGCGAAATGCGCTGGAGTTCGAAATCACCGCACATCCGGCGGCGGCGAATTTAGGTTCCAGTTCACGGGCAATGTCGGTGTCGAGCGCAGCAAAAATAATCTCGGGAACGGCGTCCGGATTCTGTTCCGGAGTTGCAGGCGAGACGGGCAGTTTCGCCACCGAGGCTGGGATGGGGGTGTCCAGCTTCCAACGCACGGCCTCGTCGTAGCGCCTGCCGCTGGAGCGATCGCTGGCCGCCAGCCACGTCACCTGGAACCAAGGATGATTCTCCAGGAGTTGGATGAAACGTTGGCCGACCATCCCGGTCGCGCCCAGAATGCCTATTTTGTATGGAGTTTGCATGGAAATTAATTATTTCATTTATAGCAGCCTAATGCGCGTCGATGCATCACTTGCTGAACGCAAAATTGGCGGTCGACGCTTTATGGCTTTGTATTGTGATCTGTTGCGATTGAGTTCCTAACTTCTCATGGACCGCGACCAGCGTGTAGGTACCAGGCGGCAGGCCTTGAATCTCATACTTTCCATCCGTGTTCGAAACCGCGAAAAAAGGGTTCTTGACAACGTTCAGGAATGCTTCCATCCAGGGATGATTGTTGCAGCGGATAGGGATCATCAGTCCGGCGTTGCGAAAAATATGTTGCTCGGTGCCCCCCATCGGTGGCTGAGAAATGTCGAATCCGGAGCTGTCGTCACTTCCCGGTGGAACAATGTGGATGTTGTGCATGGTGTGATCGCTGTTGCGAAACTCGACTGGCTGTCCAACCATCACACCGATCACATGCGGAATGTAGCGACAGCCTTTCTGGTCCAGCACCGCCGGCGTTTTGGTGGGCATGTAAATCCGATTGCCGAGTCCGTCTTTGACATATACGAAAACATTCGCGAGTCGGCCGTCATGGACGACGTATTGCTCCGTCATGTTTGGAGTTTTTGAACCTTCACTGCAGGCTGGATCCTGCGCCATATCAATCACAATCGGAGTGGGCGCTTTGCCGTTGAAGCGGATTGTGCCCGAGACGGAGCCTGCTGTTGCCGGATCGATCTGGGCATTCGCAGCGGGGATTGCGGGCGAGCTGGGGTTTCCAGCCGCGGACGGACTCTGCCTACTATGCTTACTGCAACCCGCAAGCGCCAACGCCAACAGCGAAATGCTCAAGAGTCCGACGCGCGCATAGTTTTTTCTCAGCATGCTAATGTCCTCATCGTCGTTTGCCGAACGGAGAATGGTTCGGGAGTTTAGCCGGCCAACGCCGCAATCACGGCATCACCAAATTCAGTCGTTCCAGCCGTGCCACCCACATCGCGCGTCAGCGATTCTTTGGATTCATAGACCTTCTCGATGGCTCGATGGACACGATCCGCAGCGTCCGCCTCATCGATGTGACGCAGCATCAAGACTGCCGATTGCAGCAGTGCGGTTGGGTTGGCAATGTTTTTTCCGGCGATGTCCGGAGCCGAACCGTGAACGGCTTCAAAGATGGCGCAATCGTTGCCCAGGTTCGCTCCCGGAACCAGGCCCAGGCCACCGACAAACGCGGCGCACAAGTCGCTGATGATGTCTCCGTACAAATTTTCCAACAACAGCATGTCGTACTGATACGGATTCGTCACCAGTTGCATGCAAGTATTGTCGACCAGGTGCTCGCCGTAGATCACATCGGGATAGGCCTTCGCGACATTGCGCGCACATTTGAGAAACAGGCCATCGGACATCTTCATAATGTTGGCCTTGTGAACGGCGTGAATTTTCTTGCGGTGCTGTTTGCGAGCGTACGCGAAGGCAAACTCCGCGATGCGGGTCGAGGCCTTCTCGGTAATGATTTTGATGGATTCGACCACACCGGGGACCACTTCGTGCTCGATGCCGACATATTCGCCTTCTGTGTTTTCGCGAATGATAATCAGGTCGACGCCGGGATAGTGGGTCGGCAGACCGGGAAGATTCTGAATGGGACGAAAATTCGCGTAAAGCTCAAAATGCTTGCGCAGGATCACGTTGATCGAGGAAAAGCCACCACCGATGGGAGTCGTCACCGGTCCCTTCAACGCGACGCGATTACGCTCGATCGATTGATAGAGCTCGCTCGGAATGTATTCCTGGTATCGCTCATAGGCCTCGGCGCCCGCCAGATGCTCGTCCCACTGAAACTTGACGCCGGTGGCTTCCAGAATTCGAACCACGACACGAGTAATCTCCGGTCCAATGCCATCGCCGGGAATCAACGTGATCTTGTGCTCGGTTGCGGTCGATTGTGCAGTCATCCAGTGTTCTCTCCCAGTTCTTTTGGCTTGAGCGATGTAGCGCGTCAGATGCGGCTAGAGCGATTCCAGCTCGGACTTGAATTCGTTCACATCTTTAAAGTCGCGATGCACGGAGGCATAGCGAATGTACGCGACGGTATCGAGCGCCTTCAGTTCGCGCATAATTACCTCGCCCACTTCCGCGGTGCTGCGCTCGCGTTCGGCCGAGTCCATGACGTAGCTTTCGACCTGGTTCACGATGGATTCCAACTGCGCCGCCGGTACAGGGCGCTTTTCGCAGGCTCGCAACAGGCCGCTCAGAACTTTCTGGCGATCAAATTTTTCGCGGCGGCCATCCTTCTTGATGACCATGTAGGGAATTTCATCCAGGCGCTCATAGGTGGTAAAGCGCTTCTCGCAACGCTCACATTCGCGTCGCCGCCGGATGGAATCGGCTTCCTTGCTTTCTCGCGAATCGACAACTCGGTCTTGCGTAAATCCACAGTAGGGACACTTCATCGCTATAGTTTGATTCTATCAATCGCGGCGTTTTCAGAGAATTCTCGCTCAGCCGAGCTTCACGGTCCGCAGGCGCAGTGCGTTGGAGATGACCGATACAGAACTCATGGTCATGGCGGCGCTGGCAATCATCGGGCTTAGTAACAGGCCGAAGAACGGATACAAAATACCCGCTGCGATGGGCACGCCCAGGGAGTTGTATAGGAAGGCAAACCACAGGTTCTGCCGAATATTCCGCATGGTTGCGCGGCTCAGCTCGCGGGCCCGAACAATTCCGTGCAGGTCGCCTTTTACCAGCACAATTCCCGCGCTTTCGATGGCGACATCCGTGCCGGTTCCCATGGCTATGCCGACATCTGCCTGCGCCAGAGCGGGTGCGTCATTCACTCCATCGCCGGCCATCGCGACCTTGCCATGCGCCTGAAGCCGCTGGACGATTTGAGCCTTTTGCTGCGGCAGCACGCCCGCTTCCACCTGATCGATCCCGAGTTGTCGGGCCACCGCTTCCGCCGTCGTGCGTGTGTCGCCGGTCAACATCACGACGCGCAGGCCGTCCTTGTGCAATTGCCGCATCGCTTCGACCGCAGATGTCTTAATTGGATCGGAAACCCCCAGCAAAGCTGCCAGCGTGCCATCGACGGCGGCAAACAAAACCGTCGTGCCTTCGCGCTGCATCACTTCGGCTCGTTCTTTGGTGGCTCCCAGAGGGATGCTTGCTGCCTCCATTTGCGCTGCATTGCCAATCACGACAGATTTGCCGTCCACCTCGGCGCGAACGCCTTTGCCGGTGGTGGATTGGAACGCATTCGCGGGCGCCAGCCACAGTTGTCGCTCTTTCGCCGCGCGAAGAATCGCTCCCGCCAGCGGATGTTCGCTGGCTTGCTCGAGACTGGCGACCAGTTGGAGAACCTCATTCTCCGCAAGGCTGCCCACGGTCTCAATCTGCGTCAGCTGCGGTTTTCCTTCGGTCAGCGTCCCAGTTTTGTCGATGACAAGGATGGTGACTTCGGAAAGCCTTTCCAGTGTTTCCGCATTGCGTACCAACACGCCGGATTGCGCGCCGCGCCCCGTTCCCACCATGATCGACATCGGCGTGGCCAGACCCAGCGCGCAGGGGCAGGCGATAATCAACACCGCGACTCCATTGACCAGAGCATGCGCCAGGTGAGGCTCCGGTCCCCACAACGCCCAGATGATCGCGGTCAGCACGGCAATCGCAACCACTGTAGGCACAAACCAGCCTGCGGCTCGATCCGCCAGTCGTTGAATCGGCGCACGCGTTCGTTGCGCGGCACTCACCATCTGCACAATCTGGCTGAGCAGAGTTTCGCTGCCCACGCGTTCGGCGCGCATGATGAAACTGCCGGTCGCATTGACGGTTCCGCCCGTGACCTGGCTGCCCGCAGTTTTTTCCACCGGCAACGGCTCGCCGGTCACCATCGATTCATCCACGCTGCTGGCGCCGTCGAGCACCACGCCGTCGACAGGGACCTTCTCGCCCGGCCGCACTCGCAACGTGTCGCCGACAGCAACTGCTTCCAGCGGCCGATCTTCTTCACGCCCGTCGGGAAGCACCGTCCGCGCAGTCTTTGGCGCCAGACCCAGCAAGGCTTTTAATGCGCTGGATGTGCGACTGCGCGCCTTCAGTTCCAGCACCTGTCCCAGCAGAACCAACGTCGTGATCACCGCGGCTGGTTCAAAGTAGAGATTCACTCCGCCGCCGGGAGCTTGCAGCGTCGCGGGAATATGATTCGCCCAGGCAAGGGAAGCGATCAGCGCTCCCAGGCTGTACAGATAGCTGACGCCGACACCCAGGCCGATCAGCGTAAACATGTTCAGGTTCCAAGTGCGCAGGGAATTCCATCCCCGAACCAGGAACGGCCAGCCGCACCACAGCACAACGGGAGTCGCCAGAGCAAATTCCACCCAACCCAGCGTCGTTTTTCCTAGCAGGATCGCAATTGGATGGGAGGCGAGGAATCCGTCCACCATGATCGCCAGCAAGGGGATTGTCAATGCCGTGGCGATCCAGAACCGCCGCCGCATGTCCTCCAGTTCCGGATTCTTTTCCTCGACCGTAACGGTGCGCGATTCGAGCGCCATGCCGCAGATGGGACAACTACCCGGCTCTGGCCGCACAATTTCTGGATGCATCGGGCATGTGTACTCGGTGCGCGTGTTGCTCAGGGAAATCTGTGCGGGCTCCAATGCCATGCCGCAGATCGGGCACGCGCCGGGCTTGCTCTCGTGGACCTCGGGGTCCATTGGGCAGATATATTCGACTCCCTGGCTTGCGCGCGCTTTGGGGGCAGGCGAGATGACTGCCGCGGCAGGTTTAGGAGCCGCCGCCAGTGTTACCAGCGTTGGCGCAGTCGGCTGCAAATATTTTTCCGGTGTCTGCACGAACTTGTCGTGACAACCCTGGCAGCAAAAATAATATGTCGCGCCGTTGTGGGTGGTGGTCGCTTTGGCCTTCGCAGGATCGACCTTCATGTGGCAGACCGGGTCGGTTGTCGGCGCGGGTTTCAAATATGCGTCAGGGTCGGCGGCAAACTTTGCCACACACGATCTTCCGCAAAAGAAATATGTTTTGCCGTTGTGCTCGACCTGCCCTGCCGCGCGCGCTGGCGCCACCTTCATCCCGCAGACGGGATCAGTTTCTGTTGGTGTGTATTGCTCGGGGTGCGAACGAAATTTCTCTGCGCAGCCCTTGCAGCAGAAGAAGTATGCTTTTCCGGAATGTTCCACCGATACCGCTGCTTTATCGGGAGAAATCTGCATCCCGCAGACAGGGTCTTTCACCATTCCCAATTGTGTCAGCTCAGCCATCTGCTCCCGTTTCGCAGTCACTCCCCATCAAATAGAGGCTGCGCCATCTGCGAAAGACATCGTCTTGCAGCTCTTACGACGTCGACCTGGACTCCGCGTGTTGTCCTAGGACGTACCATCCATTCGATGAGCAACTACGGTTGTGGTTGCTGATTCTGATTCGAGTCCTGGTTTTTGCTCTTGTCGTCATCCTTAAAGACACCAAAGATCTTGCCAAAAAATCCCTTTTTCTTCTTCTTCGGCTCAACCTGATTCTGTTGCCCATTCTGCGCATTTGCTGGATTGTTTCCCTGCGGAGCTTGTGGCTGTACCACGTTTGCAGGCGGCGGAGAGATTAGCGGCGGACTGGTTCCTTTTTCTCCCAGACCGAACATCTTTTGAAAGATATTTCGCTGGTTGCCATTGGGATGGTCGCAGGTTCCGGTCGGCTGCGTTCCATCCAGAAACGCCGCGGTATAGTCATCGGGACAGGATGCGTCCGCAATCAGGTTAGTCGCTTTGTCGAGCGTCACTTCCGTCACACCGGGCGGAGGATCAAAAATTTGCGTGTCGGAATACTGCGGCAGCTTCACCGCCTCCTTCATGAACTCTGTCCAGATTGGCAGCGCCGCCTGGGCTCCTTGCAGTTTCAAGTCGGTATAGTCGTCGTTGCCGATCCAGACCACGCACAGCAGATTGCTGGTGTAACCGACAAACCAGGAATCGTGCTCGGTTCCCGTCTTTCCCGCAGCAGGAGCGCTGAAACCCATGGCGCGCGCGCTTTCGGCAGTCCCGTGATTGATGACATCCTCCATCAGACTTGTTGTCAAGAACGCCACCCGCGGATCCAGCACCGGTTTCGATATGGGAGCAAAATCGTCAACTACATCTCCGTCGGCGGTTCGAACTGAAGAGATCATGTTGGGCTCAATTCTGACTCCATTGTTGGCGAATACGGTGTACGCACCCGCCACTTGAAGCGGGGAAGCGTCGTAGGTGCCAATGGCCATCGAAGGCGTTGCTTCCACCGACGTAATGCCGGCCTGATGCGCCAATGTTGCCACATTGTCGAAGCCGACCATTTGCCCTAGCGCGACGGTGGCCACGTTCTGCGACAGCATCAGCGCGGTGCGCGCCGTAATCATTCCCATCTGTTCGTGTTTAAAGTTGTGCAGCGAATACTGCACGGTGCCATTGTCGAATTCGAAGGTGGTGTCGGCGTCGTTCAGCATGGTCACCGCGGTAAACACACCCTGCTGGCCGGGCAGCGGAACTCCCGTGAGGCTGCTGTTGAATGCGGTTGCGTAGACAAACGGCTTGAAAGACGATCCCATCGGCCGCTGGGCGATGGCATGGTTCAACTGACTGGCGCCGTAGTTGCGCCCACCCACCAGCGCCAGCACCTGGCCTGTATGCGGATTCAAAGCAATCAGCGCCACCTGCGGGTAGGTGATGTGCACATTGGGATCCATCACCAGACCCTTGCGCGTGCGATGCTCGTAGCGCCGCTTCACCATAGCGTCGACACGCTTCATGCCGTCTTCAACGGCGACGGTGGCGACGCTCTGCAGGTCCGGGTCAAGCGAGGTGTAAATGTGCAGCCCCTCGCCGTTGATGTCGCGATCCCCGTAGCGCTCCATCAGCTTCTTACGCACTAGGTCAACAAAATAGGGCGCCTCGCGCTCATCCACGCTGAACGGAGTCAGGCTTAAAGGCGCTGCTTTGGCTTCATTCGCTTGCTGGCGCGTAATCGAGTGAGTTTCCACCATGGCGTCCAATACGATGTTGCGGCGTGCAATGGCGCGCTTTGGATGCTCATAGGGAGACAGGCGGCTCGGGCCCTGGATGATCCCGGCCAGCAACGCGCACTCGGGCAGGTTGAGATCACGGATATTTTTGCCGAAGAACGCCTGCGCCGCTTCTCCGAAGCCGTTGATGGCGAAGCTGCCACGCTGTCCCAGCGGGACCTCATTGGCGTAGATGGTAAAGATTTGCTGCTTGGTGTAGCGATGCTCCAGCTGGAAGGCGATCGCGGTCTGGATAATTTTGCGTCTCCATTGTTTTTCCGGAGAAAGAAAGAAAAGGCGGGCCACCTGCATGGTCAGCGTCGAGCTGCCCTGGCTATATCGCCGCGATCGCAGATCGGCAAAGAATGCGCCGAAGACGCGGGTGTAATCCACCGCGCCGTGTTCAAAATAGCGCCGGTCTTCAATCGACGTGACGGCAGGGACAAGATACTTGGGCAGCTCGTCATACGTCACCAGGCGTCGCTTGCCGCGATCTTTGCCAGAGAGGCCGGTAATCAGTTGCGGCTCCAGTTCATATGCACTCAACTGCTCGCCGTCATCCGCTTTGATTGCTGTGACCACGCCTTTGGCTGTATAGACGGTCGCGCCATCCGGAGCATGGTACGACTGCGGGCCGGGCTGAATGTGAATGCTGTTTTCGGTCAGCGCGTAGGTTCCCAATTGGGACGGATGCGATTGGCCGACCGGACTGTAGCCGGCCTGATTCAGCTCGCGCGCAATTTCCTGCACGCTGTATTTCTGGTCCGGTCGCACCTCTGCCGGAGCCGCATAGATCTTCGCCGTATTAGCAAACAGAGGTTGACGCAGGCGTTGGTCCACCACATGTTCGTATGCGTGATAGTAGTAGGCGAAAACTAGGCCGCCCACTGCACAGGCCAACAAAACGCATGCCGTCAGTACCAGCAAGACTCTGATTTTCCAATCGGAGTGCCATTTTTTACCGCCGCCGCGACCGCTGGATCGCGTGCGTGGACGACTTCCACCGCCGCCTGCGGTTCGAACTCTGCCAGCGCCATTCGGTAGATTGGGCCGCGATGTTGTTCGCGGAGGTCTCTCGGTTCCTGCCATTGTTCCTCTCGACTGTCGTTGCTCGGTCGACTGTTGTTGCCGGCCCCGCGTTCAGGGCTCATCATGGTATTCGCCGCGATTCGTTAACCTAGGTCAATGCAACCGGCGTGGCTGCCTGCACACGTTCGTGGATCAGTTTTGCGGCTGTTGCAAGCGGGATATCCTCGCTGCTCCTGCTGGCCCGCGTAACCAACTCCACAATACCGTCTGTAACTTTTTTTCCTACGTTCACCCGGAACGGAATTCCAACCAGGTCGGCATCCTTGAATTTCACGCCGGCGCGCTCTTCTCGATCATCCAGCAAAACGTCCAGGCCGGCAGCGCTTAATTCCTCCGCCAGTTTTTCGCCGCTTGCTTTTAGACCCGCATCGCTCACGTTTGTAATCGTCACCACCACATCGAACGGCGCGATCGACGGTGGCAGAGAAAAGCCGTTCTCATCGAAGCTCTGCTCCACATTGGCGGTCAGAATGCGCTCAATGCCGATGCCATAACAGCCCATGATGGGAGTGACTTCCTTGCCGTTCGGATCGAGCACGCGTGCGCCCATAATGTCCGTATAGCGATCGCCAAGTTTGAAGATGTGTCCCACTTCCACGGCTTTGGCTACGCGCAGCGGCGCATTGCACACCGGGCAGCCTTCACCCTCATTGACGGCGCGGATGCTGGCTGTGACGGTCCATGTGAAATCCCGCTTCGGCGTCACATTGCGGAAGTGGTAATCCAGCTTGTTGGCGCCGCAAATCATGTTGCTGCGCTCTAGCAGAGCTTCATCCAGCACCACAACCATCTTCAGGCGGTTGGCCGCCGCCCAGAATTTCTGGGACTTGTTGGGCTGGAAGGTCGAGCGCTGCAGCTCCGGCAGCAGACTTGGCTCAACAGTCTGCGTCAAACCGACTGGCCCTAAGAATCCCCCCGGAGCCTTGAAATAAATCGCCAGCTCTTCCGGCAACATCGGCCGCAATTGTCCGGCGCGCAGCAGTCCCATCAACTTGGTTTCGTTTACGTTGTGATCGCCTCGCAAAAAGACGGCGACCGCCAGCCAAACCGGCTGATCTGCCGCATCCCGCTTTTCCGCCATGTAGGCCACGCATTTGATGTCTTGGCTGGCGCTCACCTTCATGAACGCAGTCACATCGGCAATTGCGCCCATTCCCGGAGTATGTACCAGTTCCGGCAGACCGTCACCGGTCGGCGCCAGGTCGTCGGCAGGCGGGAGCTGCGAGGTTGCCTTTTCAACATTGGCTGCGTATCCGCATGCCGCACAGCTGGCAATCAGGTCCTCGCCGGCATCTGTATAGACCATGAATTCCTGCGATTGGCTGCCGCCCATGGCGCCCGAGTCCGCCTCGACCGCGACAAACTTCAGGCCGCAGCGGGAGAAAATCCTACGGTACACCGCGTCATGCTTCTGGTAGCTGACGTCCAGCCCGGCTGCGTCGATATCGAAGGAATAGGAGTCCTTCATCAGGAACTGGCGCACCCGGAGCAAACCCGCCTTCGGCCGCGGTTCATCACGGAATTTGGTTTCAATCTGGTACCAGATTTGCGGCAGTTGCTTGTAACTGCGCAGCTCTTTCCGCGCAACTTCCGTCATCACTTCTTCGTGGGTCATGCCCAGGCAGAGATCGGCACCCTTGCGATCTTTCAGGCGGAACATGTTATCGCCCATGCTGGTCCAGCGACCGCTCTGTTCCCATAATTCGCGCGGCAGCAAAGCCGGCAGCAGAAACTCCTGCCCGATCGAGTCCATCTCTTCACGCACAATGGCGACAATTTTGTTGATCGAACGTTGCCCGAGGAACAGGTAGGAATAGATCCCGGCGCCCAGCTGGCGTATATATCCGGCGCGAACCAGAAATTTGTGGCTGGCGACTTCGGCGTCCGCCGGGGCCTCACGAAGGGTGGGAAGAAAAAGCTGTGACCAGCGATGCATGGGTAGGGTCAGTGTCCTTATCGTGTGCAATAGCTCAATCTACTCATTCTACTTGTTTCTGCGCAGGTCACTTCAGGTCGCTTAGGCGTTGGACATCGGACGTGCCTGCCTCGCTAATCGTCGCACTCGGAAACAGGTCGATCGACTGGGCTCGTCGGAACCGGGAAATATTGTTTTAACCGTTTTGTAATCAAAGTCTCCCGGCCCCAGTCTAATGTTATGGGGATGAGAGACGACGCACTGACTATTGAAACATTGCCCGGTTCGCGTTCCGATGCAATCGTTTTGCGACTCAAGGGTCCAATCACCCTGAGCTCGCTATTTCCTCTGAAAGACACTCTTGGCGCGGTGACACAGCAGCTCACCATTCTCGATATGTCGGAGGTTCCCTATGTCGACTCCGCCGGGCTTGGCACGGTCCTGATGTTTTATGTCTCCGCACAGAAGAATGGCCGCAAACTGGCCCTTGCTGGCGTCACCGATCGTGTGTTGAGTTTGATTCGCATGACCCGAGTCGACACAGTCTTGAGCATGTATCCCAGTGTCGAGGCTGCGGAGCAGAGCGCATAGTAAGGCGTCTCCGGCGCGCGTCGATGACATAACATCGCCGCGACAAACCTAGAACAATTCTGTCCCCCACAGATCGTGCAGGTGGATGACACCTTCGATCTGGTCATTGCTATTGACCACGATCAGCGATGTAATTTTGCGCTCTTCCATGCGACGTAAGGCTTCGGCGGCGAATTCGTTCGCGGCAATCGTCAGCGGGTTGGGATGCATGGCTTCGCCCGCCGTTTTGGCAAGCGCACTCGCCCCCTCTTTCTCCAGCAGCCGACGCAGATCGCCATCACTCAGCAGGCCAACCAGCTTTCCGTCTGAGACGACTGTCGTCATGCCGAGACCTTTGCTCGACATCTCGTAGATCACGTCTGTCATCGCCGTCTTCGGCGTAACCCGCGGCACGGCATCGCCAGAGTGCATCAGCTGCTCGACACGCATCAGCCGCTTGCCCAGCTTTCCGCCGGGATGCAGATTGGCAAAATCTTCGGCGCGAAAACCCTTACGAGCGGAAATGGCAATGGCGAGCGCATCGCCGAGCGCCAGCATCGTTGTGGTCGAGGCGGTTGGAGCCAGGCCCAGCGTGCAGGCCTCCTGCTCTACAGAACAATCCAGGGCCACGTCACTGGCTTGGGCGAGAGTGGAGCGCATATCGCAGCAGAAGCTGATTAGCGCATCGCTAATGCGCTTCAACATTTCCAGCAGGCGAAGAATTTCTTCTGTCTCTCCGCTTGCAGAGAGGGCAATCACGACATCGCCTTTAGCCAGCATGCCCAGGTCGCCATGATGCGCCTCGGCGGGATGCAGAAATAAGGCAGGAGAACCAGTGGAACTCAGAGTGGCGGCAATCTTCTGCGCGATGATTCCACTCTTACCCATGCCGGTGACCACGACGCGACCGCCAGCCGAGCCACAGGTAACAATCAGATCGACCGCACGCCCAAACGCCTGGGCCATGCTTTTTGGGGAACTTGCATCCCCCTCAAGACGATCGGCGAGCGCCAGCAAGGCCTGCGCTTCAATTCGAACCAGTTGTGCCGGATCCACGCTTCCAGAGCTATTCTGTGCGCTGGATACGCGCGATGTATGTCCGGATTGTTTCTGTGCTTTCATCGGTTTCGGCAGCAGGGAACTGAGTTAGAAGATACTGCATCGGGGGCGCGGAAGCTATTCCGCAGCATGGCGCGCGGCAATCCAACTGCCGCTTTCGCGGGATACATCCGAACTTCCACATTACGAAAGTATTTAGCCCTTCGTAACATGTACCCAATTCTCTCCGTAAATTGACGAAGAAAACTCTAGACACGGCGCGGCGTCGACTGTAACTTCTTGCTTGACCCTCCTCCGCAGACGGCTATTTCTTTACAGAAGTCAGGATAGGCCGCGCTCGAGCGTCGCAGAACAACTTGCTTATTTTTTCTGCCTGGGCCGGCGATTCCGCGTCACTTCTCCAGCCTCGGACATCATGCTAAGCACTTCAAATCCCCATTGGAGTTGGCACCGATGCATGCCCTGGGACAGCCATCTGATTTCGCTCCTCAACGTTCATGGAAACGCCCGTCATTCGCGTTGCGAGATCATTCCTCCTGCGCTGTTATGCGTGAAAGATGCCTCATCCTGCTGATTGTCATCCTCGCGATCCTCGTATCGTCTCCGGGCACTGCCTATGCCACAACGATCTCGACCCGACCGCAGGCGAAAGTTGCCGTGACAACAAAGTTCGCATCTGCGCAACTGCTTTCGCGTCCTTCCAACATGGTCGAGATGCGGCCGCTAATCCCGCTGGGCGGTTTGCTGATGTTTCCGGCAGTGCTCTTGTGGTTCCCAGAAACAGAAAACATGTCCGACGTTCAAGTTGTGGGAGTCCGATCAGAACCGGGCAATGCGCAATCCAGATCCTATCGCTGGCTGCGGATCGCCATGCTCGTGCTCTTCGCAATGGGATTGCTGGGAATGCTTTTCAGTTGAGGCGGCAGGTTCTGCATCCCGACCGCAGCGAATAACGCTGCGAAATCGATCTCAGCCCATTGTCACAGGCGCGGACAATCCGCGCTTATGTCGCGTCCAGCGCTTTGTCGTACCCCGGGATGGATACGTGGCGGCCTCGCCCGATACAATAAAGAGTTGGATCCCGCAGCTTCTGCCTGGCGGGATCGAGGAGTAGAAATGAAGCGCAGTACAATCGTCGTCCTGATTCTGGCCGCAGGTGTTACCGCAATGATCTGGTCTGGATTGATGGCCTACCGGATGAGAAAAGCGATGAATACGCCTCCGGCCGCTCAGACCGCGTCGCCGGAGCTAAAGAAGTTTCTCGGCGAGAGTTCGCCAGATTCCGGAAATACTGCGGCGACGACTGCCAGCCCCGATGAGAATTCACCATCCGCCCAGGGCTTGCCCGATTTTCGGGAAAAGCCCGCTCCGTCGTTCACCTTAACGAGCGTTGACGGCAAAACCGTTTCGCTTGCGGATTACAAAGGGAAGGCCGTCTTACTGAATTTCTGGGCCACCTGGTGCGGACCCTGCAAACTGGAAATGCCGTGGCTGATTGAAATGCAGAAGAAATATGCCTCCCAGGGATTTACAGTGCTTGGCATTTCTGAGGATGATGATTCCACAGAGGCCGCGGCCAGGAAAGAGGTCAGCGATTTCATGGCCAAGATGGGTGTCGATTATCCCGTGCTGATGTATGACGATCAAATGAATAAGGCTTACGGCGGCATCGATTACTTGCCGACTTCCTATTACATCGGCCGCA
>DATJUD010000124.1:0-24475 GCA_035502695.1 Acidobacteriaceae bacterium
GGTTTCGGTGGCGCAACAGCGCTTGATCCGTGCAGGTTATCGCAGAGATTCGGCGCTAAAGAACTTTTATGGCGCAAAAGTTGTGATTCCGCTGGTGCTGTGCCTACTGGTTACGGTGACCGGCGTCGTCCACTACAGCCCATTTTTCATCTATCTGCTGGCCGCGGGGCTTGGATTTCTGGCGCCTGATTTTTGGCTGGGACATCAGATCGCCAAGCGCCAGGCGGCCATCCGCCGCGGCCTGCCGGACGTGCTGGACCTGTTAGTCATTTGCATTGAGGCGGGCCAGAGCCTGGATCAGGCGACGATGCGCACCGCGGAAGAACTTCGTCTGGCCCAACCCGCGATCACCGATGAATTAGGTGTTGTTGTTCTGGAACAGCGTGCCGGACGTCCTCGCTCCGACGCATGGAGGAATTTTGCCGATCGTACCGGCGTCGACAGCGTGCGCAATCTGGTATCGGTGCTCGTTCAGTCAGAACAGTTCGGGACCAGCGCTGCGAAAACTTTGCGCATCCATTCTGACACTCTGAGAACTCAGCGTCGTCAGAAGGTAGAAGAGCAGGCGGCGAAGACCACCGTCAAGCTGGTATTTCCACTGGTGTTTTTTATTTTTCCGGCGCTTTTTCTGGTGACCCTGGGTCCAGCCATCATCATCATAACCGAGTCTTTCGCCAAGTATTTCAGCCAATGACAGAAGGGGGAAATTTGTGGATAACGTAGAGATCATTCGAATCGTGGCCGGTGTTTTTTGTGTTCTCATCCTGATCGTGTTAATTCAACGTCGCCGGACGCGAGTTCGCTAACTATTTTTCAGCAAGGCAACTGCTCCGGCAAGCCGCAGCGCGTGCCGGAGCAATTTGCTTCGATGCGAGCCGCTCTTCGCAGGAAGAATCTCATCTCTCCTATAGCGCAGGAGCGGTTCAGAAGCTTTTGTGGAAACGGCGAATTCTACGTGACTGCTCGAGACTGCTTTATCCAACTCGAGATGGAATACAACTTGCCATTGCAGTCAATAACTCATGGCCGGGGATGACATGGAACGACGGACCTATTGCGTATACAACCAGACACGCGAATGCTTCCTCAGCCTCGGGGTCACTCCGGCGGATACGGTTTTTACGCGCCTTAAGGGACTGATAGGCAGACTCAAAATGAGGACCGACGAGGGACTTTGGGTGATCCCTTCCAGTGGCGTACATACCTGGGGGGTGCTGTTTCCTCTCGATCTGATTTATCTGGGTGAAGATCTTCGAGTCCTATATGTATCGGAGCATTTCCCTAAGTTTAAAGTGGCGCCGCTCAGAATTCGGGCAGCAAGCGTCCTGGAATTGCCGACGCACACCATCTACTCGTCGCAAACCCAGGCTGGCGACCAACTGGTGATTTGTCTGGCGGATGAGATTGAGGATCGATTGATGCACGAAGTTCCGGAAGTTTCAGAGCAGTCGAGGTCCATGAGTCGAATGTGAAGGATGAGCAGCCACGCAAGAGCATCTGGCGGAGTTTGTTCGGAAAGGAACGTCGTAAGGCGGAGCGGCACACTGTACCAGGTCTGGTTGCGTATTACTGGGATGGCGGTCCACCGATCCCTCATCCCATCCGGGAGATCAGTTTGACCGGAATGTTTTTGTTGACGGATCAACGCTGGTACCCAGGTACGGTGATGATGATGCGGCTGCAACAAGAGGACGGAGCCGACTCAGATCCCGACCGCTCGATTACGGTGCATGCCAAAACCATCCGATGGGGAAGCGATGGCGTCGGCATGGCGTTCCTGGCGGAGGGACAGTCTTTTTCGCAGAACGGACACGATCGAAAGTCGTCCGCAGCGAACCAGAAGTCTCTGAAGAAATTTGTGAAGCCGGTTTGAACGCGGGAAGGCGGAGCGTATGAGATTCGCTGCAAAACTGAAGGACGAAAGCGGTCAGGCTATGATCCTTACTCTGCTCAGCATGACAGTTCTGCTGGGGTTTGTAGGATTCGCGGCGGACGTCGGCACGCTGCTGCGCGCCAAAAGAAATCTACAGATTGCGGCTGACAGCGCCGCCATTGCCGCCGCGGCGGAGCTGAATTATGCAGATTCGACGGCGGCGGGGCAGGCTGCCGCAGCGCAAAACGGCGTGGTCATCGGAACCAATGGAGGCGCCGTTGCCATCAATACGCCGCCGACGGAGGGCGCGTATGAGGGCCAAGCCGGCTATGTGGAAGCCATTGTTTCGCAAATCCAGCCGACATTTTTTATGAACGTCTTCAACATTTCTTCCCAGTTGGTTACGGCCAGAGCCGTCGCCACCGCCAGCACCAGCAACGGTTGCGTTTATGTTTTAAATCCCACGAGTACGGCCGCAATGGTGGTGCAGGGATCTTTCATCGTATCCTCAACATCGGGATGCGAGGTGGTTGTGGATTCAACCGATCCTGCTGCATTGCAGATCAACGGCGCCGGCGCACTTACCGCCGGATCGGTTGGCGTAGCTGGACCTTATAGCGCTCAGGGAGGAACCAGTACTCCCGCTCCGGTTCCAGGAATGGCTCAGGTGAGCGACCCGTTTGGCGGGATGACTGCGCCCACCCCGGCGGGATGCACTACGCCGCCCGGCGCTCTTACGGGTACGATAACCGCCGGCTGTTACAGTGCACCGGCCGGCAGCTCGTTGACGCTGACCAATGTCACGCTGGGTGCTGGAACCTATGTTTTAGAGGGGAACGTGATTCTCTCTGGAACCGTGACTTCGAGTGCCGGCGGCACAACCCTGGATATCGCGAATGGCGCGCTATCGGAAAGCCCCGGCACTGTACTGGATCTTGTCGCTCCAACTTCCGGCGACTACAACGGAATCGCCGTGATGGAACCCGCACCCAACGCCAACCCGATGGTACTGGATTTGGGCAATTCCAGCGGATTGATCGATGGGATCATCTATGCACCCGATGCGGAGTTGACACTGCAAAACAGCAGCGGCAACGCCGGCGCCCTGCAACTCACCACTGACCTGATCGTGAACCTGCTGAACGACCAGGTTGCAAGCCTCACCATCACGAATTATTCCCAGACGGTCAGCAACTCCCCGCTTACGAAAGTTGCGCTGGTGGAGTAAACCATGACGAACCTTGCGAACAAAGTGCAGAACGATCGAATGAGGGGTCGCAGAAGGGTGACCCCTGGCTCTCTGGAAAAGCGGGGCGAGCTGGGACAAGCGCTTGTGGAGCTGGCTCTGGTGTTTCCCATTTTCATCCTGCTGCTGGTTGGAGCTGCGGAATTTGGCCGCCTGGCGTACGCTGCGATCGAAGTCAGCAACGCTGCTCGCGCCGGGGCATCGTATGGATCCCAGAGTCATATCACCGCATCGGATTTTGCGAACATTCAGCTTGCGGCGACACAGGACGCGCTGAATGTTGCTGGAGTAACCGCGACGGCAGCCGATTCCTGCACCTGCTCCACTGGAGGAACCATCACCTGCTCGACGGCTCTGACGTCTTGTCCCAGCCCGGCCCGGATTATCGAATACGTCCAGGTCAATACATCGGGGACGATCGATCCCTTGTTCCACTATCCAGGGCTTCCGACGACGTTCACCTTGACTGGCCAGTCGATCATGAGGGTGCAACAGTGATGCGGCCGCAATCGACATTCCTGCCTGCACTGCTTGCGAGGATTCAGCAAAGCAGTCACCGAGCGCGTTCCGGTTTTGCGAGAGAGCAAGGCGCCTCGATCGTTGAGATGGCGTTCAGCATGCTGATTTTGCTAGCCATCATGTTCGGTCTGATTGAGGCGTGTTTCGCGCTGTATACGTATCACTTCATCTCTGACGCCGCGCGCGAAGGGAGCCGTTACGCCATCGTTCACGGATCGGCCTGTTTGAACGGGGGTGTTTCCTGCACGGCCACCACCGATCAGATTCAGACCTACGTAGAAAATCTTGGTTTTCCGGGAATCAATCCTTCGAATATGACCGTGACCACGACCTACGCGCCTTACCCCGCGGGCGGAACTTGTACTCCATCGGCTGCGTGCAACAATCCGGGCAATCTGGCGACGGTGACGGTGAACTATAACTTTCCGCTGTCCATTCCATTTGTCAGCAGCAGTGTGATTGCCATGAGCAGCACATCGTCGATGGTGATTTCGCAATAACAGCGCCAGTGCCAATCATCCGCTAAAGCAACAGGCCTATTCAGTTTCTTCGGGAATAATCAGCAGTACCTCGACTGGCGTCGATTTACCGTCCTGTGCGGCTGGCCGGAACTGCCATTGCTGGAGCGCGCTGAGAACGAACTGCGCTTGCGGGAACTGTACCGGATAAACGACGGCGAGCTTCTCGAATCTTCCATCGGTATCGATGAAACCGTGCACCAGCAGGGCATCGCTATCGGCGTCGCCAGGGGCGAGATGGGGCGCCACGATGACGTAGGGCCACGGTGCATCGGGCCGATTGGAGCTGGCTGACGCCTGATGTATGCGCGGCAAGCAATACTGCAAAATCCAGTTTCTTTCTTCTCCTACGTGGAGATACACGGTGTACGCAAGCCTGTCAGCCCAGATGCCCACCGCCTCAGGGTAGTCGTCCGCTACCGCATCTCCCACCACCACCACGCTGAAGTGACCGTCCCTGGGGCGAGTAATGCGGGCGACAGATGGGCCGTCTCCGGAGGAAACACCGGCGTCCGATCCTGAGCTGGAGCCTGTCGCGTTTCCATTTCCACCTGCAGGTCCGCTGCCGGCAGCGGACTGATCTCCGTCTCCGGATTGATCGCCGGAGACCGCGCCCGTCCCGGTTCCATCCTGCTTGCCGGGATTGGTTCCATTGCCTGTTTCGGAGCTGCTGTCCGGACGACCGGGCATGAATGAATCCGCGCCAGTGGCGGCTGCGGTCTGATTTGCCGGAGGCAACGCAACGACTCCTTGCGTGGGAATCACATCAGAGACAGATAATACTGTCGCTGGAGTCGGTTGCGCCGACGATCGCGATGCGGTCGCCGGAACCCGTGGCACCTGCACTCCTGGAACAACAATTGGCGAGGTCGTGCTCGCCTGAATTGGAATGGACGCTGAGACAAATGATGTAGAGGAGAGTTCCAAACTGGAGACCTGAATTTCATGGTTCGGCATGGCCAGCGATGGCCGTACATTGGCCATGACTTTTGGTTGGGGCGGACGAGGAACAATCTTGTCGACCGGTTTTTCCGGCGGAGTCCACATGACCACCACTGGAACTGCAGTCTTCAGCTGCGGCAAAGGAACCTGCGCGATATCCGGCTGCACCAGCGTAACCGGTGCGGAAGATTTATACGCGAGGAATTTTGGAGCGGCAGCGGCGGCTCGCTGTCCTCCGGAGTGGGCTGCGTGCATCTGCGGTTGCGGAGTCGAATGCCCCGCGCCTCCTGAGGGCGACCAGTGCAGTCGAGGTTCTACGCCTTGCAGTTTTACCAGCTTCGTTGTATATCGCCGCGTGAATTGGTCGTCGATTCGAGGAGCGTTGTCGATCGCGAAAATCGCGAAGCCGAGGATCAATCCATGCGCCAGCATGGAGACCATAAAGAAGCCCGGACGCGTGCGCGACCGCGGCGGCATTGAGAAAATCGTATTGATTTGCGAAGAGCTCAATTCGATGCCAACTCCTCTTCAGGCAGCGCCTTCTGGTGTTTATGACAGACAGGCGCATGCCTCCGGCAGCGTTCCGCGGTGACACTTCAGGGATCGCTGCTTCCACGGTTCAACATCAATGCAGCAATTCTCTGGCCAACCGTTATACGGGTAAGTTCCTGCAAATTTGAGACCCCCTTGGCCGGGCGTGTCTGCGTGGCTACACCAGCCATGCCGAGTGGTATACACGTGTTCACACTCGTTTTCCCGCTGGTTGGCTAAACCTCTCATTTGGCGACTCTCCTGTCTTTGGCACAGCAATTGCCATCAGCTGTACGGAAATAGGACTGACTGTAAAGCCAGTTCGAACAGGTGCCTGAATGAGTCGAAGATTAACGGGTATTCTCCTGATCGCATTTGTTGTGGCCGTGGCATGCAGCTATCTGGTCTTCCGCATCATCGGAAATCGACTGGGATCGGCCCAACACAGGGTCACGTCGGTCGTCGCCGCGGCAGGCGATATCAAGCTGGGAAGTGTTCTGCGCAATGCCGACCTAACCACCATCGATATTGCCGGCCCGCTGCCCCAAGGCGTCGTGTTGAAGCCTGCGGACGTTATCGGCAGAGGCGTAATCGCCGACATATATTCCGGCGAACCTATTTTGGAGAGTCGGCTGGCGCCGAAAGGCTCCGGCGGCGGATTGGCGGCCATCATTCCAGATGGAATGAGGGCGTGCGCGGTGAAGGTGGATGAGGTTGTAGGCATCGCTGGATTCGCGACACCGGGAATGCGCGTCGATGTGTTGATCTCCGGTGATCCTCCCGGAACAAACAACTCGAGCCCGCAAGGATCGCAGGTGCGAACGCTGCTGCAGAACATTCAGGTTCTTTCCGCAGGGACAGATATTCAACGAGACGCCGAAGGGAAACCGCGACAGGTCCAGGTGGTTACTTTGCTGGTGACGCCGCAACAGGCGGAGGCATTGAGTCTGGCCAACAGCCAAACAAGGATCCAGCTGGTTTTACGAAACCCTCTGGACACAAAGCTGGTGGACGTCTCTGGAACCGGCCTGGCCCATCTTTACGGAGCGCCGAACGTGCAGCCGATCCCGCATACAGGCCGGCCAGCTCCAAGGGTGGTCTCGCCAGCTCGCGTGTATCTGGTTGAAGTATTCAATGGATCGAAAAAAACTGAAGCTAAATTTGCCTCGCACGAGGATAAAAAGTGAGAGCCAAAGTCGCAGTTGCAACAATTTGCTGTTGTGCATTGCTTTCTGTGATGGGTGGAGCGCCAGTTCTCCGCGCACAGACGCCAGGTTCTCCTCAACAACCGACCGGCACCACAGGTGTGGACACCGCCAACGACTTATTTGTCACAGTGGGACAGTCGGTGCTGGTCGACACGACCCAGCCGATCGTGCGCGTGGCGATTGGTATGGGCGATATCGCCGAAGCAACTGCGACCAGTCCGACCGAAGTGATGGTCAACGGCAAAGCTCCAGGGGTGACCAGCCTGATCGTGTGGGAGTCGGGAGGCGGCCGGCAATTCTTCAAAGTGATGGTTCGTCCGAGTTCCTATGTGGAACAAGACACCATGCACGGGGTTGAGCGCGAACTGCGTTTGGAACTTCCTGGACAACATTTGCAGGTCAGCTCCGAAGGAGGACTGATTTTTCTGCGCGGCACCGCCAAGGACCTGAATAGCTCTCAGCGAGCCGTGCAGATTGCATCCACGGCAGGCAAGGTTGTCAATCTTTTGTACGTCGACGTTCCTCCTGCGCAACCGCAGATTCTTTTGAAGGTCCGCTTTGCCAGTGTCGACCGAACCAAGCTGAGGCAACTCGGCCTGAACATTTTCAGTGTTGGTGCGGCGAATCTGTTCGGCACCGTCTCCACTGGACAATTTCCGGCGCCTACGGTTTCCACTCCATCGGCTGGACCCGCGATAGCGACCATTTCGAATGCCCTGAACCTCGCCATATTCAGCAGGGATCTCGGTTTAGGAGCGACGATTCAGGCGCTGCAAAATGACGGCGTGATCCAGGTTCTGGCCGAACCCAATCTATTGGCCGCGGATGGCAAGCAGGCGAGTTTCCTCGCCGGCGGCGAATATCCCTATCCGGTTGTGAATGGAGTCACCGGGGGAGGCGTAGGCGCGGTCACGATCCAGTTCCAGGAGTTTGGCGTGCGTCTGAACTTTATCCCGACGATTACTCCGCGCAACACGATTCGTCTGCAGGTTGCGCCGGAGGTGAGTTCTCTCGACTTCAGCAACGGCGTGCAGATCTCGGGGTTCACCATCCCGTCACTCGATGTTCGCAAGATGAATACCGAGGTCGAAATGGCCCAGGGACAGAGCCTCGCCATTGGAGGGTTGCTCGACAATCGCGAGACCCAGAATTTGGAGAAGGTTCCGTTCATCGGAGACATTCCGATCCTCGGCAAGTTGTTTCAGTCGATCTCGAAGTCTTACACCAACACCGAGCTGATCGTGATTGTGACGCCGGAAATCGTTGCTCCAATCCCTGCCGGCACACCTTTACCGGAGTTGAATTATCCGGAGAAATTTCTGCCGCCGAATTCCAAGATACCGATGACAACTCCAGGCGCGGATGTAACCGGCGCGAAACCGTTGCCGGCTTCGCCGCCAAAAGTTCCCATCGAGCAGCTGATGGACAGTATGAAGCCGGAGAAGCCGCTGATCATCCAAACCGGGTCAGGAATGTCGGGTGGCGGCGGAGGTTCCAGCGGAGGCGCGATGCCGCAGTAAGGCGTCGTGTGTGAGTGCAAGTGCTTTCGAGGGCGCTTGGGCATGCAAATTTGCAAAGAAATTTCCTGACGGGGACTGCGGATACGCAGCGCCAGGTTGGAAATCGTAGGGAGGCATACATGTTAGATTGTCGTCATTTCAGAGCGATTGCGTTCAGCTGTCTGGTTCTGTTCCTTGCCGGATGCGGCAGCTCAGGATTGAATTCCGTTCAGGTTTCGCCGACGAGCCAGTCGCTGACAGTCGGACAGACTGCGCAATTTACAGCCATCGGGACATATGGAAATTCGAGCCACTCGTCGACAGAGAATATCACCGGTACGGTGACCTGGACCTCCAGCGTTCCTGCTGTCGCGACCGTGAGTTCTTCCGGCGTCGCCACAGGTGTCAGTGCGGGCACAACAGTCATTACAGCCAATGCAACCGCATTCAATGGTCCCGTCAGCTCCAGCGCGACTCTCGTAGTTACAGGCACAGGACAAGGCGCAGTTGGCGGCGGAGTGCTGGTTTCGCTCACGATTATTCCCAGCTCGATTACGGTTGGCAACTTGCAGGACACCGGACAATTCCTGGCCATCGGAACGTTTTCGACCGCACCAACCGTCAGGGATCTGACAAACTCACCCACGCTGACCTGGATTTCTTCCTTTCCAAGCGTCTTCCCGGTCAACACGAACAGCGCCGGAAATATGGGAGCCACAGCCGGGATCGTCACTGCCTATGGAAGCGGGAGTGCCAATATTGTTGCCGAAGCAACAGGCAGCGATGGATCTATATTAACGGCCCAGGCAACCTTCAACTGTCCGCTGGTTCTTCCCGACCCTCCGTCGACCCCGGGTTCATGCTATCCAGGTTCGGAGACGCCGTCGTTGTTGGCAACCTTGACTGTCTATAACGAGGGCTTGAATACAACCAACTGGCTGGTCACGGCTCCCTCTGCTACGGGAACGCCGAATGTGATCAATTGCGGCCCAGCTGCCGGAGCAGGTGCCTCCGTCTGTGTTGCAACGTATCCCGTAGGCACCACCGTAACTTTGACAGCGCCTGCCACTGGGGCTGCATTCGGCGGATGGTCCTCCAACTGCGTAAACATCGGAACGATTACCGCAGCTGGACCCAACAGTTGCACGGTTACGTTGACCACAAACGATACCGTGGGAGCGATCTTCAATTAAGGTGGAACGATCAAAGCGAACAACGTGAACCTAGCCAGCCGCATCCTTGGAGAGTCTGACGGCGGCCATCGAGAGCCGGATGCGCGCTGGCGGGTTTTGAATCTAACCCGTCAGACCGTGCTTGCGGAGCGGGTCGAGGTGGCGGATCGCGGAGCCAAACGCAGGAAGGGCCTGCTGGGGCGCAGCGGGCTTGGGCCGGAAGAAGGCTTGTGGATCGTGCCCTGTGAGTCGGTCCACACTTTCGGCATGCGGTTCGCGATCGACCTTGTCTATGTGGATCGCAAACTGCGAGTGCGCAAGGTGAGGAGCGGTGTGCCGCCATGGCGAATGTCGGCTTGTCTTACCGCGCATTCCGTCATCGAGCTGGCTTCCGGCGCAGCGTTCGCATCGAAGACCCAGGTCGGCGACCAGCTTGAGTTTTCTCCCTCCCAGTCAAATAGCAGCGGCAATCTACCGCAGGAGTGAACCAGGGTGCAAGTGCTGCCGCCGCTATCTCAGGAAAGGAGCCGGCTTGCTTCAAGGCTGGCGTTTCCCTACCGCTCGGTTGCTCCGTGGCTGACAAAGTGGAAACTGCGGTCGAGTAATCGATAGTGGGTCGGCAGAGGAATTCGAGTGAGAGTCACGACATCGGGATGGAGCACCGGCCTGGGTTTGGCATTCTGCGTCGCTTTCGAGTCTGGCGTGGCGCCTTTGGGCGTCTCGGCGGTCAGGATCAAATGGTTCACGTCGGGCATCCGCCAGTCGTAGCTGACCGGGGGCCTGTCGAAGAATGGTTTGATGAGAAGGGTATGGGCGGCGGAATTCACCGTCAGGATCGCGTACCAGAGGGTGCCGTCCTGGGACCGTCTCATTCCGCGCTCGACCGTGTCGACATAGAGTTCCGTCGCTGGACCCGTGGGAGTGATGAAAGCTCCTGTGGCGGGATGCGTGGAGTCAACCTGCCACCCGCCCAGCAGTGGCGACTCGATACGGGCAACGACCCGCCGGTGGTACCACATAGCGCTGTCTACCAACGGATCGATGGTGAACAACGCGGCAATAAAGATGACCTCCAACGCCCGGATGTAGAGACGGAGGCCGCGGCTTGTGGCGGGCGGAGTCCAGATGCCGGTTTGCACGGCGGGCTCATGCCGCCAGAAGAAGTTGAGTAGCGGCTTCAAGTCCGGTAGGACGATGAAGACCGCAGCCAGCAGGAGGTTGATAGCGAACAACTTTACCGATACCCCGAAAAAAAGGTTATAGAGCACGACGTTGCTCATCAAGAAAACTGACATCAGCGCGCCTGCCAGCGCTGTGCGGCGGAAGAGCACAAGGCTGCCCGCAAATACCTCCGCCATGCCGCAGATGGACTGATAGAGCGGGTACAGACCGATGGCCGACCAGAGAAGAATTTCGGGCGTCATCTGCCCTGCGGGTTGGTTGAGTACAGCAACGGAAATGGGCGCCATCTGCAAGGGGAAAACCTTGACCATTCCGTAGCCGATCATGAAAAACCCGACCGAGAGGCGCAGCAGGAAGCGGAGCCACGCCAGCAGCGTGTTGTACTCCGTGCGGCGGCTGCCGCGCAGCCAGGCAATCCCGGTCCACGCCAGGCCGCCGATCAGCGCACCGGCGATGGCTATCCTGTCCAGCACCCAGTTGATCATCCGGTCGCCAACGTGAGTTACATGCCAGTTAGCGGGAACGTTGGCGAGATGGAAGATGTGGCGTCCAGACCAGATCGCGACGTGGTCTATGGGCCACTTGATGAGGTTGGTGATCCAGCTGCCGAAGATGAAGCCGTTAATGAAAATGCTGCCGTTTCCGTACAAAAGAATGAAGCCGATGAAGTAAATGAACGCGATGCGAAATCCCAGGCGGGTGAGCGGGCGCCAAGGGGCAGACGCAGCAACAGGTTCGGGCGCGCGAATCGCGTCTTCGGCGGCGGTGGTATGCGAAGGAATGCTTTCGAGGGTATCCACAGCAGATCTCGATCTTCAATGGTGCAAACTGCGTGCCACTTGGCGGTCGATCCACGCGGGTTCTCACTTTGAATGGGAGATCTGAAAAGCAAGGGTGATACGGGTGCGCCGCGTTTCCGGCAGCCGGGCATTCTAAGCCGGGCACGAAGGCCCTGGCGGCCGGCTGGGCTGCGAAATCCTTCACTTAACTGTGTTTGAAACCGGGTTGTACTGCGGTTTTCCCGGCAGGCCATGGCCGGTTGCGAAGCGAGCCGCGACGGATCATTCCCGTCGATTTTGGGCGCGAGCGGCTGAACCAGCCGCGGATATTGCCGTTCCTTCAGGGCTCTTATAGCACGCATGTATACGCGGCGTTTCTGTGTGGCGCGGAGATGTAAACAGGCGTTCACGCCGCCCGCGACCGCCGAGTTTCTAAGCCCATCATTATCAATGGTTGTGTGTTTTTTTGGATTGGTTCTCCGTTTGCAATATGAGGTGGTACTGCCAGCCTCGGCTGGGGCATCAATCCAACGGAATGGGGGAATACGTCACATGAAAGATTTACTTATCAAGCTTTCGGTAAAGCTGGACCTGCTGAAGGAATCACTGAAGCAAGACGGCGGCCAGGATCTGATCGAGTATGCGCTGCTGGTTGCGTTAATCGCCTTCGCAGCAACCGCGGGCATGACGACGCTGGCTACCGACATCAACGCTGCGTTCGTGAAGATCGGAACCACGCTGACTACCTACACTGCCTGATTCTCAACAGCGACGGCGTTTTCCGACGGAGAGCATTTCGCCCGGGTCGGCTTTACCGGCGAGCTCTTCCTTTCTAATCTGCCGGGTTGCGTCACGAGCGTGTGTCATTCGTTGCCACCGCTGCCGAACTCGACCTGTACAACACGCTGTAGGCCGCACGCTGGACGTTGTGATTTGCAAGAGAGCTGAACGAGAAGTGCTTACGGGAAAAACTCCGTTGCAAAAGGGTCGAAATCGATTGAAGGGGACACGGGTATACAAAATGAAAACGAAATTCAACATGAAAGACGTATGTGCCAAGTTGTACGTGCATTTGTACCTGCTGCGCGATGAGCGCGGCCAGGACCTGATTGAGTATGCGCTACTGGTTGCGTTGGTTGCCTTTGCGGCAACAGCGGGGATGAAGACTCTGTCCACCGACATCAACGCTGCGTTCGTGAAGATCGGAACCACGCTGACTACGTACACCGCATAACACGAAGGTGAGCGGCAAATGAAAGTGCAGCTCTGACGTTCTGGGAGCGGTACCCAGGGCCAGATGCAGGTCGCCGCTCTTCCCCCCGATCGGGTTTTCTGGCAAGGGTGCGGATCGACGGCATCTTTGTCGGACTGACCTGTTCAGACATGCTGTGGGGCTCAACCTTGCAGCTTGTCGATTTGTGATCCACGAGTGAGAAGCATCGAGGGGTACCAGGCCCAGTGCAACTGGGTCAAAATCAAACGAAAGGGCATGAGTAGGCGAGGACTCATGGGAAGTTCCAAATGAAAAACTTATTGGCAAAACTGTACGTGCAGTTGTACTTGTTAAAAGATAATCGCGGTCAAGATCTGATCGAGTATGCGTTGCTGGTCGCCTTGATCGCGTTTGCGGCCACCGCGGGCATGTCGACGCTGGCCACTGACATCAATACTGCCTTCACAAAAATCGGTACCACGCTGACCACCTACACCGGCGGCGGTGGTGGCACCGGCGGTGGCACCGGCGGCGGCTTCGGCGGGTTTCTATAGAGCGCGGCTGACAGCCGAAGGTGATGTTCCCAGGCACAACGGCCCGCATACCAGCTGGCCGTTGATGCATGGTTAAAACAGCGGCAGCTACGGGTGTGTCTCCGCGACGCTGAAGAGCGGCTCTGCGGGCATAACGTTGCTGGAGCATTTTCATCATTTCGTGTGATGCCGGTGTCCATCTTTCACGCATTTTGCGATGAGAGTGAGGCGGTCCAGCCTCGCACTATTGAAGCTTTGAAAATGCTTTGGATCTTGCTGTGCCAATATTTCGGGGAACAACTTCATGCTGCTTTCCATCGTCATTCCGGTTCTGAATGAAGCGCAATCCGTGCCGCTATTGCTGGATCGTCTCCGCCAGATTCTTCAGGGAAAGAACTGGGAAGTGATCTTTGTCGATGACGGCAGTCAGGACGCCACACCGAGTCTCCTGGCGCGTGAGGTGCTGCGGGATCAGCGTGTCAAACTGCTCCGCTTCAGTCGCAACTTTGGACATCAGACTGCAGTCACCGCTGGCCTGGACTTTGCCAATGGCGACGCTGTGGTGGTGATGGATGCGGATCTGCAGGATCCTCCTGAAGTGCTTCCGCGAATGCTGGCATTGTTCGACCAGGGGTATGACATCGTTTCTCCGCAGCGCAACACGCGCGAAGGAGAGACTTTGTTCAAGCGCTGGACGGCGAAGGTCTTCTATAAATTTCTGTCGCGCATGGCCGACCAGCCACTCACTCCCAACGTAGGAGATTTTCGTCTGTTCAGCCGAAGGGCTGTCCTGGCGATTCGTTCTCTTCGGGAACAACATCGTTATATGCGCGGCATGGTGGCGTGGCTGGGGCTCAGAGAAGCGATTCTTCCGTTCGATCGCAAGCCCCGCGCTGCCGGCTCGACTCATTATCCGTTGCTGAAGATGTTGCGTTTCGCCTGGACCGCAGTGACTTCGTTTTCCGCATTTCCGCTGCGCATCAGCATCGCGGCTGGATGCGCGCTGAGCGGCGCTGGATTCATCTACCTGCTGCGAGTGGTGTATCTGGCATTGTCGACCAACACATTGGTGCCCGGTTGGGCGTCGGTGGTTGCGCTGCAATGCGTTTTTTCCGGAATGATCTTGTTGGCGCTTGGTGCGATTGGAGATTACGTCGGTAGAAATTATGAGGAAGCGAAGCAGAGGCCGCTCTACGTTGTGACGGAACTGCACAATATTGCTCAGGCTCAAATGATTCAGCCGCGCGCCATAATTCTCGCCGATTCGGCTTCTCCGCTGCTTCCGTTTGTGGTGGATCATTTCGAGCCGGCTGCTTCGACCGCTGTGGTTTCTCCGGCGTATCAACCCGTTGCCAGCATTCGGGCATAGCCACTCGATGCAACCCCTGATGCAGGATGCAACCGTAGGTGTAGATCACCAGAAACGATCTCACGCGGCCGCTGAAGATCGCGAATCTTTGCCAGCGGTAAGCGCCCCGTTTCTTTCTCCATCGAGCGAGAAATCTTCGATCTATCAAACCTACCTGAATACGCTTCTCGTTACTGTCTGCGCGGCAATCTATTTGCTGCCTTTTATGCGGATTCTATTGTCGGGGACGGACGAGGGAACTCTTGTCTACGGTGCTGTGAGAATTATTCATGGGCAAGTCTTCGCGCGCGACTTCTTTGAAGTCATGGGTCCCGGCACTTTCTATTGGCTCGCACTGTTTTTCAAACTGTTCGGCGTGAGCTTTTTCGCTGCTCGAGTCTGCCTGTTCGTGACCTCGCTCGGTACTTTGATGTTGATGTACTTCTTGTCGCGCAGGATCTGCAGCCGTTATCAGGTTCTTCCTGCTGTCATCCTGGTGGCTGTCTACTTCAGTACCATCTGGCCCATTGTGAACCATCATGTGGACAGCAATTTCTTCGCACTATTGTCCATTGCTTGTATCGCCAGGTGGCAAGATGTCAGCAGAAATCTTCTTCTGGCGGCGGCTGGAGCTTTCGCAGCTGGCACCACGCTGGTTTTACAACCCAAGGGACTGCTGGTGTTGTTTGCCATGGTGCTCTGGCTTTGGATGGAGCAACGCCGCCGGGGCGCCTCTTTTTCCCATCTAGCGATCTTAATTGCGGGCTATGGCTCCACGATTGGGGTTGTCCTGCTGTATTTCTGGAACCGGGGCGCTCTTCGCGACCTGTTGTATGTGAACCTAATATGGCCGTACCAAAACTACGGCGCGGTAAATGCAATACCGTATGCTCGAGGCCTTCTGCAGTATTGGTCACATTGGATCGCCGCTTTCCACGGAGTGCGTTGGCTAATACCATTGGCGGCGATACTCTTTACGCCATTTCTCCTGATCGCCACACTCCCCGCGGCGGCCTTGCTCCTTGGCCTTCCGCATGGCAAAGACAATCTGAGGCCGACCATCCTGCTGTACTGGCTGTGCGGCGGAGCGTTATGGCTGTCTGAAATTCACCGGCGGGACATCTCTCATCTCACCGCCGGTTCGCCCGTACTGATCATTCTTTGCGTATATTTTCTCGGGCAGTATCGTATGCGGATCGCGGATGTGGCGCTGCAGTTACTGGCGGTGAGTGCGACGACATTGGCCGTTGCCAATCTGTTTTTCACTCTTTCCGCGCGCACGATTTCAACCCGCGTGGGAACTGTCGCCACGTTCAAGCCGGATCCAGTTGTAGGATTTCTAGATTCCAATGTTCCCGCCGGAACAGAGATTTTCACATATCCGTATTGCCCAATGTATTATTTCCTGTCTGCCACGGCGAACCCTTCGCGTTACAGCCTTCTGATGTACAACTACAACACCACATCCCAGTTTCAGGATGCGATCCAAACCCTGGAACAACGCAAAGTGCGGTATGTGGTTTGGGACACGGCCTTTCAAAAGGACGCAGTCGATCTGTTTACCGCAAAAGGTTTTGAGCCCCCGGAGGGACTGCTGATGGAACCCTACCTTGAATCGCACTATCGAGTTTTGAAACGGCTGGGAGGCATGGCCATTATGGAAAGAAAAACAGACCAACCCGCGTCCCAGCGCTAGGGAGCTCATCGCATCCGCAGTCAAGCTCGGCTGAATGGGTGAGTTATGCGCCGATAAGTGGCCCAATTCATTTCCTCGCAGTTACACTTTCATCGCAGGCAATTCGATGGGAGTTCCAGTGTTCAACCGCCGCACCTTTCTGAAAACCAGTGCCGCCGCTCTTCCGCTGACCGCACTTCATGCCCTCAATCCCGGCTCGACCTTCGCGGAAGAAAACGCCGGCGCCGCAGTCGCGAGCGATGCCTCGGCTAACCTTGTCCCGCTGCCCGCGCGCCTCGCTCCTGTGGACCGCGCCGCGCTGCCATGGCAACAAAGGATTCGCCGTGTAGGCCAGAGCAACATGACCGAGCATGATCCCGCCGTGATGAATATCGAAGAGTGGGCGGACTATTGGCATTCCGTCGATGCCGACATCGTTTTCGTCAGCGTCACTGGGATTCTTGCCTTCTATCCCTCGAAGGTCCCGTTTCATCGCCACGGAAAATATTTGCACGGTCGAGACTTTTTCGGCGAGTGCGTCACCGCCGCCAAGAAGCGCAACATGCGCGTGGTTGCCCGCATGAGCCCTGACCTCAATTGGGGCGATGCACTTGCCGCTCACCCGGAGTGGGCCATGCGACATAAAGATGGTTCAGTGCAGTTCAGCGGTCAGGATCCGCGCCTGTTTCAAACCTGCATGTTCACCAGCTATATGGATGACTACATTCCGGCCATTATGCGCGAAGTGAACTCGCTCTACGATGTGGACTGTTTCTATACCAATGGCTGGCCGCCGATCGGCGAACTGCCGGATTGCCACTGCGCCATCTGCAGCAAGCTGCCGCCCGCGAACACGCCCGCCTACTGGGCGGTATTTAACGATCGCGTATTTCAGCTCTGGCAAAAGTATGACGCCATTGCGAAAGAGAAAAAGCCGGATAGTTTCTTCTTCGCTAATCTCGGCGGTAATGTTCGCTGCGGTCCCAATATGGATCGACTCGGCAAGCTTGCTGTGTGGTTTCAGGCCGACAACCAGGGCCGCACCTACAACGACGCGGCTGTTTGGGGATGCACCCTGCAGGGGCGCGCCTGCAATGCAGTGCTCGACGGAAAATTTGCCGCCAACGTCACGGGTGCTTACTCCACCGGCGCTGTTACATGGCGCAATGGTTCGAAAACTCCAGCCGAAGCTACCATGTGGCTGAATGAAACCCTCGCGGGCGGCATGGTTCCGTACTATCACTTTGTTGGTTCAGAGGACGGCCTGGGAGAGGATCGCCGCTGGCAGGCCGTGGGCGCCGACTACTTTCGCTGGACTGCGCAGCACGATGCAGCTCTGACTACTCGCCGATCGATTGCCAATATCGGCGTGGTCATGGGGCAGAGCACGCAACTGCTCTATCCCGGTCCAGCGGCTGCCCACTCGCACGCATACATGCATGAGACGACGCAGGGCCTCTACGACGCACTCCTTCAGGGGCGTTTCGCGTTTGACTTTGTCCATGAAGACCGCCTCGATCCCGATCGCCTCAGCAAATATCGTGCCTTGATATTGCCGAACATTGCGATGTTGAGCGATCAGCAATGTCAGCAGATTCGCGACTATGTTCACTCCGGCGGATCCATTATGGCCAGCTTCGAGACCTCGCTCTACGATGAAAATCTCACCCCGCGCGCCGATTTCGGACTAGCTGACCTGCTCGGCATTCATAAGGCTGGTGATGTTGTCGGCACCAATGGCAACGCGTATTATGCGCGCATTGAAAGTCCGAATGCGACCAGCGAGCACCCGCTGCTGCACGGATTCAACAACACCAACTGGCTTCCCGGCGCGCAGAATCGCATCCCGCTTGCGCCCGTGCCGAATCCGTTGCTCACCGTAGTTCCCGGCTTCGTCAGTTATCCGCCGGAGCTGGCCTACCCGCCGGTTTCACACACCGACGAGCCGGCCGTCGTTCTGCGTGAAGTTGGCTCCAGCCGCATCGCCTATTTTCCTGGAGACATCGAGCGCACTTACTGGCTCACCGGTCACGGCGATCTGTTGCGGCTGCTGCTCAATACCATTCGATGGATCACTACCGATCAGCGGGTCATTGCCGTTCAAGGAGAGGGATTCATCGAAGCGCTTGCATGGGAGACGACGCCAGGGTACGCCATCCACGTGCTGAACTACACGAATCCCAACGCGCAGCATTGCTGGCTGCAGGAAAGTTATCCGATTGGGCCGCAGACTGTCCACATGCAACTACCGCACGGAGTTGGAGTGAAATCTATCGAGCTGTTGAAGGCCGGGCGAACCGTACCGTTTCATCTGCAGGGTGACGTTTTGCAATTCACCATTCCGAGCGTCGCGGACTATGAGGTTGCCGCCGTAACGGTCGCCTAGCGCGAGTCTGCGCCCATCGCCGCGAACGGAATCGACGACGACGCGCTTATTTTTTGAGTTCGTAATGGAAACCGAAGCGGCCGATCAGCATCAGGGAATGATCGCTCGGCGGAAGGATCTGGAAGGATTCTATTTTTCGATGCGTGTCATCGCGGACGGCCAGCACCTTGCCAAGAAATCGACCGGAAGCGGCCTCGTAAAACAGCACCTCTAAGCTGTCGTCTACGCGCTGCCAGCCAAACATATATTGCCCTGGCTCCAGTGAAGCGGTTCCGATCTTGAGTGGAACCTGCGTCACCAGAAAGATGGAATACTTGCCGTTAGCGGAGTATCCGGAGGTGATGAGCACCGCGCCCGCAATGTATTTTCCGGCGCTGTCGACGATTCCAGTTTCCGTGCGCGATTCGGTTTCGATTTGTTCTTTCACCACCGGCGCGCGTGCCGGAATCCAGGAGTTCAGCTCTTGTTGCGTGGCGACGCGCCATTGTTGTGCTGCCGAAATGTTCAGCGTAAGTAACAAGGCCGCCACGGGTACAAGAAGGATTGCAAATGTTCTACGTGTCATGCGAGTGCTCAATTCCTCTGGTCGGAAGCGTTGTCTAAAAGTGAACGATACCGCGTTGGATTGCGGCGGTGACGGCCTGTGTTCGATCCGTTACGCCTAACTTTCCAAGGATGCTGTTGATGTGCGTTTTTACTGTCGCTTCGGAAATTTTTAGTTCCTTGCCAATTTCCTTGTTCGACTTACCGGAGACAATTTCGCGAAGAACGCCCAACTCTCGATCGGTGAGCGCCGGCCTCACCATCCGCTCCGCCAGTCGTTCCGCCACTTGTGCGGGAATTCTGGATCGACCGGAGTGGACCGCGCGAATCGCATCCATCAGCTCGTCGCCGGACATTCCTTTCAGCAGGTAGCCGCGTGCGCCTGCGTCCAGCGCTCGATGAATATCCTCATCTCCGTCATAGGTTGTCAGAACGATGATGCGCGCTTGAGGAAACTGGCTGCGGATGTGGGTGATCGCCTCAACTCCGCTCATGCCGGGCAAGCGCAGGTCCATCAGCACAACATCCGGTCCATGCTTTCGAAAAAGAGCCAGCGCCATTGCGCCGTCGGCCGTTTCGGCCACCACCTGCATTCCCGGCACGCCGTTGAGTAATGCGACCAGGCCTTGCCGCACCACGTGATGGTCTTCTACCACCATGATCTTGATTGAGTCAGGCATTGGCTTCACATTTTCTCAAGGCGTCGTCCATGGGTTCGGCCCCCGGTTGCGCTTTCCCTATGCTAATTGAGCGGCAGCTCGACGGAGACTTTCGTTCCCGCTCCCGGTACGCTGTTCATTGTGAAAGTTCCTCCGATCGCGTGGGTCCGTTCCCGCATTCCGATCACTCCAAAATGCCCTGCCGGTGTCGCCTCGGCTGCGTCGCTCGAAATGCCCACGCCGTTGTCTTCGATCTGCATGGTGAGCCGCTTCAGCTCATACTGCACGTTGATGTCTACACGAGTAGCGTCGGCGTGCTGCAGAACATTGGCGACCGCTTCCAGCGCAATTTTCAGCAACTCGGATTCGACATTTGCCGGCAGCGATCGGTAGGTACCGGTGAATTGAATATTGGTTTCGATTGGCTTGCCTGCAGTGCGGGCGCGAATCGCGTTGGAGAATCTCGAAGCAAAATCGACGCGACCCGGCTCATTCGAGCGCAGGTTCCAGATGGAGCTTCGCGCTTCCGCCAGACTGTCTCGAACCAGCTTACGAGTCTGGTTCAGTTGTTCGCGGACAGCCTGCGGCGAAGTGGACAGCATCTGGGCGGCGAGTTCCAGCTGAACCGAAATCCCGACAAAGCCTTGTGCCAGCGTATCGTGAATCTCGCGGGCGATGCGGGTGCGTTCTGCGAGCACAGCGCGAAAACGCGATTCGACTTGATGGACCCGCCAGCGATACATCAACCAAATGAAGAAAAGAATCAGAACTGCGCAAATCAGGTAGAACCAATATGTCTGCGTGAAATATGGTTGCAACTGGAAACTGAAGGTTGCGGGCGCGGCGCTCCAGACCCCGTCATTATTGGCTGCCAACACCTGGAAGCGATATTTCCCAGGAGGGATGTTGGTGTAGTAGGCAACGCGTCGAGTGCCTGCGTTGATCCACGTGCGATCGAATCCAGTGAGCCGGTATTTGTAATGCACTTTCTGCGGAGCCACATAACTGAGCCCCGCATAATGAAATGCGAATCGCGAATGCCCTGGATCAATTTTCGCCTTCTCCTTCAGCGGCAGATTCTTTTCGTCTACGGAAACCTGCTCGATCGCCACCAGCGGGGCCACAATGTTCCGCTGCAGATTTGCAGGATCAATCCATGCGACACCCTTCAGAGTGGAGAACCACAGCGTTCCGTCTTTCGCTTTCCAGGAGGAGGGATGGCCAATGCCGCTGCACTCGCGAATCTTCATTCCATCCGCGGTGCCGTAGGAAGTGATCGCAAGAGAATGGCTCCGACCTGCAGCCACGTCCATCAAATCGGCAATACGCACGCGGAAAATTCCTGTATTCGAACTGATCCAAAGTGCGCCACTTCGATCTTCCAGGATGCTGTCAATCACATCGGGAAGGCCGAGGCTCGCGGAAAACGAATGGATCCGGTGCTGCGGGTCATCGGTGGTGAGGAAGTCGAGTCCTTCTCCATTGGTGCCGATCCAAAGATGGTGCTGCGAGTCTAGCATCAGCGCCGTGATCACGTCGCTCGAGAGCCCATCGCTTTTTGTATAGTTGATAAATTTGCCGTGGGCAAAATGGCTAAGGCCGTGCAGGGTGCCAATCCACAAACTGCCATCGTCATCCTGTGTTAGCGCTCCAACAAAATCGTTGGCCAGACCGTCTGCTTGCGTATACGTGGATGCGTGGCTGCCGTTGATTTGTGCCAGTCCATGCCGCGTGCCCACCCACAGCGAGCCATCCGAGGCCGTCAAAAGAGAGCGAACAAATTCATCCGGCAACAGATCCGTCGCGGCGGATGCAGTGAAACGGCCGTGATCCAGATGATTCAATCCATCCGGAGTTCCGACCCACAAATTCCCTTTGGCGTCAGCAGCGAGCGAGAGAATCGTACCGCTCGTCAATCCTTCCTTTTCGGTAAAAACTGAAACGTGGCTGCCGTCGTAGCGGTTGAGGCCGCCGCCATCGGTGCCAATCCACATATCTCCATCGGGCCCTTGCAAAACCGAGCTGACCAGGTTGTCAGAGAGACCGTCGCTTTCGGTCAACGTCATAAACTTCTGGTCTTTCAGCAGCGAAACGCCAGCCGATTCCGTGCCGACCCACAAGGAGCCCTCACGATCTTCATCCATCGCCAGAATCAAATTCTCTGACAGTCCTTGCTTCGCTTGGAAAATGTTGATCGTACCGTTGTAAATGCGCGCGATGCCGTGATTGGTCCCTACCCACAGGGCGCCTTCTCGATCTTGATAGAGCGCCTGGATTTGATTTCCGGGCAAGCCATTCGCCGTGGTGTAGGCCGTCAGTTTTCCATCCTGGATCATCGCCAGACCCGCGGGCGTGCCGACCCACACCCGTCCAGACTTGTCGGCAAGCAGAACGTCAACTTCGCTGTCAGGCAGACCGTTGGCGACGCTGTAGGCGCGAATCGTTCCATTGGAAAACTGCTGTACTCCGCTTTGCGTTCCCACCCACAAGGCGCCTGCCGGGTCAGTTGCAATGGCGCGGATCGTCTCGCTACCGATCGGTGAGGCGGCGAATGGCTTCTTTACTCGGCCGCCTTCAATCTGATCCAGTCCGCTGTCGGTCGCTACCCATAATGTATTGTTCGGGCCGTCAGCCACGGCGCTGATTGTGTTGCTGGAGAGTCCTTGCTGCGTCGTATAAGGAACGAAATGACCGTGTCGATACTGCGCGAGGCCGCCGGGTGTGATCGCCCACACTTCGCCACGACGATCTTGAAACACGCTCCAGATGCTGTTATCCGGCAGGCCTTGCGCGGTGGTGAACGCGGAGAAAATGCCGTCGCGCAACCTTGTCAGCCCATCCGCCGTGCTGATCCATAGATTTCCATCACGATCTTGCAGCAGGCCGCGAACGTCATTGCTCAGCAACTGCGGCGTATTCCTGCGGTTGTAGACGGTAAAGTCGATCCCGTCGAATCGAGCCAGGCCTTCGCGAGTTGCGAACCACAGGAAGCCGTCGCGTGTCTGCAATATCGCGCGCACAGAGTTTTGCGGCAGACCGCTGTCCGTCTGCCAGGTCTGCAGTCCGTACTGGCTTAGTTTTCGATCTGGATTGAGGGCGTGGCCACGGCTACACGCCAGAACAAGAAGTATGAACGCGATCCAGCGAAGCAGGCGAACTTCGCGCGAACGAAACAAATCTGCAATCGTATTTGGAAACAGTCCGGTGCGTCGAGGAGCCCGTGCAGCGCGGACTGGCAGAGGTGTACTCAAACCTACATCCATCGAAAGGTTGAGTCTGACATCCATCCAAGGATACAAGACAACTCAGTGTAGCCCTTGTAGCTTTGGAGATGCCTCTTGAAAGTTTGACACATTCAAGGCCGTTGCGAGGAGTGATCCGCGACGGTCTTTTTTCTGCACGGAAAATCTCAGTTCAGCGGGAAGGGAAGCGCGCTCCGGTACATCCTCGCCTACTGAACATTCGAAGGCGCTGTGGCCGAAGCATCTTTATAGAGCGAGCCTTCCTTCATGATCACGTGCAGATTTTTCACGCGCACCACCAGATCGAGATCCTTCAGCGGATCGCCATCGACCAAAAGTAGGTCGGCGATGTAGCCTTCCTTCACCTGGCCGAGCTCGTTGCCCATGCCCATCACCTGGCCACCGATACGGGTACCGCACTGCAGGGCTTCATTCGGGGAGAAGCCGAGCAGGTCGACAAAATGCTTCAGGTCACGCGCGTTATCGCCTTGCGGGGACTGGGCAAATCCGTAGTCTCCGCCAATCAGGATGCGCACGCCGCGCTTGCGAAGCTCCGTATAGACGGCTGCCGTGGAGTCAATGGTGCGCTGCATCATGCGGCCCACCTTGGAGTCGCGCATGAATCCCCAGGGTTCGCCTTCGTACAGCGTGCTGTAAATGATGCCGATGGCCGGTCCGACAAAAATCTTATCTTTCACTGATTCCAGCATGTCCAGCGCTTCTTCATCGGCCGACTCGCAGTGGTAGATGACGTCGATGCCGCAGCGAACCGCGCGCTTCACCGATTCCGCGGCTCGCGCATGGCAATTGACCTTCTTGCCAAAGTCGCGAGCAACGCTGACTGCCATTTGAATTTCGTCTTCGCGCATCACGGTGAGTCCGCCGTGAGCCGCCGGGCTCAGGTCATCGCCGGAGATGTTCAGCTTGACGTTGTCCACGCCCTCGCGACAGCAGAGGCGAACTGCCTTGCGAATTTCTTCCGGGCCATCGGCGATCAATCCAAAGCTCTCGTAATACATGTGCGCTTTGCGTTCATCGCCGAGGCCGCCGGTCACGGTGATTTCCGGGCTTGCCGCGCGGATGCGTGGTCCAGGAAATTCTCCCGCATTCACTGCGTTACGGATGACAACATCCAGACGCAGCTTTGAAGTGGCGGCGCTGTAGGCGCTGGTAAAACCATGGTCGAGCAGCGTCTTGGTGTTGCGCACCGTCAGCAGAACATGCTCTTCGGGAGGAATGTTGCCCAGGTCGGAATCATTTACCGCGCCGCCGAAGGAAATATGCGCATGACCTTCGACCAGGCCGGGCATCAGCGTTCTGCCGCGAGCCTCGATCACAGTGGCGCCTTCCGCGCTCAGTTTTTCCGGGGCGCGCGCGATGGTTTTGATCCTGTCGCCTTCCACCAGG
>DATJUD010000125.1:0-4174 GCA_035502695.1 Acidobacteriaceae bacterium
GACCGGCTCGTATTGGAAATCGCAACAGCAAGCGCAGTGGATCATCCGCTGTTACTGCAATTGCCGTTCGTTGCTCCCGGAGAGTGAGATCACTAGGACTTCAACAAGGGTGAGGTGAAGTATGGCTTCAACAGAAGCAGTCCAGAATACAGTTCAACCGGAGAAGATCGGGGCTATCGGCGCTGCAGGGGAAGAGACTGAAGGAATCTCGGCCGGCCGCGTCTCAAAACGCCCTTTTGTGCTAACAAAGAGTCGCGGTCCAAGCGGCGGGCACCTGGCGACGATGCTGATTGTCGCTGGGACACTGGCAGTGCTCGCGATCGCGATGGTTGCGTTGCTCTCAACCACCGGCAAAAACCGAAAGAGGACAATGGAAGAGACCGGGAAGCCGAATCTCGGCCAGGCGCATACAGGAGCAACATCTGGGGATCTTGTCCCGAACAACAAGGTAAAACCAACGCCCAACGGCGCATCTGAATCCGGCACCGTGAATGCGTCCGATATTGAACGGACGAAATCGCCCCAGCTCGCACATTCCCAATCATTGGGAAAATCGACACAGTCGCCGAAGAGTCTCGACGAGATTGGCAAGTTTGAGGAACCCGACACCAGTCCGAATCGACAGGGGAAGTGGACACCTCCGCCTTACGGAAGTGAAAGCGCACAGAACCAGCAGGCGGAGAAAAAAGTTGAGGACGCGCTCAGCCAGCCCTCCCTTGTCTTCACTGCGCATGAGCAGCCCGTTGCCCATTCCGGATCCGAAAGCCAGACAGCGGGACAGAACAATCTCGGTCTTGCGCCTGGCTACCGTGTGGCGGCGCGGCTCGAATCTATGGCCTCAACCGCTGTGCACGCTCCGGTCGTTGCTGTCGTCGAGTACAACTATGAGCGTGACGGCGACGTGATTATTCCTGCCGGCGCGCGCGCCATAGGGAAAATCACGCAGGCCGATCCGTCGGGTCTAATCAACATCACCTTCTCGTCGATCGAGTTTCCGGATGGATCTAGCGCTTCAATTGACGCTGTCGGGGCCGACATGAATCTACAGGCGATTAAGGGACAGGTCACCGGAAGACAGAGGGGCAAAAGCATGCTCGTCAGATCGCTCTCTGGAATCGGCGAGACGGCGGCGATGATGGTCGGGGCGCCGAACGCCAACAGCTCCTTTAGCGAAGACGATCTCTTGAGGATGCAAGTTGCGAACAACATCGGAAACGCCGGCGACGAACAGATCATGCAGATGCTGACCATGGAGCATATTGTCGTCAGCGTTCCTGCCGGAACGGAAGTCTACGTCGTGTTTGAGAAGTCTGCGGCAGTGAACTCCCAGGGTTCAAACAAAACGATTCAAGTTCCACACGCGGGTATTGGTCTCAGCCAATCTGCGAATGCAGAGCAACCATGACGGTGTGATAGAGCCAACCACACCGATAATGACGTCTTTCAAGAGAAGAAAAGCTGCATAGCAGGCTTTTGTTGAAAGACAGTCAGGGCGGCTTGAGAGACGACCGGGCCGATGGTGATGTTTCTCGAAAGAAGAAAAGCTGCGTACCAGACTTTTGTTGAAAAACAGGCGGAGCAGCCCAGCCGGCCCACCAGGGAAAGGCGAAGACTCTTCAAAGATCAGTAGCGCCAGTGATATGGCGAGAACCCGGGTTTCAGTGGACGAGTGACTCGGCGATGAGGCGCCAATCAAGGTTCAATTCGCTCTTTCAGGCTCAGGAATAAACGATCGCGGAACACCGGAGATAAAATTTGCGTAGCGATCGACGTTGGCGAAATATCTGTACGCGACGATGGAGGCACAACCGGGGTGACGACTGAGACGAGAAGAGCACAGCCGCAGGAGTTTACCGCAATGTCAGTGAAGAACGCGGTGTGGCTGGCGGCAGCGCTTGGCCTGTTGAAGTATGTTCTGTCAACGCTGGGCCAGATGGCGATCCAACATGGAGGGTACGGCATTTTTCGTGATGAGCTGTACTTCATTATGTGCGGCCGGCATCTCGCCTGGGGGTATGTGGATCAGCCGCCCGTCATTCCTTTGGTCGCGCGCATTTCGGCGTTGCTGTTTGGCTTGCAATCGCTGGCCCTGTTCCGGACCTTTGCCTCGCTGGCGGGCGCAGCTGAAGTTGCGATGACGGGGCTGCTGGCATGGCGGATGGGCGCTTCGCGCTGGGCGCAAGCGCTGGCAATGACGGGGATTCTGCTGGCGCCCATGGTGATGGGCGCCGATGCGACCTTTTCGACGAGCACCTTTGAGCCGGTCTTCTGGATGACCGTGGCGCTGGCGACAATCGAGCTCGCGCGGCTGGCCGGTCGCGGCATTCGCAGTGGCCGTACCGTGGCGTTGTGGTGGATGCTGCTGGGCGTGACGGCTGGCCTGGGCCTCGAAAACAAATGGAACGAGGTTTTCTTCCTGATCTGTCTGCTGGCGGCGCTGTTGATGACCAGCCAGAGAAAGTTACTGGCTTCGAAATGGTTCCCGATCGGCCTTGTGCTCCTGGTTCTGCTGATCCTGCCCAATGTGCTGTGGGAGATTCACCACCACTGGGCAACGCTCGAGCTGCTGCACAACGATCAGATTAACGGCAAGAACGTCCGTGTAGGCCCCCTCGCGTTTGTGTTGGATCAGATTTTCGTCCTCGGTCCTCTGATGGCGCCGTTGTGGGTGGGAGGCATTCTGTGGCTGCTCTTCAGCCGGGCGGCTCAGGCGTTCCGCTTCCTGGGCGTGACCTATCTGCTGTATCTGCCCCTGATGATGATTTTGCACGCCAAGGACTATTACCTTGCGGCCATTTATCCGCTCTATTTTGCCGCGGGTGCGGCCGCCTGGGATCTTCTCTTCCGCAAGGCCTGGTTGCGGCGCGGGCTCACGCCCGTTTACGTGGCGATGAACGTGCTTGTTATCGCGATTCTGTTGCCGGTCATTCTCCCGGTACTGCCGCCGGCAAAAATTCTTACATATCAGCAGCGGCTGCATGTGCAGCCTCCAAAAATGGAGAATGCCGCCACCGCGCCGCTGCCGCAGTACTTCGCCGACATGCTGGATTGGCGGCACAAGGCGGACCTGCTGGCCGCTGCCTGGTACTCATTGCCGCAGGCGGAGCGCGCACAGGCCGTGATCTACACGGAAAACTATGGCGATGCGAGCGCGGTGAGCGTGTACCGGCCGGATGTGCCCGAGGCCATCAGCGGTCACCAGAACTACTTCTTCTGGGGACCGCGCACGTATACGGGCAGCGTGATGATCGTGTTTGGTGGAAGCCGCAGGACGCTCGAAAGCGAGTTCGACTCGGTGGTGGAATTTACACAGGATGCAAATCCGTATTTGGAGCCGTATGAGCGTGGGCCGGTCTTCATCTGCAGAGGTCTCCATGGGAATCTCCAGGCGCTGTGGCCCAAAGTGAAGAACTGGGAGTGAGGCCGTGGCGAAGGCGTCGGCCCTTCTCAACTCACGATTTCAGGCCAATCCACTCATTGACATGGTTCCGACCGGTTCGTCGGCAACTCTGCCCCAATGTGAACTGGCTCACTGCACCTATCACTACCCAAAGAGTCGAGCGTCCGCACCAACAGCCTGCTACAAGCGATATCGATTAAACAGAGCCGGCCCGGCCCGGGAGACTTCCGAGCCGATGATGAGGTTTTTCGAAAGAAGAAAAGCTGCATACCAGGCTTTTGTTGGAAAACAGCAGGACCTCTTGAGAAACTTGCGGGGCTGGCGATGGGATTTTCGAAAGAAGAAAAGCTGCGTACCAGGCTTTTGTTGAAAAAGTCGGGTGATTACTTCTTCCCGTGCTCGATGCGCTGCACGCCATCCTTGTAAGAAGCGAAATCGGATCACCTTTATAGAGGGAAGAAGGTCGGTGTCCTCCATTAGCGCGTCGCGAGATCGGCCCAGACGATATTTGGGCATGACGTAGTTGCTCGTTTGCACGAATCGACAAACCATGTGATTTTCTTCGGCGACGGATTCCCGTCAAGGAGGCAAGTTCATGGTTCAGTCGTTCGTGCGGACAGTGCGCGCCTGGCGAAAGCACGTGCAGGCGTTCCTGCTCGCTTCCACTATTGGAGCGGCCGTGCTGGTGCCCTGCGCCAGCCTGGCTCAAAACCTCGGCACAACGCCGGCGACGGGACAGGCCGTCCAGGGGCAAACCGCATCGCAACCGGAAGG
>DATJUD010000126.1:0-12771 GCA_035502695.1 Acidobacteriaceae bacterium
GAAGTGATTCGTGGCATGTCCGGGGGTGATGTCGACGACGACGGTTTGGGCGCTCGAGATCCCGAAAGGAATCGCGGTCGCAATGATTGCCAATAGACACATGGCTCCAAACCTCGGCTTCATGTTTTCCTGCTGAACTTATGGGGCATTGACGCTCGCACGGAACAGCCTTGGGGAGGTTTCAATCGTTTGAATACAGAAGATATGATTTTCTCTCCAGACTGTCAACAAATTTCTTGCGAGCCGCTGCAAGATCGAATATCGGAGGCGTTGGAACTACGGAAGCGCGGTCGCATCGGCGGTCGCGTCGGTCGGGGATTCATTCATCTATGCTGAATGAAAGAAGGGGTGCGGCACTTTTCCTGGGCTGATGCTGTCGCATCGAAGTTCGAACTCTACCGGATGACCTCCACTTTTCTTCAACGCGTGCGAGCGCGGACACAACGGCTGCATCACGGCTTAGGCGGTCACTACTGGTTTCCGCATGTGCCGCTGGCGCTGCTGCTGGCGTTGGCCGGTTATTGGATGTTGCGGGCAAGTTTTGGCTCGCATTGGACGGAATATCTGAAGCTGCTGGCCGAGGGCAAGTTTCGCCTGGAGCTGAAGAGGCTCCCGCCGCTGCTGATCGGCGCCGGCATGGTTACGATGGCGCTGGGGTTATTGTGGCGCTCGCGCCTGGCCTGGGTGATGTCGGTGCTATTGGCGGCAACGGCCGTGGTGAATACGGTTTTCACCCGGCATGCGGACGCCCATGTACTGCTGGCGTATTTCGCATTTGTGCTGGCGTCGCTGCTGGTCACCTGGCGAAGTTTTGATCGATCGAGCATTGCCGCCAGCACTCTATTTGCGCTGACTGCAGTGGCGATGCTGATCATGTACGCCACCTTTGGCACGTACTACCTTGGCGCGCAGTTCAAGCCGCGAATCACGGACCTGGTCAGCGCCTTTTACTACGCGATGGTGACGATGAGCACGGTAGGTTATGGTGACATCGTTCCGGCAACGCCACAGGCCAGGTTATTCGCGCTGTCTGTGATTGTCCTTGGGGTCGCGGTCTTCGCTACATCGCTCACTGCGGTAATCGGGCCGCTCGTGGGCCGCAGCCTGCAGGGCATTGTCAACCGTAAAGGAAGCAAAATGAAACGGGAAAATCATTTCGTCGTTATCGGCAACACCCCACTGGCGATCAACACGTGGCGAGAGTTGGCAAAGCGCGGTCGACCGGTCACTCGCATTCTGCGGGAGACGCCGGAAAAAGGCGAGAACAAGGATGTCGACGTGGTAGTGGGCGATCCCAGCATGACGGAAACCTTGCGGGAGGCCGGCGCGCACCACGCAGAGGCGGTATTGGCGATGCTGGGCGACGACTCGGAAAATGCATTTGCCGTGCTGGCGGTGAAGGAATTGGCGGGCAACGCGAAAACAGTGGCCGCGGTGAACGATGCGCGTCATCTGGGTCGCGTGAAGCTGGTGCAGCCGGATGTTGTGATTGCGCCGCAGGTGCTGGGCGGTGAGCTGGCGGCGATGCTGCTTTCTGGAGAGCAGGTGACGCCGGAGTGGGTGGTCGAGCGCGTCTTTCAACAGGTCAACCCAGGTGCAGTCAAACCTATCACAGAGAAGTCATCCTAGGCCGCGTTTTGAAATCAGCAATCGGGGCTGAAGCCCCATCTGTTGCGTCATTTGCGGCACCCTTCGGTTGCGCTCAGGGCAGGCTAAAGGTTGTGGCCTGATATTAAGATCGAAAATCGTTTTTGTAACGAATCTGAGGCCCACAACGCTAATGAAGGCTAAACGAAAGGCCAGTTGAGAACTGGAAAGAATTCTTCTGATACCCAACCTGCGGATCGTTCTGGAAGTTATCAATGACGGCTAAAGAGAACGACAGCTTTTTATAGAGCGGCAGACGGATCCCTGCGTTTCCAGCGGCGGAGAAAGCGTTCTCATCATTCCAGGCAAAGTCCGCGAGTGTTTTCTCGTCAAACGTGATTTTGCCGAACTTACGAGTGTAGGCCTCGCTGACCATGGAGCCGATGAGTTTTCGATTTAAGGCGGTTACGTCGGCCGTGGAATTGAAGGCCTGTGATTCATAGTGCAGGTCGGCAGTCACATCAAATTCGCTGTCCTCCTTCTTAAAGAACGTCACGCCGACGCCGGCACCATAGATTTGTTGCAAGTCGAGCCCCTGGGTAGTGTCGTGATCGAAGTTGACCTGCTGCAGATAATAGCCGCGCCGGGAGAAGTACTCATCGCGTTCGGCGGAGACATGGAAGATATTGGTGACGGTAGTGACGGTTCCAGGCTGCGATATTCTCCCAGCGCTCTGAGTGTAGTGAAATGTGGTTCGAAGTTTGGGATCAAGCCAGATCACGGTTGGAATGGTTCGTTGCAACGTAACGTCGGTGAGGAATTGATAACTGTTCTGGGTGGCACGGATCACCGTGGTTCCGGTGGTAATATTTCCGGTCCATCCCGTCCGCCAATTGATTTTTCTAGTGATCTCTTTTTGATAGGTACTGTCGTCCACGACAAAGCCGATTTGATCCGCGGGAATTAAACGGCCTGTTTCAACGGTCACGGGCGGAGTGGTCTTCACGACGGTGGGTGCGGTGGACGTGGCGGATGGGGGCACAACTTTTGCAGTGGAAGATGTCGATGGAGCGGCCATCGCAGACTTGGCAACTTGGGCGGGAGTCAGCGGTTTGGGCTGCGGGACCTCGGTTTTAGCTTCTGCGGTTGACTGCGCGGGCTTGGCTTCAGATGGTTTGGCGGTTGCCGCTTTCTTTTCTTTCTCCGGAGTGATCGGAACGACGATGATGCCTTTGGCTTCCAGTTGAATGATTCCTTCTACAACTGGTTTTCTTTTCTTGAATCCTTTGGGTTCCTTGGGCACGATGGCGAAGGGACGGTCCGACTTCAACTCCTTGATTTTCTCGAGCGGCACAGTAATTTCGCCCGCGACTTCACTGTCGAACTTGATTTTGGTCCCGGTGGAATTCAGCAGCTTTCCCGTAATTTGATCGCCGTTCTTGAAGATCAAAATCTCCTTTGGCCCCTCGGGCTTCTTGGGCTCGACCTTGGCAGGCTTTTTTGACGACTTGGCCGCCAACAGCGCAGGAGGTGCGATCAGTAGCAGGGGAACGAAGATGGCGGCGATTGTGGTAGCCCATCGTAATCGAAAACGGCGGGTACGTGAACGAACTTGAGTCGGCGACATTGGAGAAGTACTCCTGGAAGAAGCTGCAAAGGATAGTGTCCTCACGGTAGAACGAACCGCGATGGAAGTGAAGCGCGAATGGTGGAGTTCTACATCACCTCCGAGGCATCAATCAGTCGCTGATGCGTCGGGAAAGAGCACGAGGCAGGTTTTCCTGGAGCGACTGAAGGCGACGTCGGCAGGCAGAGGGCCGCCTAAGCACGATGAGGAGGATTCGACCGGGACAATTTTTCCATCTTTGTTGGCAAGAAGCTGTGCGAACAAGTCGTTTCGGACAAAGTACCTCTTTCCATCTGCGCCAACAATGGAGTAATCCTTCAGCAGATCGCTTGTGTAGGCACCCTGATAATTCGCCCAAAGCGAATGAGTTTCGAAGACATCCGGGCGAACAGTGTGGAAGTATTCCGCGAAATCGCGCCAACCTCGTTTTGCGAGCTGGGGATTGGAGAGAAGCGCGGAGTCGAGGATTCGGAGGTTTTCGTTGTAGAGCGACGACCCACCTACGTCGGGCAACAGCACCACTAACGTCGGCTCGTGGAGCGCGGTTCGAATGGCATCAGCGCCGATGCCGATTTGGCGGGCCTGTTCGACGCTGACGCTGGGTTTCGATCCATAGGCAGCAACGATAAGCCAGAGGATGATCTGCGATGCAACCATCCCACGCAGCAGCAAAGTCAGGTGTGTCCGGTTGGCTAGCGCGCTTTTGCACACAGCGACGATGGCAATCAGAAGAAAGGGGAGGAAAGGTCCGACCATCCTTCCTGGATAGCCCCAATCTTTTCCGGTAATCCAGGCGATCACGAATGCGCAGGCCGTGAGCGTCCAGACTGCATTGCCAACTCGACGGAGTGAAGCGAAGTCCGCATGTTTGCGCCGAAGACGATTGGCGACAACGGCAAGCATGAGCAGAAATGGAATGCTGATCATGGTGAAGATGATTTCGACGGTGCTGATACACGTCGCCACCCAAACGATCAGAGATTTCTTTCCATGCCAGCGGCTGTAGGGAGGCCATTCCTTTGCGTACACGGTGTTCGGCATCCAGATTCCCAGTTCGTGATGACGCCAGATCTCGAGCAAACCGAAACTAGCCAGCGTACATGCGGCGAGGACGAACAAGGCGCGATGAGAGGGCCTGTTCCGGCGTTCATCACCATCGAAATAAAGTCCAATTGCGAGCATGGAAAGCAGCAGTGGGGATTCAAAGCGGGTCGCGAGAAGGACAGTCGCGACAATCCAGCCGAGGACGAGATGACTGGGGCCGGCGGGTGCTCGAGTGAGGAGGTAAAAAAGTAAAACCGTCAGTAACACCGCCAGGTTCATTTCCATGCCATTGTCGATTTCAAGCAAGGAGGTATAGCTGAATGCGAGCATGAGAGTGCAGGCGAGGGCACATGTCTCGCTCCCGTCCAGTTGGTCGCGGGCAACGCGAAAGAACACCGCCAGGGCCAGAACAAGCGAAATTGCGGACGCACATTTCATCCAAATCAAAATGTTGTCCGGGTTGCTGGAGAAAAAGCGGGGAATCGTCAGCAGCAGGAACCATGTCAACGAGGACACGCCTTCGACCTGTGGAGACGCCGGCGTGAGAGCGATTCTGCCGGAATCTGCAAAGGTTCTGGCGTACGCCGCCGTGATGGCCCCATCATCCCAGGAGCCTCTCAGGCGGTGCAGGCCGAGGTAGAGAGAACAGGCGACTGGGAGAAGCACCAGCGCAATCCAGACTGGATGGAGACGTGAGCCGGGGCGCGAGGAGAGGAAATCTGTCATCTCCGGGCTTGCGCTCGTCGGACTCGCATCCGTTTGGGGTGTCATGGCGCCTCGTTGGCGAGTTTCTATCAGCCTGACTGAAACTAGCAGACCATAATCTCAACGGCTGCGGGTAGGTTTTTTAACAATGCGGAACGCATTTGTATACATGGGGGCGACGGCAATCTGGAATTGAAGTGAGCGCTGTGAACTGGCCAAGATGCGATCATCAAGAGGTAGACCGGTGATGGAGGAAGGAGGTCCCAATGCCGAAACGAAAATTGGAAAAGGTGAAGCAAGTGAAGGAACAGGCGCGGCTCAAGATTGGACGCCCGCCCCGGGCTCAGGTCATCCCAAACAAGAAGAAGGACCGAAAGATTGACATGGAATAAAGTGCAAAGGCCCTCTGGTTCAGAGGGCCTTTGCGGCAAGAGCGGGACGGAGCCTGTCAGAACGGGATGTCGTCGTCGGTGATTTCGGTGGACTGAGAATAATCTTCGGCGGGACTGCGCTGATCAAATGATGCGGTGTTGGACTTGCTGTAGCCGCCGCTGCTGCTGTCGCCTTCGCCGCGTCCGGAGAGCAGCGACAAATCACTGACGATGATTTCCGTCTTATATTTCTTCTGACCGGTGGTTTTGTCGTCCCACGATGAGGTCTGCAGGCGGCCTTCGACGTAGAGCTTGTTGCCCTTCTTCACGTAGTCGCGAATGATCTCGGCGGTGCGCTGATAGGCGACCAGATTGTGCCATTCGGTGCGGTCCTGCCAATTGCCGGTCTTATCTTTGAAGCGCTCGCTGGTGGCGATGGAAAATGTCGCGACGACGGTGCCACTGGCGGTGGCCTTGATCTCGGGATCTTTGCCGACGTTGCCCAGGAGAATGACTTTATTGACGCTTTTTGCCACGTTGGACCTGCTTTCTTTCTGAAACCTGTTTTCGGATAACGATACCAGAGACGCGCGGGAACTGCATTTCTGCTAGGTTCCGCCTCGGCTGAGCCTGCGATTGCGCAGCCATTTTGCGCCGCCGAGGACGAGTAGCATCAGGCTGAAGGGAACTCCCATTAAGGCGAACATCAGGAACAGCCAGCCGCCGTTGGAGCGAGCGCCATAGATGCCGATGCCGCCGAAGACGGTCTCCGTAAGCAGCAGGCAAAGCAAGCTGACGAGCATGATCCAGAAACCGGCTTTGAGAAGGGCGCGTGTGCCGTCGTCGGGCTTCGGGGTGTTCTCGCTGGGCAGCCTGGAAGGCATTTTCAGCGGCGCTGGATCGATCGCGGGCATGTGGGTTCCCAGGGTGCTCAACGCCAGGCCGCGAGCATCACGTAGACCACTACACCGGTGACGGAAACGTAGAGCCAGATGGGAAAGGTGTAGCGCGCGATGCGTTTGTGTTGGGGAAATCGACCGCTCAAGGAGAAGAAGAAGGTGATCAAGATGAGCGGCAGGACGACGACCGAGAGAGTGATGTGGCTGATCAGGATGGCCAGGTAGACGGTGCGGACGGTGCCGTGGCCGGGAAAAATCATATCCCCATGGAGTGCATGGTTGGTGACGTAGCTAACGAGAAATAACGCCGAGAAGGCGAAGGCGGTCATCATGGAGGTGCGATGGCGCGCGATCTGGCGATGGCGAATGAAGTAGAGGCCGGTCAGCAACGCGATGACGCAGAGGCTGTTCAGGATGGCATTCAGCGCGGGCAGGAACATCAGGCTCTGGGCATATTGCGGCGGCGCGTGATGTACGTAGATTAACCACAAGAGCAGACTGACGGCGGCGGCACTGAGCAGCACAATCCCGGCGATGGGAACCCGCGTGCTGATGGACGTATTTGAGGGTGAAGTCTGCATAGATTTCATTTTGCTTGCGTGCTATGCCGCGGGCTTGTTACTGCGGCGGTTGACGACAGCCCACGAGCCAACGAACACCACGGCGCAAAAGACAACGGTGACGATCAAGTTAAACTCAGGCGAAAACGTTGTGAGCTCGGCAGGGAACAGGCCGTTGCGCAGCATATCGACGCCGTAGGTGAGCGGATTCAGCAGCATTAAAAATCGCAGCCAGCCAGACGCTCCGCTAACTGGAAACAGCGCGCCCGATCCCAGCCACAGCGGAATCAGAACCAGGTTGATGATCGCGTGGAAGGCCTGGGTGGAATCCATGGGCCACGCGATGACAAAGCCAAGCGCGGTGAGCGAGAACGAGGTGAGCGCAATCGCCAACATCGCGTAGAGCATGCCGAGCGGTGTGGTGTGCACGCCGGCAAGGGGACAAAAGACGAGGAAGACCCAGCCTTGAATTGCCGCTAGTGTAGCTCCCCCGAGAACTTTGCCGAGAACAATGGCTGACCGGCTGACGGGTGATGCCAGCACGGAGAGCAGGAAACCTTCATTGCGATCCTGAATCAACGACATCATGCTGAAGATGGCGGTGAAGAGCACGATCATAATGATGGCGCCGGGAAAGAAGTAGCTCAAATAATGCGTGGAACCGGACGCGGCGGCCGAAGCGGCGCCGTGGCTTTGAAAGGTCTTTGAAAATCCGGAGCCCAGCACCAGCCAGAATAAAAGCGGCGAAGCGATGACACCGACGACGCGTGCTTTCTGGCGATAGAAACGGACAAGCTCGCGACGCCAGAGGGAGTAGGCGGGGATCCATAAGCTGGACGAGAGCGAAGTCTTTAGCCGGGTGAGGCCGATGGAAGCGGGGGTCGGTGCGGTCGCGGTTGCCATTACTGTTTCTCCTCGCCCTGGTCGAGCCAGAAGCGGTGGCCGGTGTGCTGAATAAAGACGTCTTCGAGGCTGGGCTTCGAAACGGAGACAGAAACGATTTCGCCGGGGAAGGCCTCGACTACTTCGGTGAGGAAGCGATGGCCTTGCTCTCGTTCGACGCGGACTGCATTGTCGACGACGACCGGAACGACGCCGAAGCGATCAGCGATGCGAGCGCCCAAGGTGGTCGCGGCGTCGGCGGAAGCCGTTTCAAACTGGACGATGTCGCCGCCGATTTCGGCCTTCAGTTCCGCGGGACTGCCGAGGGCGACCAGTTTGCCTTCACTGAGGATGGCGAGACGATCGCAATGTTCGGCTTCTTCCATCAGATGGGTGGTGACGAGGACGGTCACGCCCTGCTCATCGCGGAGGATTCGCAGATAGTTCCAAAGATCGATGCGTGCGCCGGGATCGAGTCCGGTGGTGGGCTCATCGAGCAGCAGCACGGAAGGCGAATGAATTAAGCCCTTGGCGAGTTCGACGCGGCGCTTCTGACCGCCGGAAAGAGTTTCGACCATGTCGTTTTTGCGATCGGTCAGGCCGACGCGATCGAGCACTTCTTTCGAGCGCGATTTCAAGTGAGATCCGCTGAGACCATAGAGATGGCCTTGATGCATCAGGTTCTCGCCGACGGTGAGTTTCACGTCGAGGCTGGTGGCTTGGAAGACGATGCCGGTTTGCAGGCGCACGCGATTTGCTTCAGTGGAAACGTCAAAGCCAGCCAGGCGGGCATGGCCGCCAGTGGGAACCATCAGCGTGGAAAGAATGCGGAATAAGGTGGTCTTGCCGCTGCCGTTCGGACCGAGCAGACCGAAGATTTCCGCCGAGCGAACGTCGAAGGTCAGACCATCGAGCGCCAGGCGCGTACCATAGTCGTGCGACAGATGATCGATCTCAATCGGTGCATGCGGAGCGAACTGGCCGGCCGGCGTGCTTTGCTGCGCGGGTTGCGACGAGCGGCCGATCTGTTGTGTCGTTGCCATGTTCAATTCCTCCTGATGGCGTTCAGCATCAGCACTGCCAGCAGCAGCGGCAAATAAGTCACACTGACCTTCAGCAAGGCACGCGCGTAGAGGCGGGACTGGCTGGCGGAAGATTTTGTAATTCGCGTGAAGCGGATGGTGTAAGCCAGATACAGCAGGCCCAGCAACAAAGCGCACACCCAATACGTTCGTCCCGCCATGTGCAGGTAATAGGGAGCCAGGCTGACAGGAATCATCAGGACGGCGTAGACCAGGGCCTCGGCGGCGGTCGACCAGCCATCAGGCTGCACCACAGGCAGCATGCGGATGCCGGCACGGGCGTAGTCCTCGCGATAGAGCCAGGCGATCGACATGAAGTGAGGGAACTGCCAGACAAATAGGATGGCAAACAGGGCGACGGCAGGCCATTCGATGGTGCCTCGGGCCGCAGTCCAGCCGATCAGCGGCGGCATGGCGCCGGGAAACGCGCCAATAAAAGTAGCCATGGAAGTGAAGCGCTTCAGCGGCGTGTAAATGCCGACATAGGTCACAGCGGTGAGTAAAGTGAGCGTGCCGGTGATGGGGTTGGTGCGCGCGACCAGCCAGAGTGAACCGGCGATGATGGCGAGCATCCCGATCAAGACGCCGTAGCCCAGGCTGAGCCTGCCGGATGCGAGGGGGCGCTTCGCGGTTCGAATCATCAAGGCGTCAGTGCGCCGTTCTTCCGCCTGGTTTAAAGCGCTTGCGCCGCAGGAGACGAGGGCAACTCCAATCAAGGTGTCACGCAGCGTGGGATTGAAGGAATTGATGCCGGATCGAGCTGCGCCGAGGTAGTAGCCGGCCCACGCCGTCATGACCACCAGAGCCGTCACGCGGAGTTTGAAGGTGGCGATGGTGTCGGCAGCGAATGTCTTCCAGGTATGGGCTGTGGCAGGAGTGGGCTCGGCAATCATGGAGACAGCGTCGAAAGCTGCCACACCGTCAGATTCAGCGTTCACCGCATGAATCGCTGTGGCGGGAGCCGTTTCGCGGGCGAGGCTGGATTGTGCCGGGGTCACAGAAGCTCTCATAATCCCTCAATGGCAATGACACAGGAGTGAGGGATGCAGACCGGAAGTGCCTTCCGCTGCGGAGAAGCCAATTCAATTCGTCTGGTTGGCTGGAGTTTTCTGGAGAAACCAAATCTGGGCACACCTCAGGATAACAAACGAAGGGCATCCTTCCGCAGGGCGCGGGAAAGAGGATGTTTAATCGTCGGGGGAGGTAGAAGTGAAGTCTGGAGATCCGGAGTTGGCGGGCTGGATGACATATTCGTCCGTCAGCACGGCTACCAGGACTGCACTGGGCACGGCGACCAAGGCTCCAGCGACTCCGGCAAGGCTAACTCCCAACAGCAAGGCGATAAAGACTGCGGTACCGGCCAGATCGACCCGAGATTTCATGATTCTGGGAGTGAGATAGGCATTTTCAATCTGCGCGTAGACCAATTCAAAGATCAGGACAGCAAGAACCTTTTCCCAGGATTCGCTGGCGGCGACCAGCATGGCGACGGAAGTGGAGACGAGCGCTCCGACAACAGGAATGATGTTAAACGCGCCCATCAGGACCGCGAGCGCGAATGCATATCGCAAATGAATGGCTCCGAAAACGATGCCGCTGCAGATCCCAAGGATCAACATCAAGGCCAGTTGGCCGAGCAGCCAGCGACCCATGCGTTCGGATGCGCGCCGCAGGGTTTCATCGAGCCGCTCGCGGCGGTACGGAGGAACAAGCGACAGGAACCACTTGTAGACATGTTCCCCTTCGGCCAGAAAGTAGACGGTGAGGATGATGCCGGTGATGATTTCAAAAATCTTGGTGGCCCAATTGCTGACCGAAGAGACAAAAACTCCGGCATTCTGTGCAGTATCCTCCTTCAGCTTGGCTTCGATAGCGGTCAAATTCATACCCCGCAGGATCGGAAGATTCTCAATTTTCTGCAGGAAGGCCGGGCTGCGGCCGGGGAGGGCTTTGACGAAAGTAGTGAGTTCGCGCACGACCGGGGGCAGGGTAAGGCTGAGGAAGAGCGTGATCGAGCCCACCAACGCCACCATGATAATGAGGATGGCAATGCCGTGGCCGGGGTGCCATTTGCCGATACGGATGCGTTGCACGCCGCGCACCACCGGCATAAGGACAATGGCTGCGAGGGCGCTGACGTAGAGCAGCACCAGCACATCGCGCAGCAGCCAGGCGAAATACAAGGTGAGTGCAATGCCGAACGCAAACAGAATGTAGCCGCGCACGTGGCTGCCGGAACTGGAATAGATCGGCGGCGGTGGGGTGTCTTTCATCGAGTTTTCACCCTCTCGGATGCCTTATTCCATTCAGCCATGATCATGTGAAGCAGTTCGTCCAATGTTTTGCCGGTCGTGTCGACGGTCCAGTCCGCCAATTCATACAATGGGCGCCTTCGTTGAAATCGTTCGGCCAGCTCTGCACGTTTTTCAAGGATAGGCCGTCGAACCGCCTTTCGCTGCAATTGTTGTTGCTCACAGCGCTCGATCAGTATTTCCAGCGGAGCGGCAAGGTAGAGTAGCAGGGTTGCTTCATCTTCCTGAATACGCTGCAGGTTGGCAGGCGTTTCAATCGCTCCGCCGCCCAACGCCAGAACAATATTTTTCTGACGCAAGGTCGTGGCGAGCGCGTGTTGTTCCAGTTCGCGGAAGCGGGTTTCACCGAGCGCGTCGAAGATCTGGGCGATACTTTGTTGTTCCGCGCGCACAATCTCGTCGTCCAAGTCAATAAAAGTCCAGCCGAGCCGCTGCGCCAGACGAGGGCCTAGCGTACTTTTGCCCGCACCCATGAATCCTGTTAGAACAATGCGTTTCGGCAAAGGAACGTGATCCGTCCTGGACTGTGACGTGGTGGGAACGGCTACCTCCAGCAATCTTTGCTGGATTTTAAATGAGAAGGAACGGCTTTCGCGGAGAAGTTTCTGTGTCCAGGCGGGTCAGGAACTCTTGTTGCCATCCTTGGATTGTTTCGCGAGCGCATTTTGAATATTGTCCCAAACGGCAGGACTGGGGTCGTGGATTGGAAGCAGCAACTTGGCTTGCGCGGCGATGTACTCCAAATCGCGCACCAGGGCGGAACAGTTCTCACAGGTTTGCAGGTGAGCATGGGTCAGCAGGTCCTGCTCAGAATCGAAAAGCTCTGGCAGTTGCTGCTGGAATTCGTCGCAATCTCGTGGCGTGTGGGTCTGATTGGAAGTCATGCGTCTACCTTCCCGTTGGTGTCCTGACGCAACAAGTTGCGCAGGCGCATGCGGGCTTTATGTAGTTGAGATTTGCTATTACCAATGGAGCACTGCAGCATACCTGCAATTTCATTGTGCTCATAGCCTTCCACATCGTGCAGTACAAAAACCATGCGATAGCCCGGCGGCAGGTCCTCCACAGCGCGTTCCAGCGTCACTCGATCGATGGATCCCGATAGGGTGAGATCGCGGGTACCAAAATCCTTGCGCGGCCCATCTTCCTGCGAGGGTTCCAGCGTCTCCTCCAGCGAGACCAGCGGGAGCCCTTTTTTGCGCAGATGCATCAGCACTACGTTAACAGCCATTCGATGCAGCCATGTGGAGAAAGCGGAATCGCCGCGAAAGGTGCTGATTTTGCGATGCAACTGCAGAAATGCTTCCTGGGTCAAATCTTCCGCTTCCGCAACATTGCCCAGCATTCGCAGGCAGAGCGAGTATACGCGGCGCTTGTGCATGTTGTAGAGGATCTCAAAGGACGCTCCATCTCCTTGCTGGGCGGACGCAATCGCCGCCAGTTCGCCAGCGATCGGAGGGTTGCGACGCTGCTGCTGCTGTACGGGTCTGGCTTCTGCCGTCAAGGGTTGGGAGGGAGTGGGCGAGGGCATCTTCTCGGCAGTTCGCAATGTGTTTTTTGTCATTGAATTCAACTGCGTTCTGCCCTTTCCTGAGTCATTCCTGGAATCATCCATAGTTGATGCTTTGATTGCTCCGTCTCTTAGAAGATGATGACGCTGCAGGGGTTGCCAGCACAGGGAATTAACTGCCGACGAAGCGGG
>DATJUD010000127.1:0-22094 GCA_035502695.1 Acidobacteriaceae bacterium
CTGACCAGAAGCGATGGAAATTTTCCATCACTGCCGCATGATGAATGCCGATCGTGCAGCCCAGCGCAACCAACGCCAGCAGCGCTCCAATTTTGGCAACGGTAAAAATGTTTTGCAGGATGCGGCCGTAGTTCAGGCCCAGAGTGTTCGCAAACGTCAGCAGCACCACAATCGCAATCGCCACCAGCTGCGTCGTCGACATCGAGACGAAGTAATTTCCAAATACGTGTACCGGCGGAATCAGGTAGTGATTGTCGGCGATCGAGGGCAGCAACACGCCGGCAAACCGCGCAAATGCAATCGCCACCGCCGCAATCGTTCCAGTCTGAATCACCGTCCACAGCGTCCAGCCGTACAGGAATCCGATCAGCGGAGAAAATGCCTCGCGCAGGTACACGTACATCCCGCCGGCCTCCGGCATCATGGCCGCCAGTTCCCCGTACGTCAACCCCGCCGTCACCGTCAGCACGCCGGTCACTACCCAGGCGACCAGCAACCATCCAGGACTGGCAATCAGGCGAGCCATTTCTGCCGGCACAATAAAAATGCCGGAGCCCACCATGATGCCGATCACAATCATTGACGAGTCGAACAGCCCCAAACCCCGGGCGAAATGTCGCGATTCAGACTTCTCTTCGTCGTCCCCACTTGGGTTCAGGGTCATGTACACAACATAGAGATGCAGCGCGTTTCACGCAATGCTTATGGCCGCGATTTCGACCATTCCTGCCGGCAACTTCGAGTCGCAACTTTTTGGCCTATGCTAAGGCAGGCATCGAAACTTATACTTTTGTCGCATTCGGTCTGACAGTTGCGTGACCATTTTGCAATTCGCGCGCAATTACTCGACACTTCGGCTAGGAGAATCTTGTGCTCTTTTTAGGAATTGATGTTGGTACCGGTGGTTCCCGCGCCGTTCTGATCGATGAAACTGGAAAAGTTGTGGCTTCCCACGCCACCGAACACGTTCCATTCCAATCCAAATTTCCTGGCTGGGCAGAACAGGATCCGGAAGACTGGTGGCGCGCCTCCCAGGAATCGATCCGCACTGTCTTATCGGCGGCTGACTGTCTTCCAGCCGACATCGCTGCCGTCGGGCTGACAGGCCAGATGCACGGAGCTGTTCTGCTCGACGCCGACGGGCAAGTCCTTCGCCCTTCGCTGATCTGGTGCGACACTCGCAGCGGCCCCGAGTGTGACTGGCTGCACGCCACTCTCGGCCGCGAACACGTCATCGAGCTCACCTGCAATCCCGCGCTCCCGAACTTCACCCTGACGAAAATTCTCTGGGTCCGCGAACATGAGCCGGAGATTTTCGCCCGCATAGCCCACATCCTTTGCCCGAAAGATTATGTCCGCTTCCGCCTCAGCGGCGTTCACGCGATGGACGTACAGGAAGCCTCCGGAACTTTGCTGCTCGACGTCACCCATCGCCGCTGGTCTATCCCCATGGCCGAAGCCACCGGTGTTCCCATCAAGTGGCTGCCGCAGCTGTTCGAGTCCGCCGAAGTCTGCGCCAAGGTCAGCAAATCCGCAGCTGCCGCAACCGGCCTCGTCGCCGGCACACCCATCGTTGCCGGCGCAGGCGATCAAGGCGCAGGTGCCGTTGGCATGGGAATTCTCAAGCCCGGCTCCGTCAGCGCCACCATTGGTACCTCCGGCGTCGTCTTCGCCGCCACCGATGCGCCCATCCGCGATCCACTCGGCCGTCTGCACACGTTTTGTCACGCCGTGCCCGGCCGCTGGCATGTCATGGGAGTCACGCAGGCTGCAGGCCTTTCGCTGCGATGGTTTCGCGATGTCATCAGTGCCGGCGCGCAGAACCAACCCGCTACCTATGAACAATTGATGACCCTCGCCGCAGAAGCCCCCGCCGGCAGCGACGGCGTTTTCTGGGCGCCCTATCTATTCGGTGAGCGCACTCCGCACCTTGATCCCGACGTCCGCGCCGCGTTCATTGGACTCACCGCATCGCATCGCCAGCCGCATCTCACCCGCGCCGTACTCGAAGGTGTCGCCTACAGCCTGCGCGATACTTTCACCTTGTTTGCCGAGCTTGGCATTCCCGTTCGCGGTGTGCGTCTCGGCGGCGGCGGCGCGCGTGGTCCGCTCTGGCGGCAGATTCAAGCCGACATCTATGGTCGCCCTGTTCAACTTCTCGTCGCCGAAGAAGGCGGCGCGTACGGTGCCGCGTTGCTTGCTGGTGTCGGCGCAGGTGCGTGGCCGGATGTCGATACTGCCTGCGAATCTTCCATTTGCGTCGCGGAAACCATTCGCCCCGATCCCACCGCAGTCGACGTCTATGACCGCGGCTACCAAACCTATCGCAAACTCTATCCAGCGCTCGCCAGTTTGCGCGCTTGATCGAAGAACATGACCGTCATTCTCGGACTCGATCAGGGAACCAGCAGTTCGCGTGCCGTGTTGATGCGCGCCGACGGCACGCTGTCCCACATTGCTCAGCGTGAGCTGCCACAGATTTATCCCCAGCCCGGATGGGTCGAGCAGGATCCTGAAGCCATCTGGTCCTCACAGGCCGCAGCCGTGCGCGCTGTTCTCGGCGACGCAGGCCTCGACCCCTCCGCGATTCATTGCATCGGCATCACGAATCAGCGCGAAACCACTGTCGTATGGGAGCGAGCAACAGGTCGCCCTATCGCCAACGCGATCGTCTGGCAGGATCGCCGTACCGCCGACGATTGCGCCCAGCTTGCGACAACCGAACACAACGGCTGCAACGTTGAATCGTTAGTCTCAGAAAAAACCGGCCTCGTTGTCGACGCCTATTTCTCCGCCAGCAAAATTCGCTGGATCCTCCAGCACATTCCCGGCGCGCGCTCTCAGGCACAGGCTGGCCAGCTCGCATTCGGCACCGTTGACACCTGGCTCATCTGGAAACTCACCGCCGGCCGCCGCCACATCACCGACGTCTCCAACGCTTCGCGTACCCTGCTCTTCAATATTCACACTCTCACCTGGGATAACGAACTGCTCGAGATCTTCGAAATTCCCCGCTCCATGCTGCCGGAGGTTGTGGACTCCAGCGGCAATCTCGCTGTCACGACCGAACTTCTCCCCAACGGAAACATCACCGGCATCGCGGGCGACCAGCAGGCCGCGCTTTTCGGACAAATGTGCCTGCGTCCGGGCATGGCGAAAAACACTTACGGCACCGGCTGCTTCCTCATGCTGCAGACCGGTACTACGCCGATTCGCTCGCCGCACCGGCTGCTCACCACGGTCGCCTGGCGAATCGCCAGCCAAACCAATTACGCACTCGAAGGCAGCATCTTCGTCGCGGGCGCTGCCATCCAGTGGCTGCGCGATGGACTCGGCATCCTCAACAGCGCACCCGAGGTCGAAGCCCTCGCAGCCTCGGTTCCCGACAGCGCTGGAGTCGTCTTTGTCCCCGCCCTCACCGGCCTCGGCGCGCCTCATTGGGACCCGCACGCACGCGGAGCCATCTTCGGACTCACCCGCGGCGCAACTCGCGCCCACCTGGCGCGCGCGGCGCTCGAAGGCATCACGCTTCAGGTCGCAGACATCGTTCGAGCCATGGAAGCAAACTCGGATAACGCCACGGGCGGCTTACGTGTTCATGAGCTTCGTGTCGATGGTGGCGCCTCCACCAACGATCTTCTAATGCAGATGCAGGCGGATGTGCTCGGCATCCCCATCGTGCGCTCGCAAACCTCCGAGGCAACCGTGTTAGGCGTGTGCTATCTCGCAGGTCTAGGTGCGGGCATCTGGTCCAATACAGAAGAGTTGGAGCGGCAATGGTGCGAGTCTCGTCGCTTCGATCCGCAATCCACTTCAGAAGAACGAAGCCGCAAACTAGCCGAGTGGCATCAAGCCATCCAGCGCGCCCGCGGCTAACGGGTACTCCAAGGAAGCGTTGACCGCATTTCGCGTCTCAAGGCTCTTCATCGCGGTGCACTACAATCTCGTACTATGAGCCGCTCTTCTTCGAGGCTTGTGCCCCTCGCAGCTCTTTGGTTTTCGCTGGCAGCTCCTTTGCTGGCGCAAAAGACCACGCACGCCCTGCCCTCCGACCGTGCCATCAATGCAGAAGCCAAACAGACAATGGCCCGCACCCACGCGAACGGGCTGGCAATCGCGGTGATTGACCACGGCAAGGTGAGCTATGTGCAGGCGTACGGTATCCGTAATGCCAAGGATGAGCCGCTCACCACGGATACAGTGATGTACGGCGCTTCGCTCACCAAAATGGTCTTCGCATACCAGGTGCTCCAACTGGTCGATCAGGGCAAGATCAATCTCGATACGCCGATCAAAGACGATCTCGACAAACCGTTGATCGACTACGGCTCGCACTCCGACCAGAAGTTCCTCGGCAAGTACGGTCCCTATACCGATCTCGCCAACGATCCGCGGTGGCAGCAGATCACGCCACGCATGTCGCTCACGCACTCCACCGGCTTCAATAACTTTTGGTTCATTGAGCCTGACCAGAAGCTGCGCATCCACTTTGATCCAGGCACACACTTCAGCTACTCCGGCGAAGGCTTCAGCCTGCTGCAGTTCGCGATCGAGCATGGCAAGCAGTCGCAGGGCCTCGGCCTCGATGTGGATGCCCTGACAACTGCGAACTTCAACCGCCTCGGCATGACGCGCACGCGGCTGATGTGGCGACCCGACTTAGCTTCCAACCTTGCCGATGGATGGAATGACAAAGGCCAGCCGCTACCGCATGATGAACGCAGCAAAGTGCGCGTCGCAGGATCGATGGATACAACCATCAGCGATCTCTCCAAGTTCGTTGCGGCCCTGGTACGCGGCGACGGGCTCAGTGCGGCCTCGCGCAGAGAGATGACGAAGCCGCAGATCAAAATCACCACAGCACATGAATTTCCACCGCTGGCGCCAGACGCACCAGCCTCAGAGCAACGCAAAGATCTGTACGCAGGCCTTGGGGTGATCGTCTTTGACGGACCGCAGGGGCATGGCTTCTTCAAAGGTGGACACAACGAGCAGACTGCGAACACGGTCGTGTGTCTTGAGGAGAGTCAGCGGTGTGTCGTCATTCTTTCAAACTATGTTCGCGCGGAGGCAGGCTTCGCCGATCTGGTGAAGTTCATCCTTGGCGATACGGGCGTGCCCTTCGAATGGGAGTACGGAGACTACGCCGGACGGTCGTAAACTTTTTTCTTGGCTCGCACAAAGATCGCTTGCCCGGTGCCCCAGGTCCCACTTCCGTGCCATGGTATTGCACCCACACACACAAACAAGCCGCACACTATCTTTCCTTTCAGGAAGATCGCGTGCGGCCAGATGCACCATTTACTGCATTCCAACAAATTGCGCTTCAGTTTCGTTATCGCGTATCGCCAGTCGAAGCGGTGCCGGTCTGCTTTGCACGTTCTTCTTCCACCGCTGCCTGGGCTGCCGCAAGGCGCGCCGTCAGCAACCGGAATGGAGAGCAGGAAACATAGTTCAGCCCTACCCGGTGGCAGAACTTCACCGACTCAGGCTCGCCGCCATGCTCGCCGCAGATGCCAACCTTCAACGTCGGCCGTGACTCCCGTCCCTTGATCGTCGCGGACTTCACCAGCTGGCCCACACCCTCCTGGTCCAGCACCGCGAACGGATCCTGCTTGAAGATTCCCTGGCTGATGTATGCCGGCAGGAACTGGTTGATGTCGTCGCGAGAAATGCCGAATGTCGTCTGCGTCAGGTCGTTGGTCCCGAAGCTGAAAAATTCCGCTTCCTTCGCAATCTGGTCGGCCACCAGCGCAGCGCGCGGCAGCTCGATCATCGTTCCCACCAGGTACTCCACCGACTCGCCCTTCTCAGAAAATACCTGGCGGGCAACGCGGCGAATAATCGCAGCCTGGTTCTTCATTTCCTCAATCGTGCTGATCAGCGGAATCATCACTTCCACTTTCACATCCTTGCCCGACTTCTTGACTGCGACCGCCGCCTCAAAAATGGCGCGCGCCTGCATCTCGGTCACCTCAGGAAACGCAATTCCTAAACGGCAACCGCGCAGTCCCAGCATCGGATTGGTCTCGTGCAGTTCTTCCACGCGACGTAGCAAGGTGTGCAGCTCTTTCAGTTTCGGCGAACGCGGCTTGGTGATTTCCAGGCGCGCAATTTCCACCAGCAGATCTTCGCGCTTCGGCAGAAACTCGTGCAGCGGAGGATCCAGCAGTCGAACTGTAACCGGCAGGCCATTCATCGCTTTGAACAGTCCCGTAAAGTCGGCGCGCTGCATCGGCAACAACTTCTTCAACGCCGCCTGACGCTCTTTCAGATTGTTCGCCAGAATCATCGCCTGCATGTGCGGCAACCGATCTTCCGCGAAGAACATATGCTCCGTCCGGCACAGTCCGATGCCTTCCGCGCCGAACTGGATCGCCTGCTTGGCATCGCGAGGAATGTCCGCATTGGCGCGTACCCGCAGCTTGCGCAGTGGATCCACCCACGACATAAAACGCACCAGTGTGGGATCGTCCGGGGAGGCCGGTAGAATATCCAGCTTGCCGAAGATCACACGACCGGTGGTTCCATCCATGGAAATCCAGTCGCCCTGTTTCAGCACCTTGCCCTTGACGCGCATTTCCTGATTTTTCTCGCTGACGTTGATGTCACCCGCGCCGGCGACGCAGCATTTACCCATGCCGCGCGTCACCACTGCAGCGTGGCTGGTCATGCCGCCGCGCGCCGTCAAAATTCCGGCCGCAACTTCCATGCCCGCAATGTCTTCCGGCGTCGTTTCCGAGCGCACCAGAATCACCGACTTCATGCTGCCGTTCTGCGAATACTTCACCGCATCTTCAGCGCTGAAAACGATCTGTCCCACCGCCGCACCCGGCGAAGCCGGCAACCCGGTCGCCAGCACTTCAATCTTCTTGCCCTTCTCATCCAGTCGCGGAACAAGAAAGTCGTACAGCTGATTCGGTTCCACCCGGAAGATGGCTTCCTTTTCCGTGATCAGCTTCTCATTCACCATGTCGATGGCAATGTGCACCGCCGCCAGACCTGTGCGCTTTGCGTTGCGCGTCTGCAGCATGTACAACTTGCCATCTTGAATCGTGAATTCGAAATCCTGCACATCGCGATAATGCTTTTCCATCTTGCTGGTCAGCGTTTGCAGCTGGTGGTAAACATCCGGCATCTGCTTTTGCAGGTCGCTGATCGGTTCCGGCGTGCGAATTCCGGAAACCACATCTTCACCCTGCGCGTTCAGCAGGTACTCACCGAAAAACTTGTTCTCGCCGGTCGCAGGATTGCGCGTGAAACCCACGCCGGTGCCGCTGGTATCTCCCAGGTTGCCGAACACCATCGCCTGCACATTGACAGCCGTGCCCAGCATGTCATCAATCTGGTTGATGCGGCGATACGTCTTGGCGCGGGCGTTATTCCATGAACGGAATACCGCGTCGCGGGCCATCACCAGTTGCGTATGCGGGTCCTGCGGAAAATCCATCTTGGTGTGCTTGCGCACCAGCGTCTTGTATTGCGCAATCACTTCCTGGAGCGCTTTTGCATCCAGCTCCATGTCCAGCTTGACGCCCTTCTTCTTCTTGATGCCGTCGAACACTTCTTCGAACGCTGCCTTGTCGATGTCGAGCACAACGTTGCCAAACATCTGGATCAAGCGGCGGTACGAATCATACGCGAAGCGCGGATTGTTCGTGTTCTTGGCCAGCGCCACCACCGATTTGTCGTTCAGTCCCAGGTTCAGAATCGTATCCATCATGCCCGGCATGGAAAATTTTGCGCCCGAACGCACCGAGACCAGCAGAGGATTCTCGCCTTGTCCCAGCTTCTGGCCTTGCAATTTTTCCAGCCGCTCCAGCGCGGCATCCATCTGCGTGTCGATATCCGGGCTCAACCCGCCCCTCATATATTCGCGGCATGCTTCTGTCTGGATGGTGAAGCCCGGAGGCACAGGCAGACCGACGTTCGTCATCTCCGCCAGCCCGGCGCCTTTGCCGCCCAGCATGTCCTTCATGGAGCCGTTGCCTTCTGCCGACCCGCCGCCAAAAAAATACACGTATTGCGTCTTGGCAGGCTTGGAACTCGGCGAACCATTCTTGCCGTTTGCTGTTGAAGTTTTCGGTAATTCTAAGGTGCTCGCGCTCATCGGAAATCCTCGCTCCTGTTTCATCCGCGGACCGCACTCGAGGTGCGTCCGGCAATCTCCACTCAGTTCAGGACCAGCTCGCCTCGGCGAGCTCGCCCCAGTATTCCTAAACTCCAAAAACAAACGCCGGCTGAAAAGCCGACGCTCGAAATTACGCCAGAAAAGTGCGGGCAAAGCCGCCGGAACTGCTTCCGCATCGGACCATGGAAAGGTCTGTGGGTACTGTCATCGTGCGTCTCTCTTATTCAATGTCAAAGGTTTCGCTTTCAATATGTTCTCACGCCGAGTGGGGGTTCGTTTGTGTTCGCTGTCACGCGGAGATCTCAACCCGCACGGAAGGACCGCTCCATGCCCTTCGGCGAGGCGCGGAAGCTACATCGAACACTTTATTTTATGCCCTGCGAAGCGAACCCGAAAAGAGCAACCGCCTGCCCAGCACGCCCATGGATCAATTTCTGATAAATTTTGCTCCGCTTGGCGGGATCATGCCTCCGGCATCGGGCTCGACGGTCAGCGTGCTCGGTTCCATCCAGACGCGAAAGGCCAACACCTGCGTGGCGTTGCCGGTGTCCGCCGGCGGCAGCAGAAACATGCGCGGCTGGCTGGCATAGATCACCGGTGGTCCTCCCGTTGGCGGAAACCTGCCGAAGCTGCCCAGCAGCCTGCCGTTGGCGAAGACCTGGTAGCCATCGTCCACGTCCGCCGGGCCGGCCAGCGCCAGCTTCTCTCCCGGCGACGCGTCCGCGCGCACCCGGATGCGATACCACGCCCAGCCGGAATAGCCTGCGTGACCCTTGGCGGTCCAGCCCGGCACGTAGCTAGAAGTGCCGGAGATGGGATCGAAGCTGCCTGCCTTCGGCGTCAGGTCCACCGTCTCCCACTGCGAGTCGTCGAAGTTTGGATCGGCCCAGGCCGGGTTGTCGCCGATGTGGAACTTCCATGGGCATTGAGAGGGACGATCGACCGTCCAAGAGTGATGTGGCGGACAGCACTGCTCCCAGGCGCAGCCGCGTTTTGCGCCCGCAGCGAGTTACACCTGCACAACAGCAACAGCAGCAGGAAGATACATGTCTTTTTCATGCGATGGCCGCCTCTCCATTCGGCGCCCGCGTGATCGAAAGTACGGTGATGTCATCCTCCTGGCCAAAGACTTGCGCGATGGCGGCGATCTCGACTGCCGACTTGTCCTCACGCATCAGTTTGTGAGTCCGCGCAAAGCCGAAGAGTTCGCGTTTCTCGTTCTGCGCTTCGACCACGCCATCCGTCATCATCGTCAGCCGGTCTCCGGGTTGGAGCGTGAAGCTGGTCTGCTCAAATTCGGCGGCTTCAACGATGCCCAGTGGCAGGCTGCCGGCGATCGCGATCTCTTTGCCGTTCAGATACGGCACAAGGTGTCCTGCATTGACGACGGTCGCCTCGCCGTTGGCCGCAACGTGAAGCGCAAGACACGTGGCGAAGTGGCCCTGCATGCGTCCGCATAGGCGTTCATTCAGGCCGCGCAGGACCTCCATTGGATCGCGGGTAAATTTCGCCAGCGTGCGGATGGTCCCTACAATCAGCGAAACCAGCATCGCGGCCTTCAACCCTTTACCGCTCACATCACCGAGGATGATCAGCACGCTGTCGTCGTTTCCCTCAATGATCTGGAAAAAATCCCCGCCCACCACGCGCGCCGGGCGGTACTCGCTTTCAATCGTCAGCCCCGGAATCTGCGGCAGCGCTTCCGGAATCAGCATCTGCTGCACCTGCCGCGCCTGCTCAATTTCCAGCTTCCACTGCTCGCGCTCCCGCTGCCCATGCAAAAACCGCCGCAGCAGCAGCACCGTAATGATGATCAGCGAAAGCACGGTCCCGACCTGCCTCAGGCCGATTGCAGCTCCGAAGGGGAACCATTGTAGCGGCACATGCAGCACAATCAGCTCTTCCGTATACAGCGAGAAGGCCACCAGCACGATGGCGGGCAGCGCCAGCCAGCCCTCCGTCCTGTTTTTGCGGATGCCGAGGACTGTGACCCCGACCAGCACCGCACCTAGCAGCAGCTTCAGCGCCAGCGTCAGCGGCGACAGCCAGACGATGGCATGGACGGGGACCACGCTGCCGTAGAGCGGCGCCCGCAGCATGGCCGTGCCGATGCCCAGCAGCACGACAAGGCTCCAGACGATGCGATGAATCCGGCCCATGCCGCCGAGCCGGAACCAATAGGCCCAGAAGATTACCCAAAGACCAATCCAGAGCGGCGTCAGAACCGCGTCGATCAATATGAACGATGGCGATGTTCCCCACCATCCTGTCCAATACCTGGACGCAACGACATCGGCTGTGTTCACCAGCACTGCCACACAGGTGATTCCCAGCCAGAGATAGGCTGGCTCCCGGCGGTCGAGCCAGAAGAGTGCGAAGGCCACCAGCAGAGCGAGCAACAAGATCGCCGATTCAAAAAAAGCGGATTCGTTCAATCGATCGACGGAGTCCCAGTCCAGGCGAAGCAGGTTGGCGATGGCAGAAGCGTGGCCCAGCACCGGCGGCCCGTGCAGCCCTCCCACGTCCGGATTGATCAGTGGGGTATCGGCACTCATCCACATGCGGATGGCGATGGTCGCTGGACCGCTGTGGAGATTCGCAGGCAGCGGGAAGGCGCGGGGCAACGCGTTGTATGAAGTAACTCCATGCTGGCTAAATTTACCGAACTGACCGATGAGGCGGCCGTTCACGTAAATTTGATAGGCATCGTCGATATTGTTTGGCATCTTCAGCGCCAGCGCTGTCTGTCCACTTTGAACATTCACCCGCAGCCGGTACCAGGCGTAGCCGGAGTAGCCTTTATATCCTCGCGCTGTCCAGCCGGGGACGTAGCCGCTGCTGCCGAAGATTGGATCGTACGATCCCGGCGGCGGCGTCAGATCCATTGTGCCCCAGCCAGAGTCGTCGAACCCCGGCTGCGCCCACGCCATGTTGTCGCCCGTGCGGAACTTCCAAAGCCCGGTGAGTGGTACCGTCGCGTTGCCCAGCGTGACCTGCTGCTGGGCATCGGCCTTCAGCGCCACAGTTGGAAGCAGCAACGAAAGGAGAAAGGCAGGGAAAAAATATCGAAGTCCGCGCATGACTGCGTTTGGCCCTCTGAAAAAGACAATCCAGTGCTTGCGGGCTTTATATCACAGCGAATGTGCGGCCGCTCAGTTCGGGACGACGGCTTCTTTGATTCGGCAACTCCTGCGTGGTCGGCTAGCCAAACTTAGTTGCCGTTTCATCTCGCGATTGAAGACAAATCGCCCATGCACTCACCAACGCTGGAAAAGGGTCCTTAAGTTGTCTCATGTTTGCCCTTCCTCAGCCGTCCAAATCGCCTCCAGCCTGGGCACCCTCATGCCCACACACGCCGACTCACGTGGCGTTAAATATAGACTCAAAGCGATAGAATGAGGAGAGACGTCGGTATGCGTCACGTGCCTGATTGGTCTAAGACGTGCGTTTTTTTGCCAGAAACCAGAAAAATTACCCTGAATTGCCCACCAAAACCATGCTAACACACTTTGAATCAGCAGTTTAGATCGATTCCAGCCCTTGCACAATCCTTCAATCAGGCCGTATAATCCTTCAACTAGCCTGCACAATCCTTCAAGAATTCTGCCTGCGACTGCCAAAACCCGACCCGCGGCGCGCCCGCTCCCTAACCTCGAGCCCGTTCAATCGCCCGCACCACCGCTTTGGCCTTGTTGACGCTCTCCTCAAACTCCTTCTCCGGAACCGAATCCGCCACAATCCCGCTTCCCGCCTGAATATGCCCCTGCCGTCCGCGCATCAGCAGACTACGAATCGCAATGCACGAATCAAAATTCCCCGAAAAATCCGCATAGAAAACACTGCCGCCGTAAACGCCCCGCCGCGCCGGCTCCAGCTCTTCGATAATCTCCATCGCCCGCACTTTCGGCGCACCCGTCAGCGTGCCCGCCGGAAAGCACGATCGAAACGCATCCACCGCCGACAGCTCATGCCGCAGCGTTCCCTCCAGCGCGCTCACCAAATGCATCACGTGGGAGTAGCGCTCGACGAACATCAAATCCTTCACCTGCACACTTCCATATTCACTCACCCGGCCCACATCGTTGCGCCCTAGATCCACCAGCATCACATGCTCGGCTGTTTCTTTCTCGTCGGCGCGCAACTCAGCTTCAATCCGGCGATCGTCTACTTCGTCCACGCCGCGCGGACGCGTGCCTGCGATCGGACGATACTCCACCGTGCGCCCATGCACTCGCACCAGCAACTCCGGTGACGAGCCAGCCAGGCTCGTATCCCCCGGCCTCCGCAATCCCATCCGCAAAAAATACATGTACGGCGAAGGGTTCACAATCCGCAGCGCACGATAGATAGAGAACGGATCGACTCCCGGTTCAACATCGAATCGCTGCGACAGCACCGCCTGAAAAATGTCTCCCGCCGCAATGTAGTCCTTGATGCGTTCCACCCCAGCCAGAAAATCCTTCTTGCGCGTGCGAGGTTTCAACTGCAGTTTTCCGCTGACCGTGTGCCGCGTCTGCTTCGGCAACGGCTTCGCCAGGCGCCGCTCCAGATCATGCAATCGACGCACCGCATTCGCATACGCCGTCTGTGGTTTATGCCGCTGCAGATCAGCAGTCGCAATCAACAGAATTTCCTGCTTCACATGATCGAACGCCAGTACCGTATCAAAAAACATCAGGCAGGCTTCCGGCATGGCCAACTCATCTTTGGCCGTCTCCGGCAGTTTTTCAATCAGGCGCACTGCATCGTAGGAGAAAAATCCCACCGCCCCCGCGGTAAATGGCGGAAGCCCCGGCAGCCGCGCCGGAGCGTGCCCCGCCAGGGAGTCGCGCAGCAGCTCAAAAACGTCTCCTTCGCTCGACTCAGCGTTGGCCCCGGTATAGGTCGTGATCTGGTCACCGTGGGCGATGATCTTTTTATAGGGACGAATCCCCATAAATGTGTATCTGCCAACGTTTTCGCCGCCTTCCACAGATTCGAGAAGGAAAGCCTCGGGCTCCCCATACGCGACCCGCAGAAAGGCCGAAACCGGCGTCTCCAGGTCGGCGGTCCAGGTCTTGCAAATGGGCACCAGGTCATGGCTGCGCGCCAGACGCTGAAATTCAGACAAAGTCGGGGTAATGATGGAGTGAGTCGACATAAATCAACGCCAATCGTACACGGTTCAGAGCTTGTAGCGTAGCAGGATTTTCCAACATCTTACCCATGGCTTACAAATCAGGCTGACTCGGCATCCAATCCGGAAACTCCTCGCGGATTTTTCAATGGAAACCAGTCTGGCGTATTCTGACGATGGAAGAAAAATCTACAGAATCCCGTCTGTTGGCCTGTCGAGTATGGAAGAAGGAAAAAATCATCCCCCGAGATTCCGGATGACACTCCGGAACCGCTGGCTGCTATTGGCTGCGATGTGCGCGGTCCTGGCCATGACTGCCGTCCTCCTCACCGTGAAAGCTCCGGTTTCGACAAGTCAAACCGTTCAGGCGCAAGCACCCGTTACCGCTCCGGGATTTACGTTGCGCGACCAGCAAAACCGGCCTACGTCGCTGGCGCAGTTCAGGGGCAAAGTGGTCGCCCTCACATTTATCGATCCGGAATGCCATCAGCTCTGCCCCCTGACGACGCATAGCATGGTGCAAGCGCTCAAAATCCTCGGCCCGGCCGCAGCATCGCAGGTACAGTTGCTTGGAATCGACGCTAACCCGCAGAAAACGCAGGTCTCTGATGTCGCCGATTATACCCGCACCCACGACCTCGAAGGACGCTGGCTGTTTCTGACCGGCTCGCCTGCGCAACTGGCGGAAATCTGGCGCCAGTACCACATCTATGTCGCCGTGGTGAACAACGACATCGAGCATACGGCGATCGTCATGCTCATCGACCAAAACGGAAAAGAGCGCAACATCTACTCCACGCCGATGAGTTATTCCGCCGAAGGCGACCAGGCGCAAACGCTCGCCGCGGGGATCGCAAGCCTGCTGCCCGGCCATCCCGCCGTCCCCAATGCGAACCAGGATGCGCAGCCGCCGGACGTGCGGCCCCAATCCATCACCTCCATGAGTCTGACCGCCCTCGGACCGGAAGGCTCGCAACATCCGCCGGTCATGCTTGGGAGTCAGCATGCTCATCTGACAGTATTTTTCGCCGGCTGGCTCGGCCACGACTCGAATTTGCCGAAGGACCTTGGCGCGCTCGACAGCTATGCAGTCCTGGCGCGGCAGCGCGGTTGGCCTTCGCCGGTCGCGGTTGACGAGCTCACGACGGAACCATCGCCCGCGGAGGCACAGCAGGTGCTCACTCCCCTGGCGGCGACACTGCGCACACCGATCGTCGAAGACACGAGCGGCCGGCTCGCGGACAATTACCATGTCGACGACCTGCCCTGGTTCGTACTCAGCTCTGCTTCAGGAAAAATCCTCTGGCACCACGACGGCTGGCTTCCAGCCCCCGCCCTCAAACAACAAGTGCGTACTGCTCTGGCTGGAAGTTAACCGGAGCCAAACTTTGCCGCGGTCTCTGCATCGCTATCGTCCGAACTGACGCAGATGATGATCCGCGTGCAGATAGCCCCATCGCCACCAGTCGTGGGCAGTCATGCCACCGAAAAATGGGTGAGGCACACACGGCTCCGTCAGATGATTGCAAAATTGATCCACTGCGGAAAGTAACGCCGCGCGATCGCTTTCAAACTCGACCGGCCGTGTGCCGTCCACGTCCTGAGCCACCTCGGGCGGAGATTTCAATCCGTGCGGCCAATGCAGCGGCGTCTGCAGTGCCATCCATTTCATTACTGGACGAGGCATCGGAATCGCCACCATGGCAACCTTCTTTTCCCCTAACCCAACCCAGCACGCGTCCCGCAAATGACAAATCATCTGATGGACCGACATTTTTCCCCACCGCGCCGCGTCTTCAGCCGTCAAGCTCTGCAACCGCGTTCGGATTTCGCGCTGAACTGAGGCGTCCCGCAACGTCTTCATCCCGTACCTCGTTACGCCTAGTGTAGGACGAAGGATTTCGCCGGTCACGGGGAACAACTCACAGACGTTTGCTGGCGGAGGTTCAAGCGCGCGATCGCGTCGACATTGAAGACGAGTCGATCGACTCGGGCGAAGCTATTTTTTGTAAAGATTGAAGTACAGTTTTTTCGTTACGCCGTAGCAGTCGCAGGCCGCAGCTTCCAATTCCTTGCGATTCACGATGTGAAGGGTGCCACGCTTGTATTCAATCAAACCGGCTCGCTGCAGGGCTCCGGCTACCATGGTGACCGTGGTTCGCTGCGCCCCCAGCATCTGCGCCAGAAATTCCTGCGTCAAATCGATGGTGTCAGATTGGATAGAATCGTCGACCATCAGCAGCCATCGCGCCAATCGCTCTTCCGCGTTATGCAAACGATTGCAGGTCGCCAGCTGGCTCAAAACCAGCGTCTGCTCCTGGACAAATTCCAGAATTCGCATGCGGATTTCTTCTGATGTTCGAAACATCTGCTGCAATTTGGGGAATGGAATCCTCAGCCCCGACGCCGGAAGCTGGACGAAACACTCTGTAGGAGCGACAGCCGGTCCTAGCAAATGCATTGCCCCTACCAGACCCTCGTGACCGATGATTCCTACCTCGGCCGTTTCTCCTTCTGAGGTGGAACCGACAATCGACGCCATCCCTGACGTCATGAAGTAGGCATCCGCAGGAATGCTGCTTGCGGTATACAGAACCGAACGCAGCGGAAGGGTCACCGGAGTACATTGAGAATGAATAAGTTCGCAGCTCACGGTGGAGAGCGAAGCCAATAGGAGGTTTTCCATCACGGTAAACATGACAATCCCGTCCTCAGGGTCGCAAAGGACTGCCAGTTTGGCAGAAGATCACGCTTCTGATCGTAAGTGGATGGCAGCTTTTCGTCTGCTCTGGAGTCGAATATACGCTGGAAGATTCATAGGCTATGTCGTCTAGCGGACACAAACAGTGGAAAAATGACGGGTGAGTGCCCTTTCTTCCGAAATCTCGCTCTTGCATCATCCAACCAATTTTGAATATTGCATCATGACGGAAATGTCGGATGAGCGACATATTTGTCTCCGTCGGCATCTACCTTAAAGGAAGAGAAGTTTTTTCAGCACCACTGGTCTGCGGAGCGAAAAGCTCCATATCTGGCGACTCAAGCACAACCGAGCCTCCTCTCCAGTGCCGGCGGGAGGTCTCTGTGAAGGAATCAAGTGTCATTGCAGACCTTCAGTCGAAGCTGGCGGATTTAAGGGAAACATTGCAGCGCGCAGAAGAGCGAGTCGCGCCTGGACTGCTGGCGCTGGAGTTGATGCACGAAATCCGAAACCCGCTGGAAGCCGTCGGAAATCTTACCTACCTTGCCATGGAAGAAGCGGGTGATAGCGAAGCGGTCCGCGCGTATTTGCGTCGCATCGAAGAACAATTAGCAACGCTGAATCACATTGCAAATCAGACGCTGGGCTATGCGCGCACAGCAAGTTCTCCTCAACAAGTTCGCCTGGCGACGCTGGCCGAAGCAGCGCTGCGCATACATCAACGCGCGGTGAAAGCCAAGCAAATCCGCGTGATCAAAGAATTTTCGCAGGAAGTGATTGCCTATGTATACACCACAGAAATGCTGCAGGTGATGTCGAACCTGATCGTGAATTCACTCGATGCGTTGCCGCGCGATGGAACATTGCGCATGCGTTTGCGGCAACGCAATCACGAGATTCATATTGTGGTTGCGGATAATGGACACGGAATTCAGGCGCAAGATATGGAGCGAATTTTTGAGCCATACTTCACAACAAAAAAAGTTGGGAACGGATTGGGGCTGGCATTGTCGAAAAAAATTGTCGAGCACAATCAGGGAAGGATCTCGCTGCGAAGCAGTATACGAGCGGGGAAAAGCGGCACGACGTTCAAAATTTCACTGCCTGCATAGGCAAAACTTCGACGCTTCGAACCTCAGCGCCTGAAGGCGGGATTCCGGCTTTTCATCCCCGGACTGAAGCCCAGGGTCTACCTGCCTCGCGATGGCAGGCGCGGGGCGTGGGTTCGTGATCGATTGCTGGGAATTTATGGTGAAATGGGCGGTATGAAATCCGGGCCCCGTTGGATCTTCCCTTTTGCTTGTCTGCTGCTGTTGCAAGCTGGTTTTGCGCAACAGGTCAGCTTCCACATCACGCCTTTGCGACCGGTACCGGAGTTGCGTGCCGAGGCGCTGCAGGCGCGACCGCCGCATGAATCCGGAACCTTCCGCAAACCGGACCTGGTGGAATTGACCACCCTCGATCCCACCATCAAGCTCGACATCCGTTATGCGACGCCGAACAATTTTCTGCAGACTCCGGTGTATACGCAGGCGCGGGCGTTTTTGCAGCGTCCGGCAGCGGAGGCGCTGGTGCGCGCCAATCGCGAGCTGAAGCCGTACGGATATGGCCTCATCATCCATGATGGTTACAGGCCGTGGTATGTGACGAAGATTTTTTGGGATGCCACGCCGAACGACAAGAAAATTTTCGTTGCCAATCCGGCAAAGGGTTCTGTGCACAATCGCGGATGTGCGGTCGACCTGTCGTTGTACGACTTGAAAACGGGCGAGGAAGTACAGATGCCGAGCGGCTACGATGAGATGACCAGGCGCGCCTATGCCGACTATCCCGGCGGCACGGCGGGTGAGCGGGCCCGGCGCGATCTGCTGCGGCGCGTGATGGAGAAGCAGGGTTTTACGGTGAACCCGACCGAGTGGTGGCACTTCGACTACAAGGGCTGGAAACAGTATCCAATTATGAATGTGAAGTTTGAAGACCTGGGAAAATAGAGATTCACCCGTCGCAAATTGCGACCAATCCTGCCGAGACACATCCAATTCGCACTGGCAGCGTGAAACGCGGCCTCGAATTCATCACATCCTAAGGAGAACTGCTGTGAGCGAAATGAACGCAGAACAAGCGCATCTGTTTGTCCACAATGTGCTGCTGGGCACACTGAAGAACGAAAGCCGCACCACTCGGGCAGTTCTTGCGGCGGTTCCCAAGGACCGCCTGGATTACCGCCCTGACCCTTTTGCAAAATCGGCGAATGAACTGTTGCGGCACATTGCCAGCGCAGACAATTTCTTTCTGAAATCGGTGGCCGACGGGGCGTTTGTGCCGGGCAGCGTGAAGATTCCGGAAGATGTGAAGACGCCGGAAGAGGTTGCGGAGTGGTACGGGCAGGAGCACGCGAAGAATTTCGACGCGGTCAGCCAGTTGTCGGGAGAACAGCTGATCCAGCTGGTGGATTTCCGCAACGCGTTGCAGCGTCCTGCATTCGCATTTCTGCAGGGAGGATTGCTGCACGTGGTGCATCATCGCGGCCAGTTGTCGACATATTTGCGCCCTATGGGCGGCAAAGTCCCGGCGATCTACGGCGAAAGCTACGATTCCGCCGAAGCAAAAAAAGCTGCGCAAGCTGTGGCCTGATTGTTTATTTGTTTCGGATCCGGCGCCCAGACTGTTTCCGCTTTGCTTGAAGTTTGAGCGAAAACGTGCTTCGTTGAGCCTGACCGGCCACGAAAAGAGCTTTTCGAAGGAAATTTGGCGGTGGCGAAAACTGGGTAACTGTTGATCTATCAACGTTGTCAAGTACCATTTTGGTGCGTTCAACAAATTACCTGTGGAAAAACGCGTGAATCGTGGGGTAATTTGTGGCATCATATCGACAGGCATCATGCCCTGTTGAGATACGGGCTATCCCCTGGTCCCAGGGAAATGGGCATTGAAGGCCACCTTACGGTGGTCTTCTCTATTTTCTCCTTTGATATTTCGGCGGGTATTTTACACACTCCTTGTGGTAGTCTTCATCGCTCCAAAAGGAGGTCTTTACGACAAGTTGCAAGTCAAATCTTTTTTCAATCACGACTAATTTCAAGCTGATGTTTCCGTTCGCTCGAGCGAATCGCTTTGCATAAACTTCGGTGGCATTGTTGCGTCGATTTTCATGAATGGAATCTGGATCGACGATGATATCTGAAGTCCAAAATAGGGTTCTGGGACGCGATTCGTCCCCTATCCTGTATCTAGTCTCGTCCAATGTTTTCGTGCGCAGTTGATTAATCGCAATGGCTGAATTCGCGTCTACCCACGCCTTGATTTTTTGGTTAAAAAATTCAAGCTTCACTAGATGCGCGAAGTTTTCTGGTCTAAAAAAATTCTTTTCACCGCACGGATCTTGCACGCACGTATCTTCTAAGTGTTCTCTGTATTCGTCGTAAAGCTGTGCAATCGAGTCGTACTTCTTGTTTTTTGGACAAGCTGGAGGTTGGCGAAAGATCGCCTCGAGTTCCGATTTTAAGTCTCCCATTCCAGTTTGGTCCTTCGTTAGATTTATAGATTTCGCTGTAACTCCCAGCCCCAGCCGGCTTCACGTTCGGTTCACTCTTCTTCTTGATCCGTGGAACTTTTCCCATCGTAGGCATGAAGTCTGTCAATTAGCGCAAATACAAAACTTCTGTCCGTCGTCGACATGAGAAATGGGTTGGCGGAAATCTCTAAGGTAACGGAGCCTCCGCTCTGCAGGGCGATCGTTTTCCGGCTCGCTCCTTGTGCCGGCGGCGACTCGGAAGAAGTCGAGTTTCCGCTGATCGGTGCCTCTCCCGATTTGTTGCTTCTGTTTCTCTTCTTTCTGCTCCCGCTCCCCGTATCCCTAATCTGGCTCATCAACAGCGGATGCATCGGGACTTCGGCAAATCGTGCTGCGCGAAGGAAGAAACCGATTGCCTTTCGTCTCGTATCTCCGCTGACGTTGTATTGGTTCATCAAGTCTTCAAGCATTCTCGGCGTCATTTTCGTGAGGTCATGCTCAATGATGTTCCGATACGCGTGGTGGAGCAACGCTCCTATGTGCTCCTTTCTCTTGTCGGGGGCTGTCACCAAGCGATGAAGAGCTGGGGTCGGTTCATCCTCTTCATTCACCAACCCGAAGAACCGAAATGCCATCATAATTTGACTCTGTACGATGCCCGACTGGGATCGCCAGATGGTACGATCCAGCTTCTTTGGAAGTCCCTGCTCCAATACCTCAACTGCAGTAATAAAGGTTTTAAACGGCAAATATGCTGCAGGGCTATTGTTTACTTGTTCTTCTGCCATACCATTCACTTCCTTCTCGTGCCGCTTCTAGCGGTATTGCCATCTTCTGATAATTTACGTTTTTATATGCCACATGTCAAGGATGTTTTTTGCTATGGGTTTAGATCTCTTTCATCTTCCATTTATTTAGATTAAAAGATTGATTATAAATAGTTTATCCTCTTGCGTATGCGCCTCAATTACGCCCTCAGGTTGCAAAGTCGCTCTGACCAGCGGCTCGGGACGGAGGCATCTTATCCCGTCAGCTCGAAGCAGTCCTGTGGTCTCATCCACGGCAGATTTCTCGCACGTTACCAGGGTGATCTCCGTGCTTGCCGGAGATGTTGGGGCGGGCCTATACTCCGTAGGTTTGGCCGAAATAGGGTTGGCGGCGACCAAGGCTTGCGCATGCGAGCCGGTCTCCACGGAGACTGAAGGTTGACACGCGAATCCTCGGTCAGCAGAAGCGGAGTTTTTTATGGCAACGATTGCAATTGAGCAGGAAATGAATCCGTGGGAAGCGCAGGCGGCGCGGTTTGATTTTGCGGCGCGCAAGCTGAACCTGGAAGACGATTTGTGGAAGGTGCTGCGGTCGCCCAGCCGGGAGATCATAGTGCACTTTCCGGTGTTGATGGATGACGGGCATGTGGAGTTGATGACGGGATTCCGAGTGCATCACTCGCTGGCGCGAGGGCCGGCGAAGGGCGGAATCCGCTATGCGCCTGACGTGACGCTGGATGAGGTGCGGGCGCTGGCGAGTTGGATGACGTGGAAGTGCGCGGTGGTGGACATTCCGTTTGGCGGGGCCAAGGGCGGAGTGATCTGCGATCCGAAGAAGCTGTCAAAGGGCGAGCTGGAGCGGATTACGCGTCGGTATACGTCGGAGATTATCGAATTTCTAGGGCCGGAAAAAGATGTGCCGGCGCCGGATGTGAACACCAATGAGCAGACCATGGCGTGGATTATGGACACCTACTCCATGCACATGCGGCAGACGGTGACGAGCGTGGTGACGGGCAAGCCGATCGAGCTGGGAGGCTCACGTGGGCGGCGCGCGGCGACGGGACGCGGGGTGCGGGTGGTGTGCCTGGAGGCGTTGAAGCACCTGAAGATGCCGGTGGAAGGATGCCGGATCATCATTCAGGGATTCGGCAATGTGGGGTCAAACGCGGCTGAGTTGCTGGCGGAAGTGGGCTGCAAGATCATCGGCATCGCGGAGTACGATGGCGGGCTGTACAACACGAACGGCATGGATATCCACGCGCTGATCCGGCACCGGGAACATCATGGGACAATTGTCGGGTTCCAGGGCGCGGAGGCGATGGATTCGGCGGAGCTGCTGACCATGCCGTGCGAGATTTTGATTCCGGCGGCGACGGAGAACGTGATCACCAGCCATAATGCGGGGAAGATTCAGGCGCGGATTGTGTGCGAGGGTGCGAACGGGCCGACGACGGCGTTTGCGGACGACATCCTGAAAGAGAAGGGCGTGTTCATTATCCCGGACATTCTGGCGAATGCGGGAGGCGTGACGGCTTCTTACTTTGAGTGGGTGCAGGACCGGCAGGGATATTTCTGGCGGGAAGAAGTGGTGAATGAGCGGCTGGACGAAATCCTGATCAAGAGCTTTGAGCATGTGGTGCACTACCGGCATACGCATGGGGTGAACAACAGGATCGCGGCCTATATGCTGGCGATGGATCGGGTGGCGGGAGTCATTCGTCAGCGCGGATTTTATGCTTAGAGAGAAAAGGAGGCGACTTGCGGGGGAGACGATTGGTGCGGACACGCGCATGGCTGGCGGTCGTGGGGCTTGGGGCGTTCTGCGGGCTGCCTACGCACAGCCTGGCGGGAGCTGCCGCTCA
>DATJUD010000128.1:0-88144 GCA_035502695.1 Acidobacteriaceae bacterium
GTACTTTCATTGACCATGAGCAAGCAGTCGAAGCGCTCATATCGAGTCCCTTGGTTGAATCGTTATCTGATTCTGATCGTCTCTCAAGTGCCTCGACCAACTCGATATAAAAATCACGGAGGAACGGCTCCGGAGGTACCCGAAGGATTAGGTTCATAATCCTTAGCCAACTGTGAAATTGATGCCGCCCTTTGCTCTCTGTTTCAAGTAGCAGATAAACAGCCTGGTTCGTGAGAGCCGGAATAATGGCGCGGTGATTGGGATGGCCCTTGAACCACAATCCTTCGATAAGAGCGAGCCCGACACTTCGCTTTTGGGAACCTCCCGTTAGATATTCAAGAGCCTGAATCAGAGTCTCCTGCCGTCTACGGTAGCTTCTTTCATAGATGCTTCCGATTGCAAGAACAATGGCGACGGCGGAACTCGCAAGCGCGACAATTATCGAAGCTGAGGTCGGAGTGAGCATAGGCTTGGCCGCTTGATTATATCCCCCTATTCGCTCACTAACCCGTTGTCACGGCTGTCACAGGATGACAGCGCTGATCATCCATCGAACCTAGGTGGCTAGGTGGAGTTGTTGGAGGGCGGCTTGGGCTCCTTTCAGGTGGGTTAGTTCCATCTCGGAATATTTGCGGGAGAGGATGATGCCGTCGGCATTGCCGTGGAAGGCGGCGAGGACGGCATCGCGAACGCCGTCGGGAGAGCACTTGCTGTGGGTGGGCTCGGTGGGGATGTCGACGTCGATGCCGGACCACAGAAGAGTATTAGTACCGGCGAGGCCGGCGCGGGAACGCTGGGTTTCGCGAAGAACGTAATCCGAAGAGAAGCCGGTGAAGGGAATCTGGGCGAGAGATTTCTCCTGATAGTTGAGGACGCGGTAGTGGAAGTCGAGGAGCTGCTGCGGGGGGACATCGCCATAGAGAGTTTGGGAGACGCTGCTGATGTAGCCGGCCATGCGCTCGCCGGCGCAGTTGTTATACATGACGATTTTGATGAAGTCGGAGTTGGGGGCGAGGGCGGCGAGGTCCTGCTCGGCGCGGTAGATGGGGTTGAAGGAGTTGGTGGAGGAGATGTGCCAGCCGACGCCGAGGGCGGGATTAATTTGTTTGACGTGGTGATAGATGGCGGCGTAGGTTTCGCGGAGGCTGTCGGTCCATAGCATCTCCAAGGCGAGGAGCTCGGGATAGCGGAGCATGAGACGCCAGACCTCAACATAGTAGCCATCGACAGGGCGCTGCGATTTGCGGGCGGCGGTGACGAAGGCGGCGAGGGCGAGATATCCCTGGCGGGCGCGGTCGGGATTGATGCCGCGGTCTTTGGCTTTCTGAATGCAGAAGGGACAGAAGCAGGTGACCTGGTAGGGGTTGATGTCGCGACCTTCCTGCTCCGCACCGAGAGCATTGGAGAATGCGCCCTGACGTTCGGAACACCACATGATGCCGTCGATGTCGTAGGAGCGGGACCAGTCTTCGACGATGCCGAGAAGAAAATTTCTATAGTTGGGATTGTTGAAGCAGACGGTGTCGGCGTGGTTGCCGGAGAGATCGATTTCCTGAAGCGCTGAGATGTTGGGGAGGTTGGAGCGGAAGGCATCCTCAAACCAGCAGATAGTTTTGAGGTTGCGTTTGCGGGCGGCGGGGATGACGTTGGCGAGGACGTCGTAGTTGCCGAGCTCGGTGGCGCGAGTGCCGTGGAAGACGGTGTTTTTGTAGTACTGGGGATGGATGGTGGCGTAATTTCCGCCGGTGAAGGTGGTGGTGTCGTACTGCTGCTTGCCGTGGTCGGGGAGGGGCTGGCCGGGGATCTGGCGACCGGCGATGCCGCGACCGTAGGTGAAGGTAGCGAGGAAGAGAGTGTTGACGTCGGCATATTGCTGGAAGTTGTCGAGGACTTTTTCTGTACCTTCATCGACGAAGGAGACGGCGCCGACCTGGATGCCTATGGTTTTTTTGTTGGGGGTTGCGGCGCGGGTGGTGCTGGCCGCACGGGCATACTTTGGGCTGGCGGTGCTGGCCGCACGGGCATACGGTGCGGAGGCGGATTCGGGAAGTGCGGACGGGGTAGAAGCGACGGCGTTGGGGGAGGCTGCGGCAGTTTCGGGGAGAGAGGTTGCGAGGGCGGCGGCTGCGGCGGTTTGAAGGAAAGCTCTTCGATCCATGGGTGATGGGTACCTCGACGCTGGAGTGGGTTGGGTCGCGCGATGGTGTCTGCCATCAGTGTAAGAGGTGCTGGCAGAGATTGGAGGACTCTGGGAATTTTCATGAGGGGGATGGGTAGATAAGCTAGTTTAAGATACCTATTTACAAAATAGGTATGTTGAGCTATGTTTGCAGCATGGCGAAGAATCCTGAACATCGCGATCTATTCCCTGGAGCACTGGAGATCATGATTCTCCAATCACTGCGACGCAAGCCCATGCACGGTTATGCGCTGGTCAAGCACATCCAGCGGGTCTCCGATGACTTGCTGCAGGTGGAAGAAGGCTCGCTCTATCCAGCGCTGCAGCGCATGCTGAAGGAGGGCTTGCTGCAATCGAAAGCGGGAATTTCTGCCAAGGGGCGCCCGACGCGGATTTATCGGCTCACTCCTGCGGGCGTTCGCCATCTGGAGCGCGAGGTGGTGAGCTTCGAGAAAATGTTTGCCGGCATCAGCCGCGTGCTGGCTGGGGCGGAAGCGTAGGGAGGGTTTGCCATGGCGAATTTCTTCCGAGTCTTCTTCAGGAAGCAGCGATACGACGACATCGCGGTCTCCATTCAGGAGCACATCGACGAGCGGATCGATGAGCTGGTGGAGGAAGGGCACTCGCGCGCAGAGGCGGAGAGCATGGCGCGCCGCGAATTCGGCAATCGCACGCTGGTGGAAGAGCGCAGCCGCGAAGTATGGCAGTGGCAAAAACTGGAATCGCTGCTGATTGACCTGAAGCACATTGGCCGCAGGCTGCGGCGCTCGCCAGGATTCGCGATCACTGTGGTGCTGACGCTGGCGATTGGCATCGGAGCGAACACCGCAGTGTTCAGTGTGATCAACAGCGTGCTGCTGCGGCCGCTGCCGTATCCCGAGCCGCAACAACTGGTTTCGCTGCATCTGAACGCGCCGGGCGCACCGGGGCTGGCAGAATTTCGCAGCGAGCTGCGCCTCTCGCCATCGATGTATTTCACCTTTGCGCGGCACAACCGCACCTTTCAGGCCCTTGGCATTTGGGGACCGGGAACGGCCAGCATCACCGGCATCGCGCGGCCGGAGCAGGTGAACACAGCGCAGATTTCCAGTGGAGTTCTTGAGACGCTCGATGTTCCTCCGTTGCACGGGCAATGGCTGACAGCCGCCGATCAGGACCCGCATGCGCTGGGGCGAGTGATGCTCAGCTATGGATATTGGCAACGCCGCTTCGGTGGTGATCCTGCGGTGGTCGGACGCACCATCAGCGTCAACTCACAACCACGAGTGATCGCGGGAGTGATGCCGCGTGGATTCAAGATTGTGAACTATGACTTCGATCTGCTGGTTCCCATGGGTCTCGATCCGGTAAAGGAGCCATTGGCCGGTTTCGCCTATCGCGGCATTGGGCGGCTACGACCGGGCGTGACGATTCCACAGGCGAATGCGGATCTGGCACGCCTGCTCAACGTGTGGATGGACTCGTGGACGAACCCGTTGGGCGGCAATCCGCACTGGTATCTACGCTGGGAGATTACGCCGGCGTTGCAGCCGCTGAAAGATACCGTGGTGGGCAGCATCCACACCATGCTTTGGGTGGTGATGGGAATGATCGCAGTGGTGATGCTGATCGCCTGCAGCAACGTGGCCAACCTGCTGCTTGTCCGCGCCGATATACGGCAGCACGAGTTGGCGGTGCGCGCGGCGCTTGGCGCGGGACGATGGCGGATTGCGCGTGAGCTATTGCTGGAGAGCGTAAGCCTGGGTCTGCTGGGAGGAGCAGTGGGCGTGGGCGTTGCTTACGGCGGCCTGCGACTGTTGACGGCGATTGGGCCCGCGGACCTGCCGCGCCTGAGCGAAATCTCGCTGGACGGTTGGTCGATCGGCTTCACGCTGATTCTCTCCGTGCTTTCCGGACTTCTCTTCGGCGCTATTCCAGTATTGCGTTATCTCCCTTCGCGGAATCGCCAGACCTTGCTGGGAGCGACGCGGACAACCAGCGCGAGCCGTGACCGGCAGCATGCACGCAATTTGCTGGTCGTCGCCCAGGTAGCCATGGCGCTGGTGCTGCTGATCGGCGCGGTGCTGATGATCCGCACTTTTTTCGCCCTGCGGACTGTCGATCCCGGTTTCTCCGATCCGGCATCTCTGCAGGTCATGCGGCTTTCGATTCCGGAAACGCTGGTGCCCGATGCAACGACCGTGGTGCGCATGCAGAACAACATCCTCGATAAACTCAGTGCAATTCCCGGTGTTTCGTCCACCGGCTTTGCCGCGGCCGTTCCTATGAGCGGAGCCGAACCAAGCTGGGACGAGATCCTGGTTCAAGGAAAGATCTACAGCGACGACAATCCGCCGATGCGACTTTATAACTACGTTTCGCCGGGATACTTCCACACTGCGGGCACGCGGCTGATCGCCGGCCGTGACTTCACCTGGACGGATATCTACGGCTTGAGACCGATTGGAATCGTCTCTGAGGGACTTGCCCGCGAACTGTGGGGATCGCCGAGCGCCGCCATCGGCAAGCACTTTCAGGAATTTCCCAGCACGCCCTGGAACGAGGTGGTGGGGGTAGTCCAGGATGTGCGCGAAAATGGTGTGGATCAGGTGTCGCCGGCAACTGTGTACTGGCCATCGCTGATGGGCGATGCTTCCGCGCCGCAAAAGCAGCGAGCGTGGCGCACTGTCTACTTTGCGATACGCACCCGTCGCGCGGGTACGCAGGCCTTCATTGATGAAATGCAGCATGCCGTCTGGTCGGTGAATGCGAACCTGCCGGTTGCGGACATCAGCACCATGCAGGATCTTTACAGTGACTCGATGGCGCGCACCTCTTTCACGCTGGTGATGCTGGCGATTGCCGGAGCGATGGCGCTCGCTCTTGGCATTCTTGGAATTTATGGCGTGATCTCGTATGCGGTTTCGCAGCGGACACGCGAGATTGGCATCCGCATGGCGCTGGGCGCAAAGAAGAGCGAATTGACGTGGATGTTCGTTCGCTCCGCGTTGCTGCTGACTGGTGTTGGGACGGCGGTTGGTCTGGGCGCGGCGGCTGTTCTGATGAGTCTGATGCGAACGCTTTTGTTCGGCATCCGCCCACTCGACCCTCTTACCTTTGCCGTCGTACCGATTGCATTGGTGGCAGCCGCGGCATTGGCAAGCTATCTGCCGGCGCGCCGCACCGCTGCAATTGATCCCGTCATTGCGCTTCGCGCCGAATAATCAGGGCAGCCGGGCGCTGATCGAATCTATCGAAAACACAGTTAAGCAGAGGCAGTGCGTCACTCGTAGCGGAGGGCGACCATGGGGTCGACGTGCGCGGCGCGGTGGGCGGGGAGCCAGCCGGAGAGCAGATCGACGACGAGCAGGGCGACAACAGAGCCGACGACGCTGGCGGCATCTGTGGGACGGATGCCGTAGAGCATATTGGCGACAAGGCGACTGCAGGCGAGGGTGACGGGGACGCCGATGGCAATGCCGATGCCGACGAGGAGGAGAATTTCTCGCATCACCATCCAGCTGACGGACACGCGGCTGGCGCCGAGAGCGATGCGGACACCAATCTCATTGGTGCGGCGCGAGACCATGTAGGACATTAACCCATAGATGCCAATGCAGGAGAGAAAGACAGCGAGCAGTCCGAAGAAGGCGGAGAGCTGGGCGACGGTGCGTTGCTGGGTGATGGAGCCAGAGACTTGCTCGTTGAGCGAGGAGACGCGGGTGATGGGGAGGCTGGGGTTGATGGAGTGGATGGCGTTCTGCACGTCGGTGGACACGGTGGTTGCGTCGCCATCGTAGCGGACGATGAAGTCCTGCAGATATCGCTGGCGCTGGGTGTAGGGCAGGTAGTCGGTAGCGATGCGGCCTTCGTCGAGTCCCTGGAATTTTACGTCTTTGGCGATGCCGATGATTTCCATGTCGTACTGGGGAGTGTCCTGGTCGACGCCAATGGCGAAGTGACGGCCGATGGGATTGATGTTGGGGAAAAACTTTTTGGCGAAGCTCTCGCTGATGATGGTGACTTTTTGCGACGTGGCAGTGTCCTGTGGTCCGAAGGCGCGGCCGGCGAGGAGCGGAACCTGCATGGCCTTGAAGTAATCGTTGCCGACGACATTCTGGTAGATGTTGTGGGAAAGGCTGGGATCAATGCCGGGGATAATGACGGAATTGTTCCAGGCACCCTGATTGAAGGTGAACTGGGCGAAGCTGACGGCGGTGACGCCGTGGACGGCGGCAACGCGTTGCTCGATCTGCTGGTAGAGGTCGATGAGGCGAGGTTCCGTGTCCTTATAGCCGATGGAGCTGGGGTCGAGGTTCATGACGAGGGCGTGATGTCGATTGAAGCCGGTATCGACATGGTTGAGGTTGATAAGGCTGCGGACGAAGAGGCCGGCGCCAACCAGCAGAACCAGCGAGAAGGCGACCTGGAGGGTGATAAGCGATTTGGCGAGGGGAGTTTTGGCCGCACCGGAGCCGGGGGAGCGGCCGTCCTTGAGGACGTCGGTGAGGTCGAGGCGTGTGGCGCGGAGAGCGGGGAGAGTGCCGAAGAGAATCGCGGTGCAAACGGTAACGGCGAGGGTGAAGAGCAGAAGACGAGAGTGGATGGAGACATCGAGCGGAAGCATATCTCCGCCGGTAGAGACCATGCGGAGGAGAAGATGGTCTGCCAGCACGGAGAGAGCGATGCCGAGCACGCCGCCGAGAGTGGCGAGCAGAAGCGATTCTGTAAGGAGCTGACGGACGAGGCGAGACCGTTTCGCGCCGAGAGCCTGTCGGACAGCGAACTCGCGGGCGCGAGCGGTGGAGCGGGCAAGCAGCAGGTTGGCGATGTTGGCGCAGGCGATCAACAGAACGATGCCGCTGAGAGCCATGAGCATTTTTAATGGCTGGGAGAATTCGCCGCGGATCTGCGAAAGGCCGGTGGCGATGGGCGTGAGCGGAACGTGCGTGTTGTGCAGCTCGGTGAGGTCAGCCTGGTTGGTGTGAGCGTTGCGATAGCTGAGCCAGATCTGGTGGAAGAGAAGATCGATGTTGGCAGTCGCCTGCGCGAGGGAGACGCCGGGCTTGAGGCGCCCAAGGATGTAGAGGGATTCATTGCGCTTGTCGGAATAGCTGCCCCAGTTGGGCGGGACGGAGGCGATCATCGACATAGGAACCCACATGTCCGGCTCCTGGCCGACGGTGGTGCCGAAAAATTCTGGCGGGGCGACACCGACGATGTCGAAGATGGTGCTTCCGAGTTTGAGCTTGCGAGAGAGAACGTCGGGGTCGCGGGAGAGTGCGCGGTTCCACCAGGCATAGCTGACGACAGCGACGGGATGGTTTCCTTCGGTGCGGTCGTCGTCGTCGGTGAGCATGCGGCCCATGAGCGGGCGGACGCCGAGGGTGGGGAAGTAAGTGCCGGAGACGAGTTGGACCTTCATCGGCTCGGGGTGAGTGCGGCCGGAGACGATGCCGTAGACCGGGTTGGTCATGCTGAGGATGGAGGCGGTGTTGGAGAAGACGGAGTTATCCTTCTGCAGTTCGCGGAAGAAGGGATAGGAGTAGAGTTCGGTGATGCCGTAGGCGTCGGATCTGCCGCCCCAGGAGCCGGTGCCGACGAGCACAAGTTGCTGCGGCTGCTGGACGGGAAGATCACGGAGCAGGACTGCATCGAGAAAGCTGAAGATGGCGGTGTTGGCTCCGATGCCGAGAGCGAGCGAGAGTAAAGCGACGGCGGTGAGGGCGGGACTGCGAAGCAGAGAGCGCAGGCCGAAGGCGATATCTTTCAGGAAGCTTTCGAGCCATCCCCAGCCCCAGGCAAGATGGCTTTGCTCGCGGAGAAGAGTGGGATTGCCGAAGGTGAGATGGGCGACGCGGCGGGCTTCATCAGCGGGAAGGCCGGATGTAGCCTGCTGCTGGGCGCGGAGTTCGAGGTGAAGGCGCATCTCTTCGTCGAGGTCGGACCGGAGGCGGCGGCTGTTGAAGAGGGCTCGGATGCGGCGAAGAAATTCAGTGAGCAGGTCCATGATGGCTCCCGAGTGCGATCAGACGGTGCGGATCAAGCCGGTTGAATCACGCCGGTTGAATTACGCGATGGATGGCGCCGATGACGCGGTTGAACTGCGATATTTCGCGGGCAAGCTGCTTGCGGCCGGCGGCGGTGATTTTGTAGTAGCGGGCGCGACGATTGCCGGCGGTGGTACCCCACTCCGCAGTGGCCCAGCCCTTGAGCAGGATGCGCTGCAGCGCGGGGTAGAGCGAGCCTTCTTCCACCTGAAGGACATTTTCCGTGGTGCGCTGGATGGAGTCGGCAATTTCAAAGCCGTGAAGTTCGCCGTGGCGGGCGAGAGTTTTCAGAATCAGCAGATATAAAGTTCCGGGTGGAATTTCGTCGCGGTCCATGGGTTGTCCCTCACTGGCATAGATAAACTATGCTAATGAGTCTACTGACATAGATAAACTATGTCAACGAGAAAAACTCTTTTTAGGCGACGGTATTTTTTTATCCACGTTAGCTGCGCCCACCAGGGAAACCCGAAGCCTTTCGATGACAAAAACGTCTCTTCCATCCCCACTCAAGTGAGTGGATGGCTTGCGGATGCGCTTTGGCCGTGCATTCCTGGTTCAGTTTTGTTCTAATTTCAGCTGCCCGCTACGTGGTGGGATTTTCGCAATCTATTTATCGCGCGGAAGCCAATGGACAGTTTCGGCGCAACGATGAGAAAGCTGGCTCAAGATGAAGAAATACGTTGCCTTCGCGATCTGCCCTCTTCTGTTTGCGGTTCCATCGTTCGCTCAACAGAAGCGACAACCTCCGCCGCAGCAAGTGGACCAATGGCATCTGCAACACCATCCATTCGACGATCCTCATCTGCCGACAGAACAGCGCATCGACAATCTGCTGTCGCTGATGACGATCGACGAGAAGATCGACTGCCTGGGCACGCAGACCGGAGTGCCTCGGCTGGGAGTGCCGAATATCGGCAGCTCGGAGGGCATCCACGGTGTGGTGCAGCGTGAGGCGAGATTCGGGCGGCAGCCGATCACCACCACGCAATTTCCGCAGCCTCCGGGAATGGGCGAGTCGTGGGATCCAAAGATGGTGCAGGCGGCGGCGAACGTAGAAGGCTATGAAGCGCGCTTTATTACGCAGACGCCGAAGTACGATCGGCAGATTCTGATGTTGTGGGGGCCGCAGTCGGATCTCGATCGCGATCCGCGATGGGGCCGCAGCGAGGAAGTGTATGGAGAAGATCCATTCTTCAACGGAACCATGGCGACGGCTTTCGTTCATGGTCTGCAGGGCGACAATCCGAAGTATTGGCAGTCTGCGGCGCTGTTGAAACATTTTTTGGCGAATGAGAATGAAAATCTCCGCAACAGCTCGTCTTCGAATTTCGATGAGCGGTTGTTTTGGGAGTATTATTCGGTGCCATTCCGGATGGCGTTTCTCGATGGCGGCGCAAAGGCGGTGATGGCTTCGTACAACGCATGGAATGGCACGCCGATGGCGGTCAATCCCATTCTGCGCAGCATTGTGATCGACAAGTGGGGCGTGGATGTGGTTTCCAGCGACGGCGGGGCGGTGAAGCTGCTGGTGAGTCCGCGTCATCTTTTTCCCAATCAGGAAGCTGCCGTGGTGGCGTGCCTGAAGGCTGGGATCAATCAGTATCTCGATACTTATAAGGATGAGTTGCACGCGGCGCTGAAGGATGGGTCGATCACGGAGGCTGATATCGATAATGCGCTGCGGCGGAAATTCCGCATCACGATCAAGCTTGGACTGCTCGATCCGCCGGATATGGTGCCGTACACGAGCATCAAAGATTCTCCAGAGCCATGGAACACGGACAAGGATCGCGATGTTTCTCGCAAGATGGCGCTGGAATCCGTGGTGCTGCTGAAGAACGAGAAGAATTTTCTTCCGCTCGACAAGAAAACCATCAAGTCCATCGCGGTGATCGGACCGCTGGCGAATGTTGTGCATTGGGACTGGTATGGCGGGACACCACCGTATGCGGTGACGCCGCTGAAAGGCATTCAGAATGAGGTGGGACCGAATGTGAAGGTGAACTATGCCGCCTACGATACGCCGGACGGGGAAACCGCAGCGATGACAGCGGCGAAGGAATCGGACATCGCGGTGGTAGTGGTCGGGAATAATCCGACCTGTGGCGACGAGGCGCACGACTGGTACAACTCGCCGACAGAAGGCGGCGGCATCACCCTCCCTTGTACCGTGCCCAGCGATGGGCGCGAGGGTCGTGACCGCGAAACGATTGACCTGTACCAGGAACAAATCATCAAGCAGGTCTTCATCAAGAATCCGAAGACAGTGGTGATGCTCATCTCCAGCTTTCCATACGACATCAACTGGACGGAAGCCAATGTGCCAGCGATTCTGCACATGGCGCAGGCATCGCAGGATGAAGGAACGGCGCTGGCGAAGGTGCTGTTTGGTGACTATAACCCCGGAGGCCATCTTGTGGAGACGTGGCCGAAATCGGTCGATCAGCTGCCTCCGCGCATGGACTACAACATCCGTGATGGATATACCTACATGTATTTCAAGGGCGAGCCGCTGTATCCGTTCGGATTCGGCCTGAGTTACACGACGTTCAAGTTTTCGAACATCAGGACAAGCTCGCCACGGCTAGCCAGCGATGGAAGCGTAACGGTGAGCGTGGACGTGACAAACACAGGCAGTCGCAGCGGCGACGAAGTGGTGCAGCTCTACGTGAAGCATTTGCACTCAGCGGTCGCGCGGCCGCGCGAAGAGCTGGAAGGCTTCCAGCGGGTGACGGTCGATGCCGGGCAGACGAAGACGGTGGAGATTCCGCTGCCGGCTTCGAGGCTGGCGTACTGGGACGTGAAGACGAATGCGTTTCGTGTTGAAGCTGAGCCGGTGGAGTTGATGGTCGGGGACTCATCCGCCCATCTGCCGCTGAACACAACGATCCATGTGAAGTAGCAGGGATCACTGGCGTGTCCGCGCTTCTGTGTGTGTTTCGAGATTCGGCAAGGCGAATCAGAAATGACTTTCGTTCTATTGCTTTACGGGCACTCAGAGGCGCCGCTATATGTGACTACCGGTATGCAGCGAGCCATAATATTGGCTGTACCGCCTGAATCTGAGATATGATTGGCCATGCCGATCGGGAGCACAAGCCTGCGAAGAGTACTGTTTTTTTTGTGGATTGCTGCGTTTCCGGCATGGATGCTTGGCTCTCCTTGCTTTGCCGCGGCAGCGGGGTTGCAACAGAGTCCTTCGGCGGCATCGTCAGTTCTGTTGCACAGAAGCGTGGTTCGCCGGACGGTTGGCGTACACCTGTCCCGGAAGAAGACGGGCTTTCGCGACCAGCTGCAACGTCGAACGAACGATACTGCCATCATTCCTCATCATCGACTGCATCGTCGGTTTGTATTTGAAGCCGCTTCGGCCCGCGTACGTCCGCAGCTTATTCAGATCGCCAATCTGAACGACGTGAACGAGCATGTACGGTCGTCCACGCGCCTCCGACCGTCTGGCCGTTCGCCTCCTTCGCTCTGACCCATTCCAAGATATCGAGCATTTCATTTCTACTAGGTTGATTTGAGTCTTGTTCGGTGCAGCTTTCATACCAGAAAAGCTGCGCGTGACCGTCGCTCGAGACTCCACGTCGAGTGAAATTCTCCAGACCACTTTTTCTCCGGGAGCTTCGCGTTTCCGGATCGCCGGCATTGCTCCAGCCAATCGATGTCGGTACGCAATACAACAAATCTGTGGAAGCGCTTCAGATGGAGATCAATCAGCGCATGTTGACCGTGAGAAGAAAGTCGCTCTCTGCTCTCGCAGCCATACTGGTGTGTTCGCCGTGGTTTTCCGCCAGGGCGCAGCAACCGGGTGCGCCCGCCGTGAGGCAATTTACCGTGCAGCAAGCCGTCGATTACGCACTCACGAACTATCCCGCGGTGCGTGCGGCGATGGAACAGTACAACGCTTCCAAGGCGGGTGTTGGACTTGCCAAAACCGCATATATTCCGCGGCTCGATACCGTATGGCAAGGCGATCGCGGCTCGCGCGAAAGCGTGCTGGGGGTGTTGCTTCCACAATCTCCAAACATCCTGACCGGGACGCAGGGAAGTGTCACTCCCCACGCCTACCGGCCCTTTTGGACCTCCGGCGCCGGCGTGCTGCTGTCGTGGGAGCCATTTGATTTCGGCTTTCGCCGCTCGCAGGTACGTTCGGCTCAGGTTACAGAAAGTCGCGTCGGAGAGCAGGTCGAACTGACCAAGCTGGGCGTTGCCACTGCAGTTGCAGAGGCGTCGCTGGCGGTGTTGGCTGGCGAGCAGAGAGTGAACGCCAGCGTGGCGGATGTGAACCGAAGAGAGGTATTTGCGCGATCGGTGCATGCGCTGGTCGACGCACATCTGCGACCGGGCGCCGATGCTTCGCGTGCGGAGGCGGAACTGGCTGCGGCGCGAACGCGGCTGATTCTTGCGCAGCGAGACGATGAGGTGAATCGCGGAGCTCTTGCGGCGTTGCTGGGACTTGCCGGAACCACGGTCGAGATCGAGACGGGCCCATTCCTTGAGGTTCCACCGGATCGAACCTGGGCCGAGACTCCTCTTGCACATCATCCTGCGGCGATCACGCAAGAGCGACGAATACAGGAAGCCAATGCGCGGATCAGCGTCCTGAATCACTCCTTCTATCCACACTTCACGACGGAGGGTTTGCTCTCTGCGCGTGGAAGTGGAGAGACGTCCACCGGAGAAGTGAAACAGTGGCCAAGTGGAATGGGCTTTGATGTCTACAACTGGGAGGCGGGAGTGACGGCTTCGCTTGACCTGACCAGTATCGTGCCGATCCAACAACGCAAGAAGATTGAGGTCGCGAATCGACGCCGTGAAGAAGCCGCTTATGCCCAGACCATGCAGGTGTTGACCGGGCAACAGCAGCAAGCATTGGCGGAGTTGAACGGTGCGCGGCGGGTGGCGCAGAACACTCCGACCGAACTGGAAGCCTCGCGGCAGAGCGAAGCGCAGGCGCTGGCGAGATTTCATGCCGGCCTGGGAACCATCGTCGATGTAGCCGAGGCTCAAAGCCTGTTGGTTCAGGCGGAAATGGATGACTCACTGGCGCGGCTCAGCATCTGGCGCGCGCTCGCGGGCCTTGCCTCTGCCCAGGGCGACCTGACTCCATTTCTTACTACCGTGAATAGCATGCCTGCGGGAGGGCACTGATTATGTGGCTTGTTCATGCCGCCCTGCGGCGTCCTATCACCGTTCTGATCGCAGTCATCGCGGTCGCACTCTGCTCGATTCTTGCCATTGTGCGGATGCCGGTGGATATTTTCCCGAACCTGAATCTGCCTGTGATTTATGTCGCTCAACCCTACGGCGGAATGAGCCCAGCGCAGATGGAAGGGTATTTGACCTACTACTACGAATCCAACTTTCTATATGTTGCCGGACTGGAAAGCGTGGAGTCGAAGTCGGTCGAAAATTTTGCGCTGCTCAAGCTTTCATTTCTCCCCGGAACCGATATGAACCAGGCACTGGCGCAGACCGTCGCCTACATTGAGCGTGCGCATGCGTACATGCCGGCTGGAACTGTTCCGCCGTTTGTCTTGCGATTTGACGCGGGGAGCGTACCGGTCGGCTACGTCGTATTTTCCAGCAAGACCCACAGCGTCGATGAGTTGCAGGACCTAGCATTAAATCGCGTGCGTCCGCTGTTCACGACATTGCCGGGAGTGTCCTCGCCGGCAACCTTCGGCGGCAGCTCGCGAACCATTGTGATTCACGTCGACCGCAGCAAACTGAACAGCTATCGCATGTCGACAGGCGAGGTGGTCAAGGCACTTCTTTCGGGGAACGTCATCGCTCCTGCCGGAGATGTGCGAACCGGTAAGCTCGACCGTATTACTCCGATGAACGCGGTGGTGTCGAACATCAGCGATCTGGCGAATCTGCCAGTGCGCACCGGTGCCGGGCCGACGGTTTTTATGCGTGATGTAGGGTGGGTGGAGGACGGAAGCGACATCACCCTTGGATATGCGCTGGTGAATGGCCGCCGCACCGTGTACCTACCGGTCACCAAGCGCGCGGATGCTTCAACGCTGGCGGTGGTGAATGAAGTGAAGTCCAGCATGAGCCGGTTCGCCAATGTGCTGCCCGCGGATGTACAGGTCAGCTATGAATTCGACCAGTCCGGCCGCGTGAAACGGTCGCTGGCGGGGCTCATCTGGGAAGGAACGATCGGGGCATTTCTTACCGGGCTGATGGTGTTTCTGTTCCTGCGAGAATGGCGAAGCTCATTCATTGTGATCGCGTCGATTCCGTTCGCGCTGGTGGCAGCCGTAGTTTGCTTATGGCTCGCGGATCAGACCATCAACATCATGACGTTGAGCGGTCTTGCTCTTGCGGTCGGCATTCTGGTCGACGAGGCCATGGTCGAGATTGAAAACATTCATCGCAATTTGCAATTGACGGATCACGTGCCGCAGGCAGTGCTGGATGCAACGCGCCAGACGATTGTTCCCAGGTTCCTGGCGATGCTTTCCATCCTCGCGGTGTTTCTGCCGTCGTTTCTGATGGTCGGTGTCACCCGCGCGCTCTTTGTTCCGTTGTCGCTGGCGGTGGGCTTCGCCATGATCGCGTCGTACTTGCTGTCCAGCACGTTCGTGCCGGTGCTTTATATCTGGCTGAACAAACGCATGCATCGCAATGAGGAGGAAAGTTCCGGACGCAGCCGGTTCGATCACTTCCGCGATCGCTATGAGCGCTTCATTGGGCGCTTGATTGATCGGCGTGGCCTGCTGATTGGGATGTATGTCGCGATTGCGGCGGCCATCATCCTGCTGCTGGGGCCACAACTGGGTCGCGAGATTTTTCCTCACACTCCTGAAACTCAGTTTCAGCTTCGTCTGCGTGCGCCCTCCGGCACGCGAATTGAAGTGACAGAGCAAACGACGCTGAAAACTCTGGAAGAGATCAAGCGCCTCGCTGGGCCCGGCAACGTGGAAATCAGCATCGGGTATGTCGGTACCTACGCGCCAAGCTATCCGGTGAACCTGGTGTACCTGTGGACGAGCGGACCGCAGGAGGCAGTGCTTCGCGTTCAGTTGAAGAAAAGCGCGAACATACGGGTGGGCGTGCTGCAGGAGCAGTTGCGCAGAGTGCTTCCGCGGGAGTTTCCAGATACGGCCTTTACGTTTGAGTCCGGAGACATTGTCGATCAGATTATGGACTTCGGCTCGCCAACGCCGATTGAAGTGGCGATTCAGGGTTTCAATTTTTCCGCGGACCACGAGTATGCGGAGAAGGTTCGCACCGAGATGGCGAAGATCGGTCATCTGCGGGATTTGCATTACGGGCAGCCGCTGCAATATCCCAGCCTGAACATCGACATCGATCGCGAACGAGCAGGGCAACTCGGTCTGACCGTAGATCAGGTGGCTCGCTCGGTGGAGACCGCCACGTGGTCCAGCCGATTTGTCTCTCGCAATTTCTGGCAGGATCCCGCAACCGGGGTGGGATATCAGGTGCAGGTCGAGGTGCCGCAGGATCAAATGAAGTCCATGGACGACCTTGCCAGCATTCCGCTGATGAGCGGCGGACCTTCGAACCATCCCAATCTCGGCGATGTGGCGCAGTTGTCGTACGGGCAAGTCACGGGAGAATTCGATCGCTACGATATGCAGCGCATGATCTCGCTGACGGCGAATGTGCAGGGCGAAGACCTGGGGCGAGCCGCGGATCAAGTGGAAGAAGCGATACGGCGTGCTGGTCCTCCGCCTCGCGGGGTGGAAGTGCATATTCGCGGACAAGTCGTGCCCATGCGCCAGACGCTGCACTACCTGACGCTGGGACTGTTATTCGCAATCGTAGCGATTTACTTGTTGCTCGCAGCAAATTTTCAGTCTCTTCGACTCGCATTTGTCGCGGTTTCCACTACGCCGGCGGTGGTGTGCGGTGTCATCATTATGCTGCTGCTGACGGGGACCACGCTGAATCTGCAATCGTTCATGGGAGCGATTATGGCCCTGGGCGTCTCGGTCGCGAACTCGATCCTTCTGGTGACCTTTGCCGAAGGCCATCGGCGTGCCGGCAAGGAGTCTTCGGTGGAGGCTGCTATTTTTGGCGGCAAGACGAGATTGCGACCCATCTTGATGACCAGCATCGCCATGATTGCCGGCATGGTACCGATGGCGCTGGCTTTGAACGAAGGCGGCCATCAAACTGCGCCGCTGGGCCGTGCGGTGATCGGCGGATTGGCGGCTTCGACGCTCGCGACTCTATTTATTTTGCCGGCAATATTTTCATTGGCTCAGGAGCGCGCGTCCAGGTCTTCGGCTTCGCTCGACGTATCCGACCCGCACAGCCCGTATTCTTCGCTGGGAACTGAAGGAGAACCAAATTGAACACAGCATGCGTCACTCGAGCGCGATATTTCTCTGGAAACAAAACGCGAGCGTTGTTGATAGTAACAACGCTTTCGATTGGGGTCGCGGTTTGTGGCTGCAATTCCGGCTCAAGCAAAGCTGCAGCAGCCGCGGCAGCGCAGCCGCCTGCGCCGACTGTCGTCGATTGCGTCCAGGTGGTTTCGCGGAGACTTAATATAACCATCCCGTTGCCTGGTGAGTTACAGCCTTATGAAGAAGTGAGGGTTTTTCCCAAGGTAAGTGGATTTGTGAAATGGATCGGCGTCGATCGTGGCTCGACGGTGAAACAGGGGCAGCTTTTGGCTGTGCTGATCGCACCGGAAATTGTCGCGCAAAAGTCAGAAGCCGAAGCGAAGGTGCTGAGCGCGGAGAATCAACGCATTGCTGCGGAGGCAAAACTGGCCGCCGATGAAAGCAGCTGGGAGCGGTTGAAACAGGCTGCGAACACGCCGGGAGTGATTTCCGACGAAGAACTTGAGGTGGCGGAGAAGGCCGCTACCGCAGACCGTGCTCGAGTGGTTGCGTTGCGCAATACCGCCGACGCGGCACGTGCGAATTTGCGTTCCGCGGCGGAAATGGAAAGCTACTTGCGCATTACCGCTCCGTTCGACGGCGTGGTGACCAAACGCAATGTCCATCCGGGCGCGTTGGTCGGTCCTGGCGGCAGTTCGCCCACGCAGCCTTCAATGATGCGCATCGAGCAGGTTGCCCATTTGCGATTGGTGGTTGCGGTGCCGGAAGCTTATGTGGCCGGCATTCAGAAAGGTCAAACCATCGACTTCACCGTTCCCGCGTTTCCAGGTCGCACGTTCCATGGCACGGTGGCCCGCCTCGCCGACTCCATCGACGTATCGACCCGCACGATGCCGGTTGAAATGGATGTATGGAACCCCAGCCTGGAATTGCATTCGGGAATGTTCCCCTCAATTCTGTGGCCTGTTCGACGTACTTCATCGACACTTTTTGTCCCGCAGTCTGCAGTTGGCCGCAATATGGAACAGAATTATGTCGTTCTTATTCGCGACGGCAAGGCAGAGCCAATCAGCGTCAAAACCGGCGCGGTCATGGACGGCATGACTGAAGTCTTCGGGTCACTGGAAGAAGGAAATGATGTTGCTTTGCATGCAACCGATGAATTGCGGTCCGGGACGGCTGTGTCCGCACACATGGTTAATGCCGACGGTCATTGAAATGCGCTATATAACTTTTTCTAGAATCATCTCCGTCAACCGCGAAGAGGCATCGGCGAGCTTCGCGTGGTCGACCACGGTGAGAGTCAGACTATAAAGCATCGCGTTTCTGTCCGACAAGACGAATGAATCTCCCGGCTTGCCCCGTGTGGACGATGAAACCGGCCCGCTTCATTGCGTCTTGAAGCCAATCAGCCGGCAGGCGAAGCTTTCGATAGGCGCTCTTTTCAAGCAGCCATTTGGAGCCTTCGCGGCTATAGACCAGGTCATAGACAAGTACCGAATCGGGCCGATCAAATTCCAGAAAGCAAGTCATGACTTTCTCCTGGTCGGCGTGAACGGGAATAAACCGATCGAGCCCGGTAGCTTCCACACTCAGATCGCGATAAGTGATGACAAATTTTCCGTCGGGCGCGAGAGTGTCGGCGACCAAGAGAATGAGCTCTTCCACGGCATCCTTGTTAGGAAGGTGGGTGATGGTGTCGCCCATGCATACGATCACCTGGGCCGTCATGGGAGCAACAAACTCACGTAACCTCAAAAGATCGCTGCAGACCGTTCGCACCGGTCGATGGCCCTGGTGGGACTGAAGTTCATTGAGAAGAAATTCGTTCGTATCTACGGCAAGCACCGGAGAAAATCCCATCTCAGAAAGTGCAATCGCCTGAAAGCCTGGTCCACTGCCAAGATCCACAGCTAGTCCAGAGCAATCCGCATTCGTCTGCAGTGCTTCCTCGAGAATTTCTTTTTGCTCGGAGACTTTTTCGTCAAATGGTGTGCCAAACATCCAAGTGTAGTGTTTTGCGAGGAGATTGTTGTAATGATCTTGAACTTCACCCATGGGCCAAGTTTAGCAATTCGATGGCACGGCACATTTGCTAACCATGGTCGTGCTCATGGGAATCTGACCCAGCAGATGATTCGGAATATTCATCCAACGACGCAAAGAAACTAGAATGCTCGCAGGGAACAGGAATGACAATCACGAGAAGAGAATTCATTGCGCAAGCGGCGGCTACATCGATTGCATCGTCGATGATGGGGACAGAGAGCAGGGCCAGCGTGCAGCCTGAAAAAACAGCGATCAGCGCAGAGGCACGGCGGCGCAGGGACCTCGAGACGTTCCTGAAGATTTTCCCCCCGAGCAGAACACCTGCGACCGGGCGCATCAATGCACATGACAAAACCTGGGAGAACTGGGTTAAGCGTACCGGGGCGCTTCCTCCCGATTTTGAAGAAATGCCGTCGATTCCTTTTCTTCCGAATCCGCTTATGTACAGCGAGAACGGCCGCCAGATCGCTGTGACAAATGAAGTGCAGTGGAATCGCCGGAAACAGTGGATCCGAGCACAAGTGGAGCGGTGGGTCTTTGGAAGAATGCCTCCGCCGCCTGATACTCTGCGCGCGATTGTCACATCTATCCAGCGTGAGGGAACAACTACAGTGCGCGATGTGCGGCTGGAGTTCGGACCCGGTCATCGCGCTACGTTGCGTTTGCAATTGATCATTCCGGATGGCAAAGGACCGTTCCCGGTATTTTTGACCAACTATGGTCGAAGGCTTCCCTGGCTTTATACCGCAGTGCGACGCGGTTATATCGGCTGCTACTATGCCGCGAATGATCCTATGTACGGAGATGTTGACGATTCCGACGCGTACATTGACATTTATCCTGAATACGATTTTTCGTGTCTCGCACGCTGGGCCTGGGCGGCTTCTCGCGCGATGGATTATCTAGTAACTCAGCCGGAAATAGATAAGGACGCGATCGGTCTGGCAGGTCATTCAAGGGGTGGAAAACAAGCGTTGCTGGCAGCCGCATTCGACGAGCGGATCGCGGCGGTGATTCCTTCCAGCGGCAACACTGGAGGATGCGATCCCTGGCGATACACCACGGATATGTTCGCCAACGAGAGTATCGAGTTGCTCACGGCGGCGCAGCCCCACTGGTTTCATCCGCAGCTGCGGTTCTTTGCGGGGCGAGAAGATAAGCTGCCGATCGACCAGAATATGTTGGCGGCGTTGATTGCTCCGCGCGGCCTGATGATGAATGCTGCATACGCTGAATCGGCCGGCAATCCCTTCGGTTTCGAGCAGGCATATCGTTCCGTGTTGCCTGTCTATGCCTTGTTTGGACAGGAAGAAAATTTATGGCTGTATCTCCGTGATGGAAGGCATCCGACCTCGGCCGAGAATGTTGAACAGTTCATGGATTTCTTCGATTCGATGTTTGATCGCAAACGTCATCCGAAATCTGAAACCTGGATCCTGGGGTATTCCTTCGAAAAATGGCAGAAGCTTTCAGGGGAAAAGATCGATCCGCTCCAATATCCGAAAATGTCGGTTGGCGATTTCCTGAATCAGGCGAACGGGCATGCGATCGGCTCGGAGCAAGAGTGGGTCGAGAAGAAGAAATCGATTCAGCAAAAGATTTCAACCATGCTGGGCGAAGCGCCGCCGCGAGTGCCATTTGTGGCGCACGACAATATTTCTGAAACTGATTTTTCCAGCGAAGGTTGGCTTGCAACCTTGTATGAAAGGCCGATCGACGATTCCAATCGACAGATGCGATGCAAATTGGAAGGGATGGGCGCAGTAGGCCTGCCATTCGGGGACGGTTTGAATGGCGATCTGTTTTATCCATTGGACGCGGATGGAAAACCGAAGCCCGGCGAATGGCCAGTGGTGATCTGGCTGCCTCCTTACAGCTATCAGAACGGCTGGTCCTCTTACAGTCCCTGGCGTTCAGAAGGCTGGATCTACGACCTGGATGCGCGGCCTTCGTTTCCGCTGCTGGCAAAAAGAGGATTCGCCATATTTGCCTTCGATCACGTTGGTTTCGGGAGTCGCATTCACCAGGCAAAGTATTTCTACGACCGCTATCCTGGTTGGTCGATGCTGGGCAACATGATTGAAGATACGCGGGCTGCGGTGGATGCGCTGACCAAACTAAAGGAGATCGATGCCTCCAAAATATTCCTGATGGGATATGCATTGGGCGGCAAAGTCGGGCTGTTGACGGCGGGATTTGAGGATCGGGTGAAAGGTGTTGTATCGATCTGCGGATTCGATACGCTGCGTCTGGATACGGCAGCGAGTGGTACAGAGGGAATTCGGCAATATTCGCATCTGCACGGATTGCTGCCGCGGCTCGGATTTTTCGCGGGCTACGAAGACCGTGTCCCTTTCGATTTCGATGAAGTGCTGGCATTGGTTGCGCCGAAGCCGACGTTAATCGTTGCGCCAACACTGGACCGCTATGCGCGGATTGCGGACGTGCAGCGTGAGGTCGAGGCGTCGAAGAAGGTTTATGCTCTGCTCGGCAAGCCGGAAGCTCTGCAATTCGAAACGCCGGTGGATATCAATCGCTTTCCCCAACGCACGCAAGAGCGCGCCTTCGATTGGCTTTCGCAGGTTTGAGGCTTTGTGTGTCTGTCTCTCGGGTTCGTTCAATCTAAATGCCGCAATCTCATGCAGCTGATTCGGGGGTCGACCGTCATGGTGTCAGGCTGTGTCGATATGGTTGCGGATATATCGGTTGCGGAATTTTCCCTTGGGATCGAATTCCTGGGTGAGGGCGCGGAAGTCCTGGATGCGAGGATAGAGCGGGGCGATCTCGCTGGTGTCCATGGTGTAGACCTTGGCCCAGTGGGGGCGGGCACGGTAGGGGGCGAGCTTGGCCTCAATCTGCGGGAGCAGATTCATCACCGCGGCGGTTTCAAGCTTCCAGGTGAAATGGATAGCGAGCGACGGGCGCTGGTAGGCCATGCTCATCCATAGATCGTCGGCGGCAATGGCGCGAAGCTCGGTGATGTAGAGGTGAGGAGTGATGCTGTCGCGGAGGGTTTCGACGGCGCGGATGGCTTGATAGCCGCGATCGAAGGGGACGAGAAATTCGGTTTGCAGTTCGTGTCCGCTGGAAGGCGTGAAGTTCATTTTGAAGTGCGGAAGCCGTTCGTACCATGGACCGACAATGTTGAGCTGATCGGTGCAGGCATCGGCGGAGTGTCCGGGAATGGGATGGAGTTTTTTGGTTGCGAGGGTGGCATTATAGAAACGGGCGGCAGGCGTGGAGGCGCCGCCCTGATCGACGCGACGTTTGATCCATACCTCACCGGCACGACCGTTCTGCCAGTCGGTAAAGATGGAAACGCTATAGCCGGCTCCCATGATGTCAGCGAGGTGGTGCTCCAGTTCGCTGAAAGGAAGGTTCTGGTAGACGACCTGGGTCATGTCATAGCGAGGTTCGACGGCGAGGGTTACATGGGTGACGACTCCGAGAGATCCGAGAGAAACGACAGCGCCAGCAAAGCGGTCGCGATCTTTTTCGCGGGAAAGGGTGCGGATGGTTCCGTCGGCTGCGACGAATTCGATGGCAATGACGGGTGTGGCGAGATTGCCGTTACGCATTCCAGAGCCGTGGGTCGCAGTGGCGCAGGCTCCGCCGACGGAAATTTGCGGCAGCGATGCCATGTTGGGCAGTGCAAAACCTTTTGCGTCGAGGATGACTGCCAAGTCACCGTAGCGGATGCCAGCGCCTACAGTCGCGGTGCGCGCTTTGGGATCGATGCTTACATCCTTCAGCCGGAGAGTGGAGATTTGCGCAATCTTCGAGTCGGCGATGCCGTTGAACGAGTGGCGGGTGCCGAGTGCGCGGACTCCTGTGACACTGCGAACGGCGTCCTGAACTTCCGAAACGGATGCGGGCTGGAAGACATTATTTGTCGAGTAGTGATAGTTGCCGGACCAATTGGTTCTGGGGACCGTCGTGTCTGCGAGTACATCGCCTTCGCGAAAACGGGTCATCATCATCGCTGCAGCCGTGGCGGCTGAGCCCTTAAGAAATTCACGTTTGTCCATTTTGCGCCGCCGTTTCGTTGAGTCGGGATGATTGTAACCGCGGGAGAACGGCGATGGCCAGATGTGATTGCCGGGTTCGCTCTCGTTATGCCGATGGCGAGTGCAGGAGGCATGTGCAGATCGAACAGATGAAGGATGCCAACAGAGCACAGCATTGTGATCATGACCGCTTTAGGAGTTGGATGGAGGATGTGGTCAGCGATGAGTGCCACCTGGACGAGAAGAAACTCGGAACAGGTTTGCGGCGTGGAGGGTCTGATATGCGCGGATTGCCGTTGCATATTCCTGGCGAATTTCAAATCCAGGTTCCAAGGCTTCAGTGGCGGATCGCGCATCGATGATCTGCAGGCTGCGTGGCGCGATGGCTGCGGCAACGTCCGGCAGGTCAAAATCTTTGAGTATCCCAGGCACGATCACATCAAATAACGACTGATCGTAGTCGGTGGTGCTCGCCAAATCCAGATACGACACAAGCTCGTCCTCGCAGATGGTCTTCTTCAAGCGCGCATCCAGCGAGGCAGCGAACAAGGCGACCACTCCTCCGTTGCCTTTTCCCAGAAGCGTAATTTCTTCTGTGTTAACGTCGGCGCGGGAGGACAGGTAATTGAGCGTCTGCAGCAGGTCTAGAACCTGCATTCCGACCATCGTTTTGCCGACGATGAATGCCCGCATGGTTGTTTCGTAACGTCCGGTGCGCGGAGGCCGTCCACCCAGGCTCGCACTCTCTCCCCAGCCTCTCAGGTCCGGTGCAAGCACAATGTTTCCGGCGTGCACGAGCGCTATGATCGCGCCATCTGGGCCGGCATCGGCAAACTTTCCGGCGGCATTTGCATAGAGAATGGCGGGCTTCCTGCGCGGGCCATTCGACGGAATAAAAACCAACGCGGGAACGATGATGCCAGGCTCCGTTTGAAGAGTGATTGTTTCAACACTGTACCCTTCGTGTTGCACTGTCCCACGGTCAGAGACGGGAGGGACGCGATGGTTTTGAACGCTTGCCATGGAGATGCCCAGGCGTTTGGCGATGATGGGTCGAAGCTGCATGGCATCAAAGTGCGGGCGACTTGCTGCCAGATGTTGCGCTGTTTCTCGCGTCATTTCCGGGATCGTTTCACCTCCGACGGAGGTCGCGACCTGCCCCGTGGGTGTCGCATCGAGCGTTGTTTGCGGTTCCACGGTGATGGGCGGTTCGGAGCCGTTATCGGAACGGTTCATCAGCCATTGTTCGAGCCATCGATAGGTCGCCTCGCGACGCGGCTGAGACCATCCATGCGTATCGTTGTACTCGAACAATGCGACGTGGTTGGGCTGTCCCATCACCTGATAGATTCTTTGGGCCTCTTTGAATGTGGCATGCGCACCGGCAATGGGAAAAAAGTCCTGCGTGGCTGTTAGAAAGAGGTACGGGCGAGGAGCAAACGCGAGAGGAAAATCTCCATAATCCAAACCGCTACTGAGGAACCCTGTTACATTCTGCTCGGCATCTTGCGGTTCGAATTGCTCCCAGAGCGCTTTCGAGGAGGTCATCCAGCAGGAAGGAGCGGCGACTGCAACCCTTGGATCGACTAATGCCATTACTGCCGATTGATTGCCGCCGCCGGAATTTCCGATCACAGCGATACGCTTTGGATCGACGTCGCTTCGACTCAGCAGGTAGTCGATCCCGCGGATTCCATCCCACGCAACGTACATGCCTAAATTGATTCCGACCAGCAGACTCTGCATGCCCATGACGGTATGCTCCGCCGAAGCGATTCCGATGCGTGAGCGGCCAAGTTGAGGATCCCAATATTGGACTCGTTCGCCCAGTCCCACCTCGTCGAAAGCAAGCACCAGAAATCCCCGCTTCGCGAGCGCGATCCAGGCCTTCTGATAGATCGGCTCGGCTTTTCCAGCAGCGGAATGACCCGCGGTTCCAAGGACAGCAGGATAAGGCCCACGGCTCGACGTTGGAACGTAAACATCGGCAGTCACATAAAAATTCGGCAGACTTTCAAAGGTCAGTTTTTCGATGCGGTACCCATCTCGCGTCAAAGTTCCGGTGATATGCGCGTGCAGCGGGGTCCTGGCTGGAAAGCCGCCTAATAGTTCTACATATTTTTTTCGGACATAGATTTGGCGAGACTCGACTTCGGCAGGCGTGTCGAGTTTTGAAACGCGCAGCGCGCGGGCTTGCCAGTACCGGCGTGCGATGCCCGTCAGATACTGATCCACCATGTTGTGCAGCCCTGGTGAAACTTGCGGAGAGTTCTGAGAAACCGCCGTGGATGACCACCCAATGCAAACGATGACTGCGAGCAAGATGATCCGGCGCATGCAACCCTCGGTTCGGGAGCTTCGGAGGAAATGTGCAGATCCTGTTTGCGAAACGCCTCTCTTTAGCCATCATTTCCGCAAAGTAAGAGATGATCCAGGCGTCAGGCGAAGCAGTCCGCAACGACTTTACTTCCAAAGTGGGCCTGAGAGCCTGTTCCCTATTACTGTGAACTTTCTGAGTACAACTCAGTGCAGCCTTTCTTCACGGAAAAGCTGCGCCGACATCCCCGCTTCGGTTTTATACCTAGGGAAAATGCTCTAGCCTTCAATTCTAAGGGAGGGTGCATTCGGGAACGCCATTTTGTTCGGGTCCGAGCTGATGGAGATTGCGGGTTGCGATATCAACTGCTTGCCTCCGGGTTCCGCCATGGCGACGAAGGCCTGTCGTTGTGGATCTTGGCTAATTGACGTTTTTGCGGACCATGGAGAGGCGAATGTCATGCGACGGGGCGCAGTTTCAACAGATGCTCGGCATTGCGATGAGCCAGCTTTGCGATGTCATCTGGACCGAGAATCTTCGGCAGACTATCGAGAAAGGCGCGACCGCGGGTGTTGGGGCTGTACGGATAATCGACGGAGAAAAGAAGTCGATCGATACCGACGACCTGAAGGGCGCACTGCAATGGCGGCAGAGTGAAGTAGCCGCTGGTGGTGCAGTGGATGTTGGATTGGAAGTAATCGGCGACAGGCTGGCGAAGATGCGGCGCGGCATGAGTGAGGACGGCGCTTGAGCGTGCGAGCGCATAGGGCAGTCCTTCTCCCATGTGGCCGATGATGAGTTGCAGATTGGGCAGGCGATCAAAGAGGCCGGAGACAATGAGTCGGAGGGTGTGAAGGCCGGTCTCAGCGTGCCAGCCCCAGCCCGCGATGGAAAGAAGGAAACCGAGTGGATCGGGAAGGCCGGAATAATAGGCCTGTTGCACCGGTTCCGGGGGCGGTGCGGGGTGAAGGTAGATGGGAACGCCGAGATGAGCGGCGGCCTCAAAGACCGGAAAAAAGCTCGGATCGTCAAGGAAAAGACCGCCGGTGGTGCCGTTGAGCAGAGCACCATGAAATCCAAGGCGAGTGACGCAGCGCTCCAGCTCAGCGGCTGCGGTGGCGGGGGTCTTCATGCCAAGGGTAGCGAAACCGCCAAAGCGTTTGGGATGAGAACGCATGGCGTCGGCGAGTTCGTCATTGATGTCATGAGCCAGCGAACTGGCGGTATCGGCGTCGAGCGCGTCGAATCCCATGACGGCGAGCGAGAGCACCTGGAAGTCGATGCCTGCTTTGTCCATGTCGGCGATCCGGCCGGCGCCGATGTCGAGAAGCTTCGGCTGCAATTGCACGAGCTGCGGAGGAGTTTCCCGGTCATGCGCTCCAGTGGCTCTTAGCAAGGATTCCGTCAAGAAATGTTCTTCCAGCGTAATGGTATTCATGTAGTGATTGGACGATGCCAGTACACCGAGAGTTTCTTAAATATGGAATGAGGATTTAGAAGTCAGGGAAGTTTGCGCCGAGTTGCTTCTCCGTTTATTCGGATTCCGCAGCATCCGCAATATGATTGCGTGTGAGGTTCTGCAATCGGATGGTCGGTGCCTGTTCACATCAGACAGGGTCTCCGGTGAAGTTGCGCATATATAGTCGCGTTCTTAGAACGGAGGCGCCATGAATCGTCGTCATTTTCTTACTGCCTCTGCGGCAATCGCGGGAACGGGACTTCTGACGCCGCGCGGAGCCGGCATGTCCGCGCAGACGACCACACCGCATGAGCGGCATACGCCAACGGTCGAACAAGTTGCGACGGCGCAGTTTCCTGAAGGCTTTCTCTGGGGCATGGCAACAGCGTCCTACCAGGTTGAGGGTGCATGGAACGAGGATGGCAAAGGCGAGTCCATCTGGGACCGCTGGACGCACACCGTCGGAAAGATTCGCGGAGCTGGAACGGGTGACGTGGCTTGCGACCACTATCATCGTTATCCCCAGGACATCGCCATGCTCAAACAGCTAAACCAGAAGAGCTACCGTTTCTCGATCTCATGGGCTCGCATTCAACCTTCAGGCCGCGGTCCGGTGAATCAGAAAGGCATCGATCATTACAAGCGTGTGATGGATATTTTGCTGGAAAGCGGGATTCGACCCTTCTGTACGCTCTATCACTGGGATCTTCCGCAGGGCCTTGAGGATTTGGGCGGTTGGCCCAATCGCGACCTTGCGGGGTATTTCGCCGATTACGCCGGCATCCTCGCGAGAGAACTGGGTGACCAAATTCAGGTATGGGCGCCCTTCAACATGCCATGGAGCTTCACGAATCTCGGGTATGGCACGGGCGTGTTTCCGCCGGGCCGCGCGAACTATACGGACTTTCTGAAAGCCGCACACACGGTCAACCTCGCCCAGGGCGAAGCATTTCGCTCGATCAAAGCGGCGTCTTCCATCGCAACCGTGGGCAGCGCGTATGGCATGTCGCCGGCGTATCCGAAGACCGATAGCGAAGCGGACCGTGCTGCCACGGCGCGCTACCATGCGATGAACAATCTTTACTTTCTGGAAACGGCCATGCGCGGACGGTATCCGCATGCCTTTGTCGGAGAAATTCCATATGAGGCGATGGGCTATCGACCCGGCGACGACAAAATCATGAAGGTTCCGCTCGACTGGATCGGTTTCCATTACTACTCCCGCCGCCTGGTCTCTGCTGCGGGTCCTGATTCGCGCGGCAGCAGTGGTGCGCTTGCCACCGAGACACAGGATACGGGTGCGGCAGGGAACGAGTTCACGCAGTTCACCGCAACGATGCCGACGGAAGGACCCATCACCGACGGGGGACTGGAGATTTTTCCAAGAGGCATCTATGACCTGGTGATGCAGATCTCGCGTGAATACAACTTTCCGATCATTGAGATCACCGAGAGCGGTTGCGGCTATCTCGATACCCCTTACGACCGGGATGGGGGCCGCGTTCCTGATTCGCGGCGCATCGACTTCTTCCGCTTAGAACTGGCCGAACTGGCGCGAGCTATCAAAGATGGCGCGAGGGTCAGGGCCTTCCATGCGTGGAGCGCTCTCGATAATTTTGAGTGGAACGATGGGTACACGCAACGATACGGGCTCGCGTATGTCGACTTCCGAGATCAAAAGCGCACTATCAAGAACTCTGGATTTTGGTACGGCCGGTTAGCTGCAACGAATCGGCTTCAGTCGTAAATCGAGGTCGGCGATTCCTTCGTTCGCGTTCCATTCTCAGCCTTGCTGTAGAAGGCTCGCGCCAACAATGCGTTGACCACACGTCCGGAGGACAGACTTATGAGGTTGCCTTCGAATGCAGTCGGTCCAACCTTCGACCTAATTCGTGTTGGTGGTTACTTCCCCAGTCGAGGGGTCGAGTAGATATGTGCCGATGTTTGATGCCTTGTCGAAATTGAACATGCTATCGAGCGGTCCGGCGATTGCGTCGAAGGAACCATGGCCAATGCGCTGCCCATGAAGCCAATTGTCTTCGACAAACCGGATGATGGAGCTCTGATCGGTCAGCGTGTGATCGACAAAGTTCCGCCGCGCATACGGTGAAATTACAAGCAACGGGAGACGCGGGCCGTAGCCGCAACGACCTTGCGCGTGAGGAGTGCGTGGCCCAGCCAGAGAAGACGTTCCTTTACCGCACCTTCCTTTTCCGCTGAGCATATCTGCCGCAGTAGCCGATTGATTTACAATTGGGCCCATTTGATGGTCGTACCAGCCGTCAGAGTCGTCGTAGGCAATGATGACGGCGGTTGAAGACCATTGCGGCTCCTGCTCCAGAAAATTGATGACGGTGACGATGAAGGTTTGCTCGTCAAGAGGGTCCGAATATCCGGCATGCGCATCCTGATAGGCTGGCGCTTTCAGGAAGCTGACGGCAGGCATGTTCCCGGCGCGGACGGCTGCATAAAAATCATTGATATCGTATTGGTGATTGGCGGCGTCGCCGGCGTGCCCAATCATTTGTACGGAGGACGGCCTAGTGTGCTTCAGGTTGCTGGTGGCGGTGTAGTACTGAAACGGCTCGTGATGTGGAAGGTAATCGACTTGCAGCACGTTGGTGATCGAAGATGTTGTCGAACGTTCGCATCCCGTAGTTCCATTCGAATTTTTCAGTGAAAGGTCGAAGCCGCCTTCAAACCATCCCCAGGTTACGCCGCGGGCATTCAGCAAATCGCCAATGTTTTTGCCGGTGAAATGTACCTGCCCGCCGGTTGTGGTGGAACATACGTCACCGATCGGATCGACATCTTCGATCAGCGTCCAGGTCCCGTCGCCGCCGGAAATTAGATCGCCACGCGCGTTGATCTGGTCAGTCACGCCATTGGTTTGGCCTGAAATCAGATTGATGGCTCCGATGGTCGACGGTCCGAAGGTGGAGCCGAACGAGTTGTCATTCATGGCGTAGCGCTGAGCATAATTCCATAAGGCGGTCACGGTGTTCCCGTCGTAATATCCCATGACCAGGCCATTGTTCGCTTCGCCGCTGGGTGGAGGTCCAGGAACTCCGGTGTACTCCGGAAATGAATCCATGAGCCCGGCATGAAATGCTCTTTGCTCCGGGGTGTAGCTGTGATCCTGGTCCGCGGTGGATGCCTGGTTGCGGTCCAGACGAAATGGATTGATCGCGCCGGAAGCATTGCCGCCGGTGTTGAGAAAGTTTGGATTGTTCTTCAGGAGCGCGTCGGTGAATCCATTGACCGTAGGTGTTTCGGGCACCGCCACGAATTGCGGGTCCCCCTTAGGGTTCAGGGCTTTCGGGTACGTGCCGAAATAATGGTCGAAGGAGATATTCTCTCCAAAGATGACTACGATGTGCTTGATGGGAGTTGCCGTACTCGCGCTAACTTTCTGACCGAGGGATGTGCCGGTACATGCAAATTGACCAGCGACAAGCAGCGCGACAAGTGACAATCCAGATAGCTTTGGCATCCCGTTCCTCCAAAGATACTGACTCTAATCCGCATGCGCAAATTGAAGACGTGCCATGTCACTTTCTATGGAATCGGTGGAGGGGGAGTAAGTTTCTGCCAGCCGTTTCGGTTGCTAGCGACGACCCATTCGGTGGTCCAGATAAAGGACGTGGGCCTTGATTTGATCGCCCAGTCTGTACTGTGGCAGGTGGGCCATGCCCAGCATGTGAAGGATTGCGGCCGGATTTCCGTTGCTCCACTCGACGATCATGGGTATCGCCGAGTCCAGGTTAGACGCTGACAGCAAGGTTTTCTCGGCCTCGCGATATGCAAATTCGAGTGCGACGGGCTGCGGCCAGTTCTTTATCTCGACGCGCTCTGATTTATCCGCGCATAGCGGTTGCAGCGCGCCTATATCTTCCATGTGCGGAGAGCGAGACGCAAAGATTACAGATGTGCGTCCGTAGTGATGTAGATCCTTGATCAGGCTCGTGACAAGCCGGGAGGGACCATTCAGTTGGTCCAGCACGAGGAGGAACGGTTGGGTGTCGAGGGCTCGACCTGCAATTCCTTTTAATGAAACGGTGGACAGAGGTGCGAGATTTTCGGGGATTGCAATTGTATTCGCTGCGTGCCGCATCGCCGTAAGCAGCGCGAGGAGAAAAGCATGAGGCGAGTGGATTTGTGCAATGTAGAGGGCTTGCGGATGACCTTCGACGAAACTGCGTAGCAATCTTGATTTGCCCACGCCTTCGGGCCCGAAAACCAGGACGGATTTGCATGCCTTGGCCTGGGCTTGAAGCCGAACCATTTCTTCTTCGCGTTCGATGCAAGCGAGATATTCGCGCGTCGGCGGTTGTTTCGCAGAAAAAGAAATGGTCATGGCGGAAGTCTCTTTCTGGCGACACTAACTCGTTGGGCTGTTATCGCGTTGATGGCCCGGTGAGGTGCAAGATCGCATCAATTTCTGTTGCGGAGAGAGTACAGGTCGTCGTTGATGAGGGAAATCGCCGCGCAAAAATCCTTTTCGAAGACAGGGCCAACGAACCTTGCTGATCATGATTCGATGAGTGTCGAAACGTCTTGCTCGATTCGGTTGAGTCGTTCGATTGCCGACTGTACGGCGGGAGATCCTTCTTCTTTGACTATCCGCGCTCGGTCAAGTGCCTGCTCTGCAATGCGGCTGATTTCATGCAACAGCTTTCGAATCTCTACCTCCAGATGCCCTCGGCTTTCCTGAATGCGCTGGAGAATATCGTTTTGCACGCGCGCACAGTTTACTTCCAGCAAATGCTGCAGAAAGTCTCGAGCATGGTTCACGATGAGCTTGCGACCACCTACAATTGGCAAAAAGATGTCGGCGAGCCAGCGTAGCGGTGACGCGGGTTGGGCAATTTCAATGAAGTCAAGAAATGTGAACCTAGAGCGAACGCGAAAACCTTTCTCGGGATCGAGGGCATGAGGCATCCGAGTGAGTTCACTGAGACCGGCGTCGGCAAGCTTTTTGAGAAAGCTGTTTGCCATCTGAGTAAATCGAATGGCAACGTCACGATATTGGCGCTCGCCTTCTTCCTGCTCCAGTTTGAGCCAGGGCGTGACTTTGCGACGCGAGATCGCCTGGGCAAGCTGCATCAGTCGACGCCGATAATGCGGGCCAAAGCTGACCGGTACGTTCGCTAGCTCTCGCTTGAATTCTGCTTCAGATTCCGTCCACGCAGAGCGGAAAAACCGCTGGTGTCTTTCAATGAGCATGTCGGAGATTCGCTGCTGCTCCGCCATAAACAGGAAGTTGAGCTCGCGCATGGAACGTTCAGCTTCGTTGATGGTTTCTTTCACGAGGATGATCCGCCGCTCAGATTCCTCGATGGGCCGCTGAAGCGCATTACGGTCCTCGTTGACGATCACCAGCAGTTGCTCGCTCAGTCGCTGGAGGCCTCGCTCACAAGCAGCACGAACGAGATTTATGCCCGAGTCTTCAACAAGGCAATACAAGCTTGCCAGCAGCTTGTCCCAATCCCGAAGCGGACCGCTGTTTTCCAGACGTTCTGCAGCACTCACCTCGAAGACGTCGCCCATCGGGCGGTGCAGCTTCTTTTCCAGAATCTCGCGGGTGAACTTCGTTGCGGCGGCACGCTCCGGATCGCTGGTGCGGTCGGATTTGTTGATCACCAGGATTAGATCCTGGACTTGCGTACCGATGGATTCCACCAGCGCCAGTTCCTCGCCCGCGATCGGCGGATCGGCCCCGACCACGACCAATGCGGCATCAATATGAGGAATGAATGCCTGCGTGGTTGCCGTGTTTCCACTGAAGATGGAGCCGAGGCCCGGCGTGTCGACAAAACACATGCCGGAGGACAAGAGGGGACTGGGCACGAAAACCTCTGCGCCCTCGACGGCCTTTTTGTTTTCCGGGTTGAATTCTTCGGTGACGTATTCCTTCAAGTTGGACATGACAACGTCGCACCAAGCTCCATCTCGCATGCGCACGCGGGCGTGAAGTTTGTCGCCAAAACGAATCACAGTGGGTACGGCCGTGACCGGAACGAACCCGGTGGGAACAACCTGGTGGCCGATCAGAGCATTGAGCAGGGTAGATTTGCCTCGCTTAAACTGACCGACGCAAGCTACATAGAAACGTCCTTCAGAAACTCGCGCTGCCAGCTCACGGGCTTCCTCTGCGACGGGTTCAGCGCCGAGATCACGAGCCAGGCCGGCGAGTCGCAACAGACGGGACGCGCCATCCACACACATCGATGTCTCGGTCAGAAGACTGCCGTACTCTTGCACTGTCGGACTGCCGTCATAGATCTGCATCAGTCATTACGCCTTGGCGCGAGCATCTTCCTGGCGAAAATACCGGATCACTTCAACATTTGATATGGCAATCAGGCCCTCGTTGACCATGGAGTCAAGATGAGGAATCAGTTTGTTGATCTGGTCTTCGCTGTCAATAATGTGCACCACGATTGGAGCATCTTTGGAAAGGGCCCAATGGCTGGCAGCATGGATTCTGGTGCTGGTTCCGTAACCTTCGATGCCGCGATAGACGGTGATTCCTGCGATGCCCAGCTCTCTGCATTTGGCAAAGATCGCCTCATGCAATGGTTTGCCCTGCCACTTGTCATCTTCACCAAAATGGATGCGTAGCAAACGTGCTTGAAATTGTTCTTTCATGGCGCCGCCTCCGCTCATTCGGCGTCCCGATTCGTATCGAGTGCGCGATAGGAGTACTTGATGATGTCCACATCTGACAGAACGACTAATCCCTCCTGAACCATTTGTTCGACGATGGGCAGGAAGGCTTTGAGCTTCTCTTCCGTATCGATCACAGAGAGCATGATTGGGCAGTCATGAGAAAGGTGCAACGGCTTGTCCTTGTGGACTCGCCGATGTGCGCCGTAACCGAGAATGCCGCGATAGACGGTGACTCCGGCGATGTCGTTGGCGCGCATCGCTTCAACAAGAGCTTTGTGGAGTGGCTTGTCCTTCCAGTGATCCGCTTCGCCAATATAGATACGCATCAGCCGCGCTCGTCCTTCGATCTTCATATGCGCTGGGAGCTCGGGACTCTTCTGCTTTGAGGTTTGGGCCGGCTTCGCTACCGTCGTCTCCTGCACTTCGATCATGCCGGTGCCGGCCATTTCTTCCAGCTTGCCGAGAAGTTCGTCGACCTTCTCACGGGATTCGATGAACTCGATTTTCAAGGGAAGGTGATCCGAAATTTCGACGAAGCCAGCGGAATGGATGTGATGGTCCGCTCCGAACCCGGCCACACCCTTGAGCACCGTTGCGCCGGAGACTCCGCGATAGAAGAGAAAGTCCAGGATACTCGAGTACGCCGACACTCCATGATGGGTCGATCCCTCGCTGAGATAGATCGAAACCTTGACTGCCTTGCCCGCCTGCAACATGTATTCTCCTTTATCCGTGTAGACCACCGCGATAGCACTCAATCATGGCATCGACCCGCGCCGCGAGAGTAATTCGGTCCTCATGAGATGATCTCTGCGATAAGGATGCCGCACCAGACGGCCACAAGTCCAAGAAATAGACTCCCGAAGGCATAGAGCGCAGCCATGGAGAAGTCCCCGTTGCGCAGCGTGGAAACGGTTTCCCATTCATAGGAAGAGAACGTGCTATAAGCGCCAAGAAAGCCAATTGGGATGAGAAATCTCCACGCAGGATTCAGGTTCGTACGCCTGGCCAGAAACGTGAGTGAAAAGCCAACGAGCACGCAGGCCGTGATATTGATGACAAACGTCCCGTAAGGGAATCTTGTTCCCAGCCTGCCGGCAACGGCCGAACCCACCCAGAACCTCGCAATGGCTCCCAGCGCTCCACCCACGGCAATATACATATATTTCGACAAACTCATGCCCTCCTGTTCATGTTTTGCATCGCGTTGGAGAATTCTTCAGTCTTCCAGTTCCTGAGACGAGACAAGTCCTGTTGCAATTGCGGCGAGTCGATCGCGTTTTTGTCAGCGTTCTCCATTCTGTGCAGCTGAACACGATAAGCGTCGGCATAAGAATGGGTAAGGAATTCCATTTTGCCGGCGAACTGTTGACTCCACTGAGAAAGGGCGCGGCCGTACAGTTGAAGCTCTCGTTGTAACAAGCCGCCGATACCTTCCCGCAGAAGTTTTTTGATTCTGGAGCGAACTACGCTCTCTCCCAGAAAACTCCAATGGCTGGTGTTGATTTCGTTTGGGAGTTCCGCCATTTCAAAGCGAGGCATATCGCGCAAGAGGGTCGCCATTTCCTCCTGGGCAGGCACGTCGGTTCGACCCATCTGATGCGCCACGCTCTGTAATGTATCGACGGCGCGTTGGCTTACCGAGCCGACGTTTCCAATGGATAGCTCTAACTGGAGCCGAACGGCATCATGGATCCACTCTGAAAGTTGCTGTGACGTGACCCGAGTTTTGGAGTTGGTTCGCATCCATTGCAGCGCCGTGTCTGCAACGTGATTCAGCACCTCATCCGGAGTCTCGCCAAGCTTGAGGAAGGCATGGTTGAGGATGGTGCGTTGTTCCCCGATCATGCCGGTGGCTTGCCGCAGGCGGTCTTCCAGGCTCTCCGTATCGATTGGCGGGTTTTGGCCACGGCGTTGGTTGCGATTGAGATTCATCTCCAGCGCTGCAACGACCGAATCGCGCATGGCCCCGATCTTTCGTGCGAAGGAATCGTTGCGGAGAATTCGTGCTTGCTCGAATCGAGGAAGCAGTTCACGCTCGAAGAATTGATCCAGCAAGATGAAATGGCTGGAAAGCGAACTGACCGGATGGATGTTCATTTCCAGGCCCAATTCCTGTTGCAACTGTTCCTGCACGTAGCGGATGATCTGGTGCAGATCGTCTTCTCCAACCAAATCTGCCTTGCTCAGCAGAACGACGGCTGGGATTCCCGCTTCATACAGCAGACGCAGCGTTCCAATGTCTTCCTCGTTCAACGTTGTCCCGGCGTCAATCAGGAGCAGCGCGAGGTCGCAGGTCGGGAGATAGGCCAGAGTTTCGGCCCCGCCGCGTTTTGCCAGGGAGCCGAGGCCGGGCGTATCCACCAGCACGATGCCATGCCGGAGACGCGGGGAGGGAACCTCGACGATCGCTCGAACAACATTTCGTAGATTGCCGGGATTTCCTTGCTCGGTCACCAGCTTGGAAAGTTCTTCGATCGGCACGATTTCACTTCTTCCGTCGCCATAGGTCACAGCAGCGCGCAAGGGAACTCCGTGCCGCAACTTCGTCGGGACCGCGGTGATTGGGTTGACGCCTACCGGAAGAACGTTGGTGCCAAGAAGTGAATTCAGCAATGAGGATTTTCCACTGCTGACACGACCGAACAATGCCACTTCAAGGTTGTCATCCTCGAGGCGAGAGACAAGAGAGTCGATTCGCGATCGAAATTCCACGAGGCCTTGACGGGTGACAATCTGCTCCAGGAGGCGCAGAAGATCGGTATCGCAGCCAGTCTCTTCTAATTTCTTCAGGCGCGCTTCCTGGTTCGCGCCGAGTCCCTGGCGGATGTAGCGCTCCATGCCTTCGACCAGAGAGCGTAGTTCGTGCACGACTCCATTCAGTTGATTGACCGCATCCTCGGGGACAGCTCCATAACCCTGCAGATAGCTTGGCTTCAGTTCTTCAATTGCGATGTCGATAAAAGACAAGTCCGTCATTACGGCGCGAATCGCCGGAATTTCTGGCGGGCTTGGCTCCATGTGCTGCCAGGCGAGCGTCCGCAGAAGTTGTGCACGTAGGCGGTGAATATGATCTTCAATCACTCGAGCCTGTGCGGGTGTGATGTCGACGACATAACGGGGAAATGGCGACTTCGATGCCGCGACGTGTAGGACGCTTTCGATATCGCTGAGCAGCTTGTCGATGTATTGGCAGGTCACGCGCAGGCGTCTCTGCTGGGGATCGTTCAACTCCCCGGGATGTCGCGCCGTTGCGGGGTCTGGTTCGGATTCGGGCATGACTCCTCCAAGTATTTGAAGCTTCGAGGAGTCATCTGCCCAATTGAGCGATTCGTGGTGGACTCCAACACCCAGGTTGGTGCTATACCTTTACGGACGTCTGCCAGCGGTCATACACGGTGGCGCCTGCATAGCGTGCTTTGCTGCCAAGTTCGCGCTCGATCTCGAGAAAGCGGTTGTACTTTGCGATGCGCTCGCCACGACTGGTCGAGCCGGTTTTGATTTGACCCATACCCGCGGCCACAGCCAGGTCGGCGATGCTGGTGTCATCTGTTTCGCCGGATCGGTGAGAGATCACCGCGCCGTAGCCGTTCGCGCGCGCGATCTCAATGCATTCCAGAGTTTCCGTCAACGTGCCAATCTGGTTGAGCTTGATCAGGATTGCATTGGCGATGCCGTCCTTGATGCCCTGGCGGAAAATGGTGGGATTGGTGACAAAATTGTCGTCGCCGATTAATTGAATTCTGTCGCCCAGCGCTTTGGTCAAGTGCTGCCAGCCGGCGTGATCGTCTTCCGCCACTCCATCTTCAATGGCCCAAATTTCGGGATAGCGATCGAGCAAGCTCTTCCAGAATTCCACCATCTGCGTCGGCGACTTCCTGCTCTTGTCTGACTTCTCGAAGAAATACGTGCCGTCCTCGAACAGCTCACTGGTCGCAGGGTCCAGCACCAGGACGATATCCTTGCCGGGTTTGTAGCCAGCCTTCTGAATGGCTTCGAGAATCAGCTCGATGGGTTCTTCGTTGGACTTCAGTTCCGGTGCGAAACCACCTTCATCACCAACGCCGGTGCTGTATCCCTTCTTGTGCAGGACAGCTTTCAGCGCATGGAAGGTTTCGGCTGCGGCACGCAATCCTTCGCTATAGCGGGGCGCACCCACAGGGGAAATCATGAATTCCTGAAAATCCACGTTGCTGTCGGCATGGCTTCCGCCGTTCAGTACGTTGAACCAGGGCGCCGGAATCAGGTTGGCTGCCTCGTTGCCGAGACTGGCGTAGAAGGGAAGGCCACGATCTTCTGCCGACGCTCTTGCGACCGCGAGCGACACGCCAAGAATCGCATTGGCTCCGAGTCTTGCTTTGTTGGGTGTGCCATCCAGTTCACACAGTTTTTTGTCTAATGCTTTTTGGTCGTTGGCCTCGAAGCCGCGGATGACATTCTGAATTTCGTCTTCAACATGGCTCTTCGCCTTCAGCACACCCTTGCCGCCAAAACGGGATTTATCTCCGTCGCGCAGCTCGACTGCTTCTCGCTTGCCAGTGGATGCCCCGGAGGGAACTTTGGCTGTTGCCTTTACTCCGTTGGCCAATGTTGCGGTAACTGCGAGGGTAGGATTGCCTCGGGAATCGAGGATTTCAAGGGCTTCAAGTTTTGCAATCTCAGACATAATGAGTACGCTTTCTCGACATGAGGTCGTTGGTTGTAATCCGTTCGAAAATACGCAATGGAGCGGAGAATGAAAGCCAGGGCGCGATGCCATGGACTCCGTTCCTGAAACCAGAAAATTCAATCGCAAGCTTCGCGCGAGGGATCGCTTCGGCGAACGCGCCAAGCGCAACGATGCAACAGAAGGTTGAGAAAACCCACGTGTCGTTCATGGATCCAAAAACTCCAATTCAGTTTTATTCAGGGATCACGCCGGGACATAGCTCCGCAACAGGCTTCCCTGTCAGGAGTTATCATCTGTCCGGCCTATTGGAAGGGACAGCGGTTAAAGGTGAACTCCTTCACCTAACCAACACTCTCTTTTATTCCATCGCCGCCGGCATGTCAACTCAGCGGCGTGGTTCGACGACACGATAGGAGGGCGGATCGTCCACTGGTACGCATTCAAAATCGTTCGAATTAGGCGATGGCTTTGGAGTTTTCCGATTCGCTCGCTTCTTCGCCGATATGGTCCAGGTTGACGCCGTTGGTCTCGATTCGATACATCCAGGTGACGACCGCACCGAGCAGCGATGCGATTACCAGGCCATAGAGCAGCCACCGGGTGCCGATCGTTACCAACAGAATAGGGAAAAGAAATGCGGTGGCTACCGCGCCGATTTTTGCGAAGGCTGCGGCAAAGCCTGCTCCCTTACCGCGGATGGCGGTGGGGAAGACTTCGCCGGCAAGCAGGTAGGTTTGTGCGTTCGGCCCTAAATTGGTCATGAAGTCGAAGAGCATGAATCCGGCAAAGATCAGGATGATCTTCATTCCGCCGCTGAAGTCGACAGAGAGAGAAGCGAGGAACAGGCCGGCTGCGCAACCGATGAAGCCGAAGATCTGCAACTTGATTCGACCCACCTTGTCGGCCAGCACAACAGCAAAGGCAATGCCGATGATCAACAGCACCGTGATCATCGCATCTCCTCGAGCAGCCAGCGTGGCGTTCGATATCAGGTCGCTCATGCTGCGGACGTGTTCGGCTTTATGGCCGATGGCGGCTGCCAGGATGGTAGGTGTGAAGATGCCGATGCCGTAGGTGCTGAGATCCTGCAAGAACCAGGGTACCGAGGCAAAAATGGTGGCGCGACGATAGCGCTTGCTGAACAGGGAAAGAAAGGAGCCGCCGTTGTGCGACTCTCCGGGTTTCGCGGATGATTGCTGCGGAACCAGCACAATGTCTGAGGGGTATTGCGGCTTGCGGTGCAGCAGTTGGCTGGCGGCGACCTTGGCACGTTCGGTGGCGCCGCGCGTGTGCAGCCAGTTCGCGCTTTCTGTGACGTAGAAGCGGCCGATGGTGACGACCAGGGCGGGTACAACCGCAGTGGCAAACATCCAGCGCCAGGCATTGAGATTGGGTACGGCGACCAGGACTGCATAGCCGACGACGGCACCCCCCAGAGCGCCAACCGCCTGGAAGGCGAACGCGGCCAGCACCAGGCGACCTCGACTCGTGCTGGGAATGCTTTCGGAGATAATCATGTGCGCCGTGGGATAGTCGCAGCCCAGCGCCAGTCCGAGCCCGAAGAGGCAGAAGATGAGCGAGACGAAGCTATTGCAGAACACCGCTGCGCCGAGGAAGGCGGTGAAGATCATCATCTCGACAATGAACATGGATTTGCGGCCGAAATAATCCGACAGGCTGCCAAGACCGACGGCGCCGATCAGGATGCCGCCCAGAGTCGCGGCGGTTACAAATCCATGCTGCGCCGCGCCAATATTGAACTGGCGCGCGATCAGGGGCAGCGCAACGCCAGTCATGAAGACGACGAAACCCTCGAAGAATTTGCCGGCTGCGGCCAGCATCCAGATACGTTTCTGCATCGTGGTCATGGGGAAAGCATGCAGGTGGGTACCGTCGGGCCACATCGGGCGCTCATCGATATAGTCCTGGACGGTGCGTGGTTGAGGCGGTTGGTTGGTGGCGTTTGCCATGGCAATATCCTTCGGTCAGCGGGCCATGCCGCTGCAACATGATTTGTCTTACTGAATCTTGGCGATCTGTATTTCACTGCGTGCGCGTATTGCAGTCGGCAACGGAATGAAGTGAACCGGGTCGAGCATGCTGGCCGCGCTACCGCCTTGCGGCGAGACGCACCACAGCAGAAAGTTGCTGATGGCAGAGGCTATTTGCGGGTTCGCCTGCTTCTGGGAGACGACCGCGTATTCATAGTTGATCAGCGGATAGGAATCGGCTCCGGGGGCAAACACCAGGGTCAGACGTTCATCCGGCGGCGTGCGCGGCGTAAGGTTTGCAGCGGCGGCGGTGACAGTATTTTGCGTTGGAAGCAGGAATTTTCCTGCCTGATTCTTCAGCATCGCCGTGACAAGGCCAGCCTGTTTCGCCTGGTCCTGAAAGCTGCCGCCCAGATAGCCGACGGAGTACGGAGTGCGTGCGAGTGTCTGCAGCATGCCTTGATTGCCGGATGCGCTGATTGCACCCGATACCGACGGCCAATGTACCGCGGTGTCGTAGCCGATGGTGTCTGCCCAGGTGCCGTGGCAGGTTGGGTCGTCCGTGTCTCCCGATGCACACGTGGTGAAGCTGAGGAACTGCGTGAAAATGAAGGTGTCACCCGATCCGTCGGCGCGATGGATAGGAATAATGGCATGGTGCGGCAGCTGCACACCTGAGTTGAGGGCAGCAATCGGGGCCGCATCCCAGCTGCGGATTTTGCCGGTATAGATGTCGGCCAGCACTGGGCCGCTCAATTTCAGGGTCGCGCCATGCAACTCAGGCAGATTCGCTTCCACCGTCTGCGCGGAAATTGCAAGCGGGATGTTGAGAATGTCCGGGTGCGCCATTTTCTGGTCGTCGGACATGTAGGCGTCGGAAGTGCCGATTTGCACCCGGTGAGCGATGGCCTGCGCGATTCCGGCTCCAGAACCGGTAGCGCCAACAGTCATGTGAAGATTGGGATCGACTTTCGCATAGGCGACTACCCAGGTCTGGAATAGCGGAAAGATCAGGGTAGAACCAGTTTCGCTGATCGAAACGGGCGCGGTCTGCGCCACTGCGAACGAAATGATTGTGAGTCCCGCAGTTATTGCTGCGGCATTTCTTGCTTGGCAAACCAATCTTCTGAAGCGATTACCCATGCGGCACTCTTCTCCCTGCAGTTACGGCGCGAACTTTTGGGGGGTCCGGATTTCTTCAGTCACTGCGTGAGCCAAGGTAACAGACGAAATATTAAAGAATGATGATTTTTGGACATCAAGTGTGGATGCCGAATTCCGGAGGAAGGAATTCAAACGGCATTCATCAAGCTTTGATCTCGCTCGAACTAATCTAACCGGACCAGATCGATATCAAATGCCTGAGACCGTCAAGGATTGCCAGGTGCCCGTATTAGGAAGGTTTTGAGGTTGAAGAAGTTTTTTTTGGTTGCGTGGCTGGGTTTGTGTTGCGCGCAATTCCAGCTGACCCTTGGCGCCGAGCGGGTACCCAAAAATCCGTGCGTTCGTCCGCAGCCGGGAAGCGTCGTGTTGCAACCCGCGGACCTGCGAAGCAAAAACGGTGTTCTGAAGGTAGATTTGACGATTCACGACTCCGCGGAGTCTGACGGTTCCATTCGCTACTGTTACATCGATAAGCACGGAGACGAATCACCGACGCTGCGAGCGAAACCGGGTGATCTTGTCATCATCCGTTTAAAGAATGACCTGACAAATCCTCATCCTGGGGTTGCCATGCCGGCCCATGCTCCTATGAAAATGGGAGAGAAATATGGCGAAAAGCCGTGTACGCCGGGGACGACGATGACGGCGACGTCTACCAACCTTCACTTCCACGGATTGACAATCCCTCCGACCTGCCATCAGGATGATGTTCTTACGACGTCGATTCCGGCCGGCGCTCGGCCGTTTGAATACAAATTTCGAATTCCGGAAAACGAACCGCCGGGGCTGTACTGGTATCACCCGCATATTCACGGCTTCGCTGAAACGGAAGTTTTAGGCGGTGCGTCCGGCGCGCTGATCGTTCAAGGCATTGAGCGGGCGGATAGCGCATTGGCTGGATTGCCGGAACAGGTGCTGGTGATTCGCGATCGAGATCTTCTTCATCCGAATGCGCCACCGGATAAGTCGGAGCCGGTGATTCCGAAAATGTTTTTCGATCACGATGGAGACGCAGCCAATACGGGCACAGGCTTCGGAAAACCGGCCAAGGATCTCTCGATCAACTTCGTTCCAGTTCCGTATCCCAGCTATCAGCCCGCAATCATGAAGATGAAACCCGGTGAGCGCCAACTTTGGCGAGTATTGAATGCCTCGGCAATCACTTACTTGAATTTAGAGGTTTTGTTTCGCCGCGTGCCGCAGCCACTAGGCCTGGTGGCTCTCGACGGAGTTCCGTTAAATCTCAATGAAGGTCCGCACGACTTTGTCGATTGGCAGACTCACCTTGGAATTCCTCCGGGAGCGCGGGTGGAATTTATTGTGAAAGGGCCTCCACAAGGAGAAACCGGACTTTTGGTAACGAAAACCGTGGATACCGGTCCCGGCGGTGAAAACGATCCCAACCGCACGATTGCAATGATTGAAGTTTCGCCGACTGCGCCCGAGCCGCCCTCTGTCCTAAGCGCTTCGCCGAAACCGCTGCCTCGGCCGACACTTCCGTGGCTGGGGAGTGTCAAGCCGGTAAGAACGCGCATGCTGTATTTCTCGGAGAAGTTATCCGATCCGAACAATCCTGCGAGCGCGACGGAATTTTATATCACCGTTGACGGTCAAACACCGAAGCCGTTTGATCCTAACTCCGGCATACCGAACATCATTGCGAAACAGGGCACGGTGGAAGATTGGATTATCGAGAACCGTTCGGATGAGTTGCATGCTTTTCACATCCACCAACTGCATTTCCTGCTGCTCGACTACATGGGTCGACCGGTCAATGAGCCGTTTCTGCGCGATACCGTGAATGTTCCGTATTACAACGGCCGATCGTTTGAATATCCCAGCGTTCGACTGCGCATGGATTTTCGTGATCCGAATATCGTGGGCACCTTCGTCTACCATTGCCACCTGTTAGAGCATGAGGATAAGGGAATGATGGGGACGATTCGCGTAGAACCGCCAGATGCATCGCTGCCCTCTACATCACAGTCACATTAATATCGAGAGACTCGTCGCAACGTCGGGCGAATCCATTCTCATCTGATCCGACGCCTATCTTCTTAAGATTTATTTCCCGTTCACCGAATCGACATGCAGTTGAAATATTACGCAGATAAAACCATCTGCGATGGAGCAGACTGCTCCATTTCTCTGGAGGAGATGTATGACGTTGAAATCGATTGCAGCTACAACGTTGCAGAGCGCGCGCACTGTGTTGGTAGGCCTGATGGTCTGCCAAATGGCAGTGGGCGTTTCGTGGGCCAGTGGGCCTCCCTCACAACCATCCCGTGATAATGACACTGTTACGCCAATCAAACACGTAATCGTCATCATCGGCGAGAACCGAAGCTTCGACCACGTTTTTGCTACCTATGTTCCCAAGGGGCACCAGGTGGTCTGGAACCTGCTGTCGGAAGGAATCATCAATGCAGACGGGACACCCGGCCCGAATTTTAAAGCGGTCGAACAACAAGCCGCCAGCGATCAGGCTCCCGATGCTTTCCTGCTCAGCCCTGCCAAGACTTCATTTACGAACAACGTTCTGCCAGCCCCACTCGTCGGTGGTCCGACTGACTCGTACGTGAAGAATGACAGCCTCACGCTTGCCGAAGAATCTGAAAATGGATTGCCGGCGGACTATTATCAGTACCTTGTTTCAGGAGGCACTGGTCTAAACTCTGCAACACCGGACACTCGCATCACCAACGTCAATGCATTGCCTCCGGGACCGTTTGAGCTCACGAATGGGACAAGTTTTACGTATAACTCCTATGCTCAAAGTCCAGTCCATCGCTTCTATCAGATGTGGCAGCAGCTGGATTGCAACACGGCTCATGCCACCCCATACAACCCATCCGGGTGCGATGCCCGGTTGTTCCCATGGGTGGAAGTGACCGAAGGTGCAGGCGCGAATGGCATTACGCAACCCGCAAGCTTCAGCACGGAATACACTCCGACTGCAATCACCACTGGAGAAGGCTCGACGGCCATGGGCTTCTATAACGTCCAGAAGGGTGACGTGCCCTACTTCAAGAGCCTCGCGGACGAATATTCGATGAGCGACAATTTTCATCAGTCCGTCCTTGGCGGCACCGGCGCCAACCACATCATGCTGGGTCACGGCGATATGATCTGGTTCAGTGACGGCAAAGGTCATCCGGCCGTACCTCCTCATAACGTAGAGGTCGCGGCAGGAACCGCAAATGCGGGCATCGTGGATGAAGTCGAAAATCCAAATCCAGCAGCGAATACCAACAACTGGTATTCCGAAGATGGGTACGGCGGCGGCTCTTACGGTTCCGCTTCCTACGGCGGCGGATCTTACACCGATTGCGCCGACACAACGCAGCCAGGCGTTGCGCCCATCGTTCACTACCTGAACTCCTTACCAAAACCGGTGAAGACCAATTGCCAGCCAGGCCATTACTACTTGCTGAACAATTACAATCCTGGATATTTTGGCAATGGCAACAACGCATTTACGGATACCAACCCAAATAACACCGTGTTCACCGTCCCGCCTTCTTCCACGCGCAGCATCGGCGACGAATTGATCGCCAGCAATATCTCGTGGAAGTATTACGGCGACCAGTGGAATAACTACGTCAATGATCCATACCAGCTGAACTATGGGGCGATTGGCGCGAAGTCCGATGAATACTGCAATATCTGCAATCCATTCCAATACGACACATCCATCATGGCCAATGCGGCTGTCCGCACGGCGCACATTCAGGACACGGCGAACCTCTACGCCGATATCCAGAATGGAACCCTGCCGGCCGTTTCATTCGTCAAGCCCAGCGGACTTGTCGATGGCCATCCGTCGTCTTCGAAGCTCGACCTTTTCGAGGGATTCACAAAGAAGATTGTGGATGCGGTCCAAGCCAATCCAACTTTGTGGAGGGATACGGCGATCATCATCACCTTCGACGAAGGTGGCGGCTATTATGACTCCGGTTATGTTCAGCCGCTCGATTATTTCGGCGACGGCACCCGGATTCCGATGATTATCGTTTCCCCGTATACGGAGGGTGGTTATATTTCTCACGAGTATTCTGACCACGTTTCTATTCTGAAATTTATCGAAAGAAACTGGCGTCTGAGCCCAATTACAAATCGCAGCCGAGACAACGATCCTAACCCAATCACCAGACCCGGCAATCCCTGGGTACCGGTGAATGGTCCCGCGATCAGCGACCTGTTCGATCTCTTCAACTTCAACCAGGGAGGCCGGGGCGGGTACGGCAATGGAAACGGAAATGAGATCAGCCACAACAATGGGAATGGCAATGGCCACGGATGGGGTGGACAATAACATTTCCGTTTCAATCTAGGAAATAACTACTCCCGGGCGATCATCGTCGCGGGACCTGAAATAAGGGCCGAAGTTGGCTAGCCAACCTCGGCCCTTTGTTTTGACTTCGATCACTCATGGAGCGTCACTCGATTTGTTGTCGCATGATGGGCCGATTGGGTCTGCCCGGTCTTCTGTGCCAGTTGGATGGCTGGTGTAGCGCAACGATGATGGGACTATTTTTTGTACCAAGAGCAGAGCCGCGTACGCCCGGCTTTGCAGGATCTCGGCTCCGGCATCGGGGTGATCGTGCGGGGAAAGTTCTTACGGTTGAGGAACGAAAGGATGCTTGACGGCGCCGTTGGAAAATCGCATCGTCTCGGCACGAATTGCAGCGGAAGTAACCCGCTCCGTGAAGCTGGCCAGCATCTGCCAATCGGCCTCGCCAAGCGATCGACGCAGGCGAAGTTGGGCGCGGTCCCAATAGGGAAGCGCCTCGTCCAGCATGCGCTGGCCTTTGGCCGTGAGACTGTACAAACGGCGGCCGTTTTTGCCGACCTGCATGCGTACCCAGCCGCACTTGCGCGCATTCGCAAGCCGCCGAGATAGCGTCTCCACCGAGGCAGCAATATCTGTCGCGAGATCACAGTGTGCGATCTCACCGGATTCACGAATCGTTTGCAGGATGGTGAACTGAGTCGCCTTGAGTTGCGTTGGCTCGAGGACGAGATCATACAAATGGCAGATGGCGCGACTGGCTCGCCGGATATTGACACAGGCGCAGGTACTATGTCGAAGGTCGTTCGCCATGCTTTCCTTGTCTCAGACTTAAGTTGACCCAATTGCCCACCGGCCGGGAGGGAAGCCGTAGGGATGTGAAGCTGGGCGTTACCAGATCGAAAAGTAGAGCTGAACCAGCCGCTTCCATGCAGCAGGGCAGTCAAAGAATGCAAAACGATCGGCCTAGTATCGCAATAACACTTATCAGATACTTGGCGGCCTGCGGGTATTTTCCCGGCAGTGCAACTGCTTCTATAAACATATGGATGCTACTTCACGCCTCGAAGGTTACTTGCTTGATCCAAAGGGAGTTATGTCGGCAATCTGACAGTCGTGGCTGACGAAGTTTTCAGATGACCCGGACTCAGTCGCGCCGCGGTCGCCGATGCATGCATATCGCAAGCAGACTTCCTGTCGCACGAGCCGGTGCCGTTCACGAAAAAGCCGAATCGTGCCGATATCCATGATGCGAATACATTCGCAAGCCGGTTCGCGCAAGGCGGGCAAAAATTTTCGGGTCCGTTTAGCAAAATAAGTAATGGCGGCGCTCATAACCGCATAGATGCTTCGAGCATTACGCGGGTAACGAGTATGCATTTTTATGCGCAGATGTTGCTAGGTGATTTTTTATTACGGAGAACTACGAACGACTTCTGGGTACTACACGCGAGGGAATCGAAGTCGCCGTTTCGTCCCATACGGATGGCGCGGTGAGCGGTCCGAGGATGCACTCGCCGATGCTGAAAGACACGATTGGCGTGGGTGAAAGCGCCAAGGCGTCGGGTTATTACGACGGTAATTATGCCGGGAAGATTGTTCCTGTGAGAAGACCTTGGTGGATGCCGAGAAACGTGACCGAGGCGCAAAATCGGGGCTTGCCGTTTGCCGGATCATGGCTACAATTGGCAGAGCAAAGGGAAAGTTGCATCGCCCAAATTTGTGAAGTCGGACGACACTTTTGGCAGATGCGAGCATCGAATCGATGTGAGCTTTGCTTAGGAACGACGCAGAAACATTCTCGGTCAGAAGAATGAGGGACAGCATGGAGAAGATCATTCGATTTGGATTGATTGCAGCACTGCTGATTTGCCCAATGCAGGCGTTGGCGCAACGCGAACCTACTCCGATGGATAAAGTTCGCGTGCTTGCCGGTGCGCACGCCGTTACAACCGGAAAGCGTCATGGCGTCTATTGGGTCGAGGTGGAAGGCAGCGACATTTTTGGCACAGGCGCAACCCTGGAGGAAGCAGCGATTGACTTTCTGGCCGATGCTGACCTGGAAGGGCACGAAGCGAATCGCCCCAAGCTGAAAACCTTGCCGCAGGAAGCAAAGCCGCAAATCAATTGCGACCAAGCATATTGCCTGTAGCCAGGTGAGCGCAACGGGAACGATTTCCGCAGCAGTTTGGCCCTACGCCGAGTTGTAAGTGGCGCTACTACATCGTGATCGCGATCGGAGGCGCAGGTGAAATGGGCTCGTCGACTGCTTGAAAATTGCTCAGGCCCACTCCGACGAGGCGGTAGAGTTGCTTCTGTCCTACGTCCACCCGTTCGCGCAGTGTGAGCGCGATCGATGTAAGCTCCTCGCAGGAAGCGGGCGGAGTTGGCGGCGTCAGGCTGCGCGTAAGGTTCGCGAACTCTTTCGTTTTCAGCTTTAGAACGACGGTCCTGGCAGAGCGTGCGTTGCCGTGCGAGGCGTTCCACACCTTCTCCGCGAGGCGGCGAATCTGGGGCTCGGTCTCCATCAGCGGAATATCTTCCGGAAACGTGTCTTCGGCAGAGATCGACTTACTCACTCGATTCGGTACGACAGGATTGTCGTCGATGCCTCGAGCCAGTTGATAGAGGCGAAGTCCGTAGCTGCCGAAGTGATGTTCGAGAGCCGACAGTTCCAGCGCGTAAAGATCGCCCACCGTCGCGATTCCGACCGCGTTCATCCGACTCTCTGTGACCCGTCCTACACCGGGGATTCGACCCACCGGCAGCGGCAGAAGAAAGCCTTGCACCTGGTGCGGTTGAATGACGAACAGACCGTCCGGCTTTTTCCAATCAGACGCGATCTTCGCCAGAAATTTGTTTGGCGCCACGCCGGCGGAAGCGGTCAGGTTTAGCTCGTCGCGAATCTGTTCGCGAATCATCTTTGCAACGCGCGTCGCCGTCGGAAGCTGGGTCTTGTTCGCAGTCACATCCAGATAGGCTTCATCGAGAGACAAGGGCTCGATAAGGTCCGTGTGCCGACGAAAGATTTCGCGCACCGCCAGCGACACAGTTTTGTAGCGCACGAAATCGGGTGGAATAAAGATCGCCTCGGGGCACAGGCGCTCGGCACGTACCGCGGGCATGGCAGATCGAATGCCGTAACGGCGGGCCTCGTAGGAAGCCGCGCAGACCACGGAACGATTGCCGCGCCACGCAACCACGACCGGCCTTCCGCGAAGTTTTGGGTTGTCTCGTTGTTCGACAGAGGCATAGAACGCGTCCATATCGACATGAACGATCTTTCGCAATGTCGTCGGCTGATCCACAGGGCTCCCAAGCGCAGCGCTCAATATTCGCCTTGTATTCGCCTATTATAGGAAACATGCCGAATGTTGACCAAGCTATTTTCGATATTCCGGGTGGAATCGGCCTGCGGCAGGAGCTGAGTCTGCGCAACCTTCAATTCGCGTCCAGGCACGGCTACCTTTATGAGCTTTCAGATGGACAAGTTCCCAGCGTTATCTTCGGTCGCGATGACAAGGGCCGACATGGGAATTTCCATCCAGAATCTTATCGGAGAATCTGTGCCAGCGATCGGTGGGCGAGGCGGCTCGAAAAAGTTCACACCGCCTATAAGCGATCACGTTTTCGCTCCAATTGGCAGTGGAAGGAACTGGATTGTTGCAACAGTTCGGATGCGCTGCTGATGAGTATTTTTTGTTACCCCGATGTGCTAGACCAACCAGCGGTCCGAGCGTTGTTGGGAATCGAATCAAAGGCAATTCCTGAGTTCGGGTTCAAACCGCGCACGCCGTTGCACAGCGGCAAACGGGATAACACCGAAATCGACATGAAGATCGGCGAGCTGCTGGTCGAAGCCAAGCTGACGGAGTCGAATTTTCAATTCGCAAACATTGGACTGATCTCGCGCTATCGCGACCTGGAAGCAGTTTTCGATATTGCCGAGCTTCCGACCTGTAATGGCAAGCAATGCGGCTATCAGTTGATTCGGGGTGCGCTTGCAGCATTTGCCACCGGCTGCAGCTTTTGTGTCTTTTGCGACGCTCGGCGCCCAGATCTGGTCGAGAGTTGGTACAGCATCATGCGGGCGGTTCGTCCATTCGAGCTTCGCTGCCGACTCAAGCTGCTGACATGGCAGGAACTGGCTTCTGTTCTACCGAAGGATCTTCAGCAGTTTTTAAGCGAGAAATACGGCATCACTCCCGCTGCATCGAGAGGCATATCTTTACGCTGAAGCGGAACGAAGCCACTTCTCCATCTGTTCGTGATCGACCAGGCCAGGCTGTTGGAAGACAGGGCGTCCATCCTTGAGCACGACGAAGTTGGGAATACTCTGAATCTGAAAGCGGGCCGAAAGCTGAGGGTTGGCTTCGGTGTCGACCTTCAGGACAATCGCCTTGCCGGCCATGTCAGCGGCCGTGCGGGAAACCTCAGGAGCCGCAGCTCGGCATGGACCGCACCAGCTGGCCCAGAAATCCACCAGGATGGGCACGGCTGCGTTTTGGACAATATCGTCAAAGGCGGCGGAGTCCACGGCAAGCGGTTCTGCGAGCGGAGGAAGCTCGGCCTTGCACGCTCCACATCGACCGCTTGCGCTCAGATGTTTCGCCGAGACGCGGTTCTTCTGCTTGCAATGGGCGCAGGTACGAATGACAGACATGGCTGACCTCCGGTTTCTATTTCCTGGTGGCGACAAGTTCCGGCAACGGTTCTCGGCGTTCAACTTTTCCGTGAGCCGCACGTTCATATTGGACCGGCCACACGGCAGGCTTGTGAAGAACTTCCGCGGCATGGAGCGGCCAATAGGGATCGCGAAGCATTTCCCGAGCCAACGATACAACATCTGCCTGGCCGGTGCGGAGTATCTGATCCGCCTGCTCGGGGGCCGTGATCATGCCGACGGCAGCGGTTGGAATGCCGGCCTCGCGGCGGATTCGCTCGGCCAATGCAACCTGATATCCGGGACCGACGGGAATTTGCTGGCGCGGATCATTGCCGCCGGAAGAACAGTCCACGAGGTCGATGCCTTCCGCCTTCAACAGTCGTGCGAAGGCGATGGAATCCTCGACCGTAAGTCCGCCAGCGGGAATATCGTTGGAGGGCTCGACCCAATCCGTGATGGAAAGGCGCATCCAGACCGGCAAATCGGCAGGGAAGTTGGCGCGCACCGCGCGGACGACTTCGAGCGGAAATCGGACACGGTTCTTAAAGCTGCCGCCGTAGTCATCTGTGCGGGTGTTGGAAAGCGGCGACAGGAATTCGTGCAGCAGATAGCCGTGTGCGCCGTGGATCTCGACGAGAAGAAAGCCGGCGGCTTCGGCTCGCCGCGTGGCGGCTGCAAAATCTGCGATCACTTTATCCATCCCGGCACGATCCAGTGCTCGCGGAGCCGAATACGTTTCGGCGAACGGTTCGGAGGTGGGCGCTACTGCCTGCCATCCGCCCTCACTGGCTGGGAGCGCCTTCGGGTTGGCAGCCCACGGTTTCGGCATACTCGCTTTCCGGCCGGCATGCGCCAGCTGAATCGCCGGAACCGCACCCTGCGCCTTCACGAATTCAGTTATGCGAGCCAGAGGAGCAATGTGTGCATCCGACCACAAGCCAAGATCGTTCGGAGTGATGCGCCCTTCCGGGCTGACTGCTGTAGCCTCGGCGAAGACAGTTCCTGCTCCTCCTACAGCGCGGCTGCCAAGGTGCACGAATTGCCAATCGTTCGAGAATCCGTCGACATAGCTGTACTGACACATCGGTGACACCACGATCCGGTTGGGAAAGGTGACCGAGCGCTGAGTAAGTGGAGAGAAGAGATTATTGGGTGCGATTGTCATTGAGTATTGGATGTACAGAAGGATAGTAAGGTTCGTGATTTAGGTCATGCGAGGGGAGGATCACTTCCAGCCTTTAGCATGCAGTTTATGACGCGCACCGGACTTTGCCACTCAAACGTCCATTTAACCCTGCCAACGCGCGTTGTTCCGGGCTCAACTTAAAACTGGTTCAGTTGTTCGGGCTCCGCCGCTGGGGCAGTTGAGTGGCGTGGCTGCGCAACTGATCAGGATCGTAAACCCCCTTCACAATTCCTCGACCTTCCTGAATTGTGAAGTAGCGATCGACAGAAGGGATGACGACGCTTTCTTTGGTTTGGTCCGGCCAGTGAATTTCAAGATGGTCGATATGTGCGGACTTGCCTAATCCAAAGTGGACGCGCGGGTCATTGTTGGAAGCGTAACTTCCACCACTCAATATGTCTTCGCGTTGACGAATACCACCAGCCGTTAGATATACCGTGGCACCGACGGCGTCGCGCGGACTTTTTGAACCACCGATCAACTGGAATCCAACCCAGTGGTTGCCGGTTTTCGTGACGTTACGCAATAAAACAGGCACACCGTCCAGCTGATTGATGACAACATCGATTTTTCCATCGTTGAACAGATCACCGAAAGCCGCTCCACGTGCTGTGTAGGCTGCGGCCAGTCCAGTCCCATTCACCGCGGGTATCAGGTCAAATTTCTTTCCCGCGATGTTGTGAAACAGCAACGGGCGTTCCGCGTAGCTCGTGCCCCAGTTATGCTGATCCACCTCCGGATACAAATGTCCATTGGCCACAAAAATATCTTTCCAGCCGTCGTTGTCATAATCCACGAAACCATCTCCCCACCCGACAAAGGGAATGGTGGGATCGGCGATGTTCATTTGATAGCTGACGTCGGTGAAGCTGGCGTCGCCATCATTCCGATACAGTGGATTGTAGTCATCGGAAAATGTGGTGTTGTAGAGATCAAGCAGACCATTGTTGCGATAGTCCCCAACAGCGATTCCCATCGAAGCAGTCTCCCGGCCGCTTTCATTCAACGCATAACCGGAGCTATAACTGTCATCTTCAAATGTGCCATTGCCCTTGTTGATGTAGAGATAGCTGGGGGTTGAATCATTTGCTACCAGTAGATCAACCTTGCCGTCGTTATTCACATCGGCGAACACTGCGGTCAGGCCGTAGTAATGATTCGGATCGCTGACGCCAGCCTTGACGCTGACATCTGTAAACGTGCCGTCGCCATTGTTATGGAATAAATGGTCCGCTTCGCCGGGCAATCCGCGAGGACCGCACATGACTCGAACTCCGCGGAACAGACAAGAAGCGAGGCTGGTAGGATGCGCGATGTCATAGTGGATGTAACCGGAAACGAATAAGTCGAGCTTTCCATCGCCGTCATAGTCGCCGAACGTCGCTCCGGTTGACCAGTTTCCCAGCGTCACTCCGGCTTTTTCCGCGACATCCGTAAAGGTGCCGTCGTGGTTGTTGCGATAGAGGCGATTTTTGCCGAAGTTGGTGACGTAAATGTCTGGCCAGCCGTCGTTGTCGAAGTCGCCCACGGCCACGCCTTCTCCCCAGCGACCATTGGTCACTCCAGCTTGTTCGGCAACATTGGTGAAGGTGCCGTCGTGATTGTTGTGAAAGAGTGCGGCCTGGGGCGGCGTAGTTTTCCCGCTCACGGCATCGTAGGTGGAGCCGTTGACCAGGTAAATGTCGAGCCAGCCGTCGTGGTCATAGTCCAAGAGCGCGACTCCGCCCCCAAAAGCATCCAGAATATATTTCTTGCTCAGCGTTCCAGTCTGCTCCCGCCACTTCGTCAAGCCAGCTTTCGCGGCGACGTTCTGGAAGATGATCGGGCCAGCGTCGACATAACCGCCGGCGGTAATAGGCCGCTTCTGGGCATCCAGCACCGGAGCATAGGCTTCTCCGGTCGAGACACCCGCACCGCCCATCTGTTGTTGCGCTTGCGGAGGAGTTGATGCCTGATCTTGCGCCCAGATGACTTGAGTTGTTAGGGAAACCAGTACGAGAAAGATCGAGCAGCTGGCGAGCAGAATATTTTCTCGCTTGTTCAACATTGCACTCCGTGGATTGGGCAAGTCTACTACGTCCAGCACGTGATTTGCATAGGGTACGGCCGATGGCCTTGTAAGTAGCGCTAATGGGCGTGTTCGGTACGCTGGATGATCTGCGCATTTTGCTCGGCTTGAAGCTGTTTGCAAATGTTTCTTTCTCGGGCGGCCTCAGCATGTTGGCCGGCCATGCTCAATGCTGTTCCCAAAACGAAGTGTGCCTGTGCGAAATCAGGATCGACCTCCGTTGCTTTTTTCAGTGGCTTCAATGCTTGCAGCGGCTGGTTCAGCATGATGTGGCATTGGCCTAGATCCATCAGGGCGTCTCGGTAGTTCGGATTGACGGCGATGGCAGCCTGAAGGTAAGGGATCGCCTGTTCGGGCTTGTTTTGCTGACGCAAAATTTCTCCCATCATGTAATTGGAAACAGGATCGTTAGGATATAGGGCCAGTTCCTGCTGGAACTCTTTCGTTGCCTCTGGAACCCGGTGCTGTCTCCAGTAAATCAAGCCCAGGCTGGAGTGAACGCCGGGATATTTTGGATTTTCGGCGAGAACCGTCTGGAATTCTTTCAGCGCATCGTCCTCTTTCGACATCACATCGTCCGCAAGCCCCATCATGAAGTGCGCTTCGGGCGAGTTGGGATTGATCGTCATAATTCGATCGAATACCGACGTCACACCCGAATAGTTCTTGACCCGCCAGTAGGCTTGTCCCAGAATATCCAGCGTTGGCAGATCGTCCGGCTGCAACCGGTTTGCTCTCTCGAGATACTCAATGGATTGAGGGTAGCGATCCAGCGCAAACAGATCGAGGCCGGTGATATCGAGTGCCTGAAATGTTGGTGTCGACTTCGAAAAAGCTTCCAGTAGGGGCAGGGCGTCTTTGTAGCGGTGTGCACGGAAATATGCGACGGCGAGATTGCGCTCGGTGATGGAGTCTCCGGGTTTCAGTCGTAACGCGCGCTCATACAGCGCGATTGCTTCGCGGTCGCGTCCTTGACGGGCCAACGAGATGGCCAGATTATTGATAATTTCAATCGAATTGGGAGCGATGGAAAGCGCGATGCGAAATTCTTTTTCGGCTTCTGAGTTATTGCCTTGCCGCAGCGCGATATTTCCGCGTGACCAATCCTGCGCAAGCAGTTGTTTCTGCCTTGCGGTTGCCGACGAATCAGCCTGACTGAAGGCACATGCGGAACCAAAGAGAAGGAAAAATAAACAAATGAGAGCTGCGACCTTGCCTCGCATGTGAATGGATGCAAACGCTTGTTTGTGCATGTTGAGAATCCGACTCAATGTGCAGCTTCAAAGTAAATCTAACTTGCAATAGCAACGCTGCCAAACGCAAGCGAATGAGTTTTTTTCATTGACTACAGGAACGCATGTCAATATCTTATGAGGATAAATTGCAAGCCTTTGCCGCCCCCCGGCAAAAAGTTTGTCCATAACGGTGCTGCGCTCGAACGGCACTCAACCTGATCTTGTTGAACTTTCTGAGAGGTCCACGCCATGCAAAGATTCAGGCTTTTTCTTCCCATCCTTACCCTTCTACTTCTGTGTGTCCCATCGATGCTGCAAGCGCAGGAACTGAAAGGCACGATCAACGGTACGGTCACGGACACTACGGGAGCGGTGATTCCCAACGCGACTGTGACCGTCACGCGAAATGGCGTCAACGGCGCGGTGCGCACCATCCAAACCAACGCAGCCGGAAGTTATACCATCACAAGTCTGCCCGCAGCCACGTATACCATTAGTGTAACCTCGTCCGGCTTTCAAACCTACACGGCGCAGGATGTCGTTCTATTTGTGGCGCAAACGAGAACCGTGAACGCAAAGTTGAAGCCTGGCTCGACTAGCCAGAAGGTGATCGTCAGTCAAGCCGCGGTCACCCTGGATACCACTACCAGTGCGCTGGCGGGAACCATCTCGGGGACGCAGGTTCGCGAACTCCAGTTAAACAATCGAAATTTTGAGCAGTTGGTGACCCTCCAGCCGGGCGTGGTCAGCGGCCTGCCGGACGAAGTCGGTTTTGGCCTGAGCAACACCTCGTCGGTCGCGGTGAACGGCGTTCGTGACACAGCCAACAACTGGACGGTCGACGGAGCGGACATTAACGATAGCGGCTCAAACGCCACGCTGCTGAATGTACCAAGCGTGGACGCGATTCAGGAATTCACCTTGGAGAGAAGCAGTTACGACGCGGGATATGGACGCAGCGGCGGCGGGCAAATCCTAGTCGCCACCAAGTCTGGCACCAGCTCCTTCCATGGCGATGCGTATGAATTTAACCGCAACAACATCTTTAACGCCAACAGTTATTTCAACAAGCAGACCACACCTGTTACACCCAGAGCCATTGAGCGCTATAACGACTTCGGCTTCACGATTGGCGGTCCGCTGTATATTCCGAAGGTCTTCAACACCGACAGAAACAAGATGTTCTTTTTCTGGTCGGAAGAGTGGCGCAAGGTGAGTGCGCCGTCGACCGACACTGTTCAGCCTCCGACGACGGACGAGTTGAATGGAATTTTTCCAGGTAATCTGACCTCCCTGACGCCGCCGGGACACCCCGGTTGTATTACCTACGACGCAGCGACGAACCAGAGTACGATCAGCGGTTGCAGCCAGAACGCGGGCGTGTATTTGACGAACCTGTATGACCTGTTCCCCGCGAACACTCCCAGCGGCCTATACACGTTCAGTTTCTCGTCGCTCAACAACACCCGCGAAGACCTGGTCCGCTTTGATTGGAACATCACGCAAAAACTGCACTTCTTTGGCCGCGCCATGCAGGATGAAACGCCTGAGAATTTCCCCACGGGCCTTTTCGCCGGAACTCAATATCCAAACGTGGCTGGAGCCGCGGTCAACGCTCCCGGAGAGAATGTGGTCGGCAACCTGACCTGGACGATTACTCCCCGTATGGTGAACGAAGCGGAATTTGCCTATAGCCAGGGAACGATCTCCTCCGCCTTTGAGCCAAGCGCGATCATGGATTCACCGACAGTTTCAAAAGAGCTGACGAACAACACGACCTATAAAGATCCCTACGGGCGTATCCCGAACATCAGCCTTTTGGATGGTACGACAGGTTTGAATTCGGGCACTACTCCGTATACAGAGCGTAACCTTGACTTGAACTTTTTCGATAACTTCTCCGTAACCGTCGGCCAGCATACGATTCGCACCGGCATCTCACTGGCGCAGATGTTAAAGACCGAGAACGCCTCCAGCGGTGCCGCGAACTTTACGTTCACCAATTTCCAGGATTTCCTTTTAGGGAACGTTCTGACCTATACCCAAGCCAGCCGGGACACCATTCCGGATCTGCATTACCTCAACTTTGAAGCTTACGTGCAGGACGATTGGAAGGTGTCGTCGAACTTGACACTCAACCTTGGGCTCCGCTACAGCTATTTTCCATCCCCCGCGGATGTGAACGACACGCTGAACAACTTCGACCCGCTGCTGTTTAACCCGGCAAATGCTCCCATCATCGATAGCTCGAATGCCACACTGCCAGGATCAAATTCCGGTAATTTTGTTCCGGGTCAGGGAATCATTCCAGCAACCTACGTGAATGGCATCATTTTTCCCACAGGCTCGGCTTGCACTCTGGCGCAGGCCATTGCTGCGGGCGTGACGTGCTCACCCTATGGCGCTCATGTGAATCCAGATCCCAAAACGAACTTCGCTCCGCGTTTTGGATTCGCGTATGCCCCGTCGTTTAATCCGAACGTTGCGATTCACGGCGGATTCGGCATCTTCTACGACCGCATGCTGAACGGCATCTGGGAACAGAATGCTTTCCAGAATCCGCCGCTGACCCAAACGTCAACGATCAACAACACGAATTTCGATGATCCAACCGGGCCGAACTCCGTTTCTCTCAGCCCGAGCCGCCTGACCACTACTGGAACCCCGATCATGAAGAACCCCTCCTACATCGACTACAACCTATCCGCGCAGGATCAATTGCTGCCGAATACTGTGGTGGAGCTTGCTTATGTGGGCAGTCTAGGAAGGCATCTGTTAGGGGAACGAAATCTCAATCAGCCCACGCTCGCCGAAAGAGAATCGATTCCGTTGGCTTGGGTCAATGCTGTGGTGCCGTATTTGGGGTATGCGGCGTTTGAGTCGAGAATTCCTGAATACACCAGCAACTACAATTCGCTGCAGGCGTCTTTGAACCATCGCACGCAACATGGCCTGACGATCGGGATTGCGTACACATGGGGCCGGACGCTGACGAATCAAGGCGCTGACCGCGGCACCGAAACGTATAACACCTATGATGTAAACATGGACTACGGCCCGGCGCCGCTGAATCAACCACAGACGTTTATCGCTAACTATGTCTGGGAACTTCCATTCTATAAACACCAGCATGGACTCGTCGGACACACTCTTGGCGGCTGGGAGCTGTCTGGAATCAGCCAATTCACCTCTGGCCAATCCTTTGCAGTAAACCAGGCGCTTGATAACTTCGATTGCATTACTCCGCCGGGCGCAACTAGCGGTTGTATTGCGGGGACGTATCCGGGCGGTATCGAAATCGATCCCAGCGACATTGCTCCTCGCCCGGATCTGGTCGCACCTGTGCACTTGTTGAAGAAGCAGACAGCATGGTTTGCTACCAGTTCATTTAAGGACGCGATCGGCCACTTTGGAAGCTCACCGAACGGAGTAATGGTCGGCCCCGGCCTGAACCTCTGGGATCTTTCCGCGATTAAGAACTTCGATCTGGCACGAGGAATGAGGCTTCAAATACGCGGTGAGTTCTTCAATGCCTTCAACCACACCAGCTTTTCTGGAGTCCAAAATAACACTGATTTTGGCGCGTTCGGGCAAGTCACTTCCACACATGATCCCCGCGAAATCCAGTTAGGCGGAAAGTTTTACTTCTAGCTGGCTGAATTGCCAAGCAATTATCGATACCGGAGGCTGGATCCCAGTCTCCGGTATTTTTCTTTGACGGTGATCGCAACGGTGAGATCTTGCGAAGGCCAACTTCTGTGGACATCAAGCAGACAACCTGATGAAATTGTCGACGGGAGTTGCGCCCTGTGAAAATACTGAACGGGCCAACATGCGTGGCCAAGGTTGACGATGTTTGCGGAGAAGGCGCCGTTTGGCACGCGCCGGAATCCGTTCTGTACTGGACTGACATCAACCGATTCCTGATCCATCGCTACGATCCTCGCAGTCGTGAAGTCGAGACGTGGGAATTTGCGGAGCCGGTGACGGCTGTGAACATGACCACGCGAGACGATACGCTCGCGATTGTTCTTGGTTCGCGCGTCATTCTATGGGAGCCGCGCACCGGACGCGAATTTTCTACCTCCTTTCGTCTGCGGGGTTGGCCGCATGTACGACTCAATGATGCGCGTCCTGACCCACGCGGCTCGCTCTGGGTCGGCTCCATGAGGAACAACGTCAATCCAGACAAGACCACGCGCAGCACGGGCGGAGCCGACGGAGTTCTCTATCGCCTGGATCCGGATGGCGCCATCAGCGAGTGGAAATCCAACATTGGCATTTCGAACACGGTTGCGTGGAGTCCCGATCAAACCCGTTTCTATTTTGGCGACAGCCTCGCGAATTCTGTGCGCTGCTACGACTACAACGCAATCGATGGAAGCATCGGCGGGGAGCGGCCATTCCTGGAAGGTTTTGCACGCGGCGTGCCGGACGGTTCGACGGTCGATGCCGACGGGTACCTGTGGAATTGCAGATTTTATGGGGGATGCATTGTGCGCGTCGCGCCGGAGGGCACTATCGACGCAGTCATTGATTTTCCCGTTTCAAATTTGACCACCTGCACTTTCGGCGGAGAAGATATGACTACTTTGTACGTCACCAGCGCGTCTGCTGAATCGCAGGGTGAGGAACTTGCGGGCAGCCTGTTCGCCATCGAGACAGACATTTGCGGCCAGCCGGAAAATCGATTTGCTATTCCCGAAAGGGCGGTCCAGTTCCCACGCGATAAGCCGATGGAATGAGATGCTATCGGCTGCTCCTGCTGAACCGATGTTGAGAACGGATCGTGAAAGGAGATGTGCATGCGTCGTAGAGATTTTCTTGGTACCGCGATTGGAGCTGCAGTGATGCACGCTGGGGCCTTTGGCAGCGTCTTTTCTGGAAAGAACGCGGAGGATTTGGCGGCAACGTTTTCCGCATCGATATCCACGGCGTCATACGCAACGACGAAGCAATCTGGTGTTTCCCCAATGGCGATCGGGGTCATGATCGCGCCGTCCTTCGATGACCCAGAGGCGGCGATCGCGCGCGTGAAAGAGTTGGGGATGTCGAATTGTTTCCTTAGTCTTGATGACTACATCGGCAGGTTCAGCCCTACGGCTGCGGAACAACTGAGTGCTGCATTGAAAAAGCATGGGGTAATTGCCACCAGCGCCGAGGTCGTTGGGCCGGGACGATTGGTGTGGGATTTTTGGGATGGACCGGAAACGATTGGACTGGTACCGCCAGCGACAAGAGCCGCGCGGATTGAGGCGCTGAAGCAAACTTCCGACTTCGTCAAGCAGTTGGGAATACCGCGGGTGCAGACCCATTGCGGATTTATTCCGGAGAATCCGAGAGATCCTTTGTACCAGCCGACAGTGCACGCGATTCGAGAAGTCGCCATTCATTGCGCCGGAAACGGGCAGGATTTTCTGATGGAGACGGGACAGGAAACGCCGACCACCATGTCTCGCGCCATTCTGGATGTGAACCAGCCGAACCTCGGCGTTGGCCTTGATACGGCAAACTTGATCCTTTATGGAAAAGCAAATCCAGTGGATGCGGTAGGCATCATTGGCCCGCATGTGCGAAGTGTTCATGCCAAAGATGGCATGTGGCCAACCGATCCGATGAAACTCGGCAAGGAAGTGTTGATCGGTACGGGCCGCGTTGATTTTCTGCAGGTTTTTTCGAAACTTCACAATCTGGGATATCAGGGCGCGATCACGATTGAGCGCGAAACCTCTGGCCCACAGCAGATGGAAGATGTGAAGCATGAGAAGTTGTATCTCGAGCGAGTGCTCGCCAAGGTACGTTCTAACCAGGCGTAGGTCAGGAGTCTTGATCCATGGATAGAAGAAAATTTGTCGGGGCCGCTGCTGCTGCTTCCGGGATTTTGTTGCTGAAACCAAAAACAGTATTCGGCTATGAAGCGAATTCTGCGGTTCGATTGGCGCTGCTGGGCTGCGGCTCGCGTGGAACCTCGGTGGCGGAGTCATTTCTGAACAACACCAGCGCGCGTTTCGTCGCCCTGGCCGATTTATTTCCGGACAAGCTCGGGCCGGCGAAGACTCGTATCGATCAGATTGGAGCGCAAAGGGGATATTCCGGGATTGACGAGAAGATGATGTTCCATGGCTACAAGGCCTACGAGGAAGTCGCGTCCTCGCCGGATGTAGACGCGGTTCAGATTTCAACCACTCCATTTTTTCATGTGCAGCATCTGGATGCCGCGGTGCACGGGGGCAAGCATGTCTATTGCGAGAAGCCGATTGGCGTGGACGTGGCGCAAGCGAAGCAGGCACTCGAGATTGGTAAACGAGCGGAAGGGCATGTCAGTCTGGAGGTCGGCTTCCAGATTCGCAGCGCTCCGCCGTTTGTGGAAATGATTCACCGCATTCAGCAGGGAGCATTGGGGAAGATCGGCGCCATCGCCGCGCACTATAACGCTCCCGAGGCCACCTATCCTCCCATGCCCAACATGTCGCCGGATGAGCTGCGAATTCGCCGTTGGTATTGGGATCGAGTGCTGTCGGGGGACATTATCGTCGAGCAAGCCATACATCTGATCGACATTTGTAACTGGGCGCTGCAGTCGCATCCCATCAAGGCGACTGGCATCGGCGGAAGAAATATCATTTCCCATCCTGGAGATACCTGGGATAACTATGAAGTCGCGTTCACATATCCCGGGAATATTCACGTCAGCTTTTCCTGCACGCAATTTGGTCCGAACAATTGGTTCGACGTGTCAGCCCGCATGTTTGGCGCGGATGGCCATGCGGAGATTCCCTATTCCGGGCCGATGCGCATTGTAGGCAAGAACGCCTGGGCATGGGCCGGAGACCAATCCGCGCAGCCGTCCGCGCCTACCAAGTTTGCGGCCAATGGAGTCTTCACCGACAACCTGGCGCTGGCGCAGCAGGAAAAAGATCGCGGATTTATCGATAGCATCACGTCTGGAAACTTCCACAATCAATCGGCTGCCGGTGTGGAGACAGCTTTCAGCGCCATGCTGGGTCGGATGGCAGGACGACAGGGTCGCGACGTTACGTGGGAAGAATTGATGCAGCATGGCGAACATTATGAACTCGGCATCAATATGAAGCAATTCACTTGATCTTGTTTTTTGGTGGTCGGGCGGTAGTTTTGCGCAGGATAAGAGCCCAGGTTCGCGGAGAAAGGGATTCTTCAATTGAGTTTGCGGCATCAGATGAGGGAGGTGTTTTTATGGCTAATATTTTGCCCCCGGGAACAGCCGCGCCGGACTTCAGCCTTCACATCACGCCCGATCAAAAGCTGTCGCTGAGTGAACTGCGGGGTCAGCCGGTGATTCTCGCGTTCTATCCGGCGGATTGGAGTCCTGTGTGTGGGGACCAGATGGCCCTATATAACGAAATTCTGCCCGATTTTCAGAAGTATCGGGCAGAACTCATCGGAATCTCTGTCGACGGCGTCTGGTGTCATGCTGCATTCGCAAAAGATCGCAACTTGCATTTTCCATTGGCAGCGGATTTTGAGCCGAAGGGCGAAGTGTCTCGAGCTTACGGAGCCTATCGACCCAAGGACGGAGTGTCCGAACGCGCGCTCTTTGTCATCGATAAAAATGGTGTAATCGCCTGGAGTTACTGTTCGCCCATCGCGGTCAATCCTGGAGCCGACGGCATTTTGCAAGCGTTGGAAAATCTACCAAAATAGGAGAGGCCGATGAGCAAGCTATCGATTCCAGTAGGTAAGGACGATCACCTGCAAGGCGATCCGGCTGCGGCATGCGTTCTTGTCGAGTATGGCGACTATCAGTGTCCATCTTGCGGGCAGGCCTATCCGATTATGAAAAGGCTGCAAAAACATTTTGGAAAACGGCTCGCATTTGTGTTCCGCAATTTTCCGTTGACCCAGCTTCATCCCTGGGCGGAGCCGGCCGCGGAAGCTGCGGAGTTCGCCGGAGCGCATGGAAAATTCTGGCAGATGCACGATCTGCTGTACGAAAATCAGCAACAGCTGGGCGAGTCCTTGTTGCTCGAACTCTCCGATACGCTCGACCTTTCTTCTTCCCAATTACTGACCGCAGTTGCGGAGCATACATATCAAGAGAAAGTGAAGGCGGACTTTCGCGGCGGGGTGCGCAGCGGCGTCAATGGAACTCCGACATTTTTTATTAACGGAATTCGCCACGACGCATCGTACGATTTCGCGACCCTGACAGCGGCGGTTGAAAGCGTCCTTCCCTAAGGATCGCGAGCTGCCATTTCCTTAGGCAACAATCGCGCCTGAGTGCGCGGGACATCGGTGCTGACTCAACCAGGTAGAACCAGAAAATCGCAATATCCAGGTTATTCCGCCAATGACGGTAACAGTGAAACCGCCGTGCGATGAAGCCGCGATTCTGTCCGCATCGTCGTCGAAACCTTGCGGCTCCAATGGCGTCTGGATATTAGCCGCTACCATCCTGGGATCGAGCCTGGCGTTTATTGACGGCACCGTGGTGAATATTGCTCTGCCTGCATTGCAGACTGCACTGCACGCGACTATTTCAGATGTGCAATGGGTGGTGGAATCATACGCGTTGTTGCTGTCTTCACTGCTGTTGGTGGGTGGCTCTCTTGGTGACATTTATGGACGCAGAAAGATTTTTGTCTTCGGTGTCATCTTGTTCGCGCTGGGATCAATGTGGTGCGGACTCACCGCATCGATCGCTCCGCTGATCGTTGCACGTGGACTTCAGGGCGTCGGTGCGGCCCTGCTTGTTCCGGGAAGCCTGGCTCTGATCAGCGCTTCCTTTCCAGCCGAGCAACGGGGCCGTGCGATCGGAACATGGTCCGGCTTCACGGCAATCACTGCGGCTGTTGGGCCTGTGCTAGGCGGGTGGTTGGTCGATCACGCCTCTTGGCGCTGGGTATTTTTTATCAATCCTCCGGTCGCGATTGTTGTGGTGCTTCTGACACTTTGGCAAGTGCCGGAGAGCCGAAATACTGAAGCGCCGAGCAAGCTCGATTGGCAGGGAGCTCTGCTTGCCACGGTTGGGCTGGGCGGTGTGACTTTCGCATTGATTGAAGCTTCCCGCGGAGGAACCGCGGTCATTGTTGCGGCCGTGATTGGCGTAGCTTCGCTCGTCGGCTTTGTGGTTGTTGAGGCACGCTCCTCTGCGCCTATGGTTTCATTTGCGCTCTTTCGTTCCCATACCTTCAGCGGAGCCAACCTGCTTACCTTCTTTCTGTATGCAGCTTTCGGCGGCATATTGTTCTTCTTTCCGCTGAACCTGATCCAGGTGCAGCACTATTCGGCAACGAAGGCCGGAGCCGCTCTGCTTCCTTTGATTTTGCTGATCTTCTTTCTGTCTCGCTGGTCAGGCGGACTGATTGCACGCTATGGCGCGAAAACTCCGCTGACCATTGGGCCGTTGATTGCCGGACTGGGGTTCGTACTTCTGGTTGTGCCCAGCATCGGCGGTTCGTATTGGACTACGTTTTTTCCGGCAGTCCTGATTCTCGGCTTTGGGATGGCGGTGAGTGTCGCACCGTTGACTACGGCAGTGATGAATTCTGTGCCTGGGACCGAGGTGGGAACCGCGTCGGGAATCAATAATGCCGTCTCGCGGATCGCCGGCCTGCTGGCCGTGGCCGTTTTTGGATGGGTGCTATACGCAAGCTTCAATCACAGCCTGAATCAACGCCTCATCCCTCTCTCTCTAACATCGACAGAACGCCATGCCGTGGATGAACAGCGTCCAAAACTAGCCGCAGCAAACAGCAGCGACGCGCGCATTCGCCACGCAATTGACGAGTCATTTGTCTCGGGATATCGAGTCATCCTCTGGATCGCGGCAGGGCTGTCGATGGCCAGCGCGCTGAGCGCCTTTGTTCTGCTTGGCTCGGAAAAGGTCGGCGAGCAGCCTTAAGAAATGCGGAAACCACCTGGCGAAATTTGGCCTGCTGGATTCTGGCACGGAACTTGTTCCCCCCGCAGACGTGGACGATTAGTTTCAGCCAACGCGGCGGCAAATCTATTCCAGGCAAATCTTCGGGAGAGCTTCGCCGCGAAGTAGAAAAATTCAGGTCGCTTTGAAGTGTCAGACTTCAAAACGACCTGGATTCATGCACTGACGGTTCGATCCATAAGGAGCGGTACTTATCTAGGATGAAAATGCTTGAATTAGTTCGGCGGGCGAAGTGTGCTTCTTAAAAATTAAACCGGCCCGTAACTACCATGACTCGACCCGAACCTGGAGAACCGAATGCTCCATACGGGCTGGTGGGTGCGACCACATCGCTGTTGATGGTGCCGAAGCCTTCTCCAGCAAGCGACGCGTCGTTTTGCGGCGCAGCAAAATTCGTGTGGTTGAAAATATTGAAGGCCTGTGCGCCCACCTTGAGCTGTGTGCTGCCCCGCCGGAACACGTTTTTATACAGGCTCAAATCCACGTCGGCATAATGCGGCCCATAAAACGCGTTGCGCGGCACGTTGCCGAAATTGGCTTGTGCAGGATCTCCATAAATGTCCGGGATCGATACGCCGGAGCCGTTAAAGTAGTGCCCTTGAAAACAGGGGTGCGAATACGAATTGCAGAAATGGTTGAAGTCATTGGTTAGCACATCTGCCAGGACGGTCCCGTTGCCAGTGCCGTTGTTGAGATCGTTTTCCGCGTTGTTATTCAGCACACTGAAGGGCTCCCCGGAACGCCAGTAGGCCTTTCCGGCAACCGTCCATCCAGCGGCGGCAGCCTGCACAAATTTGTTTTGAAAGTGGTACGGCTCCAGGTACGTCAGGTCGAGCAGAAAATTGTGGCGAATATCATAGTCCGCATTGGAATACATCAACTTGCCCGGCTGGTTCGGCACGATCTGGTTGCCGAAACCGTTGTTGTTGAAAACCTCACCTTGTCCGCCGTTGGAAATATCGTCGATGGCATGCGAATACGTATAAGAAATGTTCGTGGTCAGGCCATGCTGGTCGATGTGCTTGTATTCGATCCAAACGCCGTTATATCCGGACCTGGCATTGGCGTTGATAATTCCCATCTGTCCAAACCGAGGATCGGGCGGATTCAACGGAACGTCCTCGAAACTGGTGTAGTTTGAAGACGGCGTGTACGCGTTGCCGGCCAGGTTTTGATTGCTGCCGTAATCGTAGCTGACCAGATCGTAGCCATGATTGCCGACGTAGGACAGGATCACCGCGTCCGAAGGGCCAAGCTGCCGCTGGAACTGCAGGCTATACTCCAGATATTTTGCGTTCACCATGTGATGCGGGGAGACGTAATGGCTGGGCGCGAAAAAAGGAACGCCAGCCGGCAGCGCCGCCGCCAATTGGTTGGCGCTAAGTCCCTGGGAAAATCCGGTGTTGAGGACGCCGTAGGAAGCGGCCGCAAAGGCAGGCGCGCTTCCCGGACCCAGGGCCACATTGCCGGCTTCCACGAATGCATTGTACAAGTCAGGAAAATCCAGGTACTGGTTCTCGATCAGCGCTCCGGGAAATGTATCCGCGAACAAGCCTATGCCGCCGCGCAGTATCGACGTGCCCTGGCCGGTAGTGTCCCAATTGAAACCGAAGCGTGGCTGAATCACCGCCAGTTCAAGCGAATCGAAGGAATTGCTATATCCGGTGGCGATGGTTGAGTTGTAGGGCGTGTCCAGAGTCGCGCTGGTATCGGGGAAAGTGCCCAAGTACCGCGAAAAACAATTGGTGGTGCAGAGAGGATTTCCATTGCGATCGATGCGAACGCCGTAATCCAACACCAGCCGGGGCGTCGCCCTCCATTCATCTTGCCCGTAAATGCCATAGTTGTAGCCGGCGATGTGGATGTGCTTCACGGAATCGAAGGTCTGATTGAAATTTGAATCGGATGATCCTGGCAACACACCACCGGCCAGATCGCCTAGAGAGTTGAAGAAATAATAGCCGCCATACGTGTTCACCGAAGGGTAGCCGTCGGTCACGTCATATCGCTTGAAGTTCGCTCCGAACTTCAAATTGTGGTTGCCCTTCAGCCAGGAAATATCGTCGACAAATTGGTACTGGGTGGAGTTTGTTGTTGTCGGATTGCCGCCCCAATTGAAACCGACGGTGCCTCCTTGTCCCATTCCGGGGGAAACGTTGGTTCCGCCGTCGTATTCCTCAAAAAATTGCGTAGGCGAGGCCGCCAGAGTTGCCTGTAAGTTGGCCGGCCCAAATGGGAAGGAATAGTAATAGTCGGACATGATGAACTGGTTGGTCAGGTTAGGGCTGAAGACGTAGGTGTGGTTGAATTGAGCGTTCCAGATCGGCTGACTGCTTTGTACGTCCAGCACCGGATTGACGACGCTGACAAAGTTCGGCTGGAAGCCTTGATCGTCGCTGACGCGAACGAAAATCTTCTGCTTGTCGCTGAGGTTCCAGTCGAGACGGCCAATAGCCATCCATTCCCGCAGCGCTCCGTGGGTCACACCCTGCGCAGCGGTCATGCAGGGGACGGCGACACCACCCGACGGCGCGGTCCCGAAATAGGTATTGGGTTGGCCGAAGACCGGAGTTCCTGCATAGCTGCCGCATCCCAAAGCTCCGGAGGCATCCTGCAACGGTCCGCTTCCAGTGGTGATCGGCGCGGCGGTGCTATAAAACGGCGAGGTTTGCAATAGATTGAACATCTGCGAATAGAGTGGAACGCTGGCGGCGGGAACCGTATTCAGCACCGTGTTTTGGAGTGCGGCGGTGGGGAAGTTCACAAAGCTGGCCGAGGGTTGTGTGTAGCGAATGCCTTCTGTGTCGGCGAAGAAGAATAGCTTATTGCGGATAATCGGACCGCCGATCTGGGCTGCGTATTGGTTGGAAACCGCTTTCTGTCGCGGGGTGCCGACCAGGTTGTTGAAGAAGTCGTTCGCGTTCAGCCCGTCGCTGTTGTACGTATAGTTCAGCAGTCCGTGGACCCGGTTGGTTCCGCTTTTTGTGACGTAGGTTTCGACCGCGCCCGCCTGCCTTCCCCATTCCGTACTGTAGCCGTTTTGCACGATGGAGGCCTGCGCAATCTCATTCTGGCCAATGCTGAGCGTGGACGCACCGGCGGTGGCGTCATTGAAGAATGAGTCTGTATTGTCGGAGCCGTTAATGACAATCAAATTGGAAATGCCCGGGAGTCCGCTGGAACTAAAACTGCCGTTGAAAGCGCCGTGGGCGCCGTTCGTGTTCACCACAATACCGGGGACGGTGAAGGCGATGGTGGTGATGTCGCCGCCGGGATTGGGCAAGTCCTCAAACTGCTGCGTCGTAAACGTCGTGGTCAGATTGGCGCTTTGCGTGTCGATTAATTGTGCATTGTTCGCGCTTACCGTGACTGTCTGTTTGCTCCCGGTCGGTGAAACCGTGAGATTAGCTGCGGACTGCTGGCTTACCAGAATTTCGACGGACGTCGTGTTGGACTGGAGTCCCTGGGCCGTTGCTGAGACCGTATATTTTCCGGGCTTGAGAAACGGAGCGGTGTAACGACCCGTGGCGTTTGTCGTCAATACGCGTGTACCCCCGGTAGAGGTGTCGATGATAGTCACCGTCGCGTCCGGTACCACAGCTCCCGTGGAGTCTTTCACTACGCCATTCAACCCGCCGGTCACCGCAGTTTGAGCCCAAGAGGTCGACGCTAAGGCAATTGTTATCAGTAGGATGCTGCAGATACCAGCGAGCCTCGCAGCGACTCCAATCCTGCTTTTGAAACATAGAAGCATGTGCAACCTCCAAAAATTTGATATTCGGTAGTAGTGCTACGCTGCTTCTACGCGGCGGCACTTTTGGGATTTATGCAGCTGATTGATCAGTGGGCACGATGGCCTCTTACGCATAAAGGCCGCATATCTAGCAACCCGCAGGGAGCTGTCACTCAACTTCTAGTAGCCCGAAACGATTCGGATCGATATTGCTTGCTGGGATTCTAACTGCAGCAAATGGGTTGTCTCCTTGCCCTCCAAGTCCGAATCTGGCTCCGACATTTAGGAGTAACTCCAGTCTGTTGGGCGCTTCGTCCAGCAAATTGGAGTTACTCCGCGGAAAAGTGATTGTATATCACTGGAATTCGAGTATTTACACATCCAATTTGCGTTGGCAATCAGTTTGCACACCAACCTAAGCGTCGACCCAAGGGATCATGCGCAAATTCGGCTTCGCTTGGAACGGCTCAAAATCCGCCCGCAGTGGCTGCCAGGAAGGATGAATCATTTGGATCCTAAGCTTCGCCACTAGAGCGGCATTGTGGCACGTACCGAGGTGTTTCGCCGGGCGTGAGGTCGAAAACACAGGATTGCGAAACAGGGGGGAGCAAAATGGCTCAAAATCGGGAATCAACTCGGCTGGAAGAGGCAAGCAGCGTCAAATCCCCGTGGAAAAAGTGGGGACCCTACCTGAGCGAGCGGCAATGGGGAACCGTTCGCGAGGACTACAGCCAGGACGGCAATGCCTGGGATTATTTCAGCCACGATCAAGCCCGCTCGCGCGCCTACCACTGGGGGGAAGACGGGATTGCCGGTATCAGCGATGATAAGCAGCTGCTGTGCTTTAGCGTGGCTCTATGGAACGGGAAAGACCCAATCCTGAAGGAGCGCATGTTTGGCCTGACGAACAGTGAGGCCAATCACGGCGAAGACGTCAAGGAATATTACTTCTACCTCGACAGCACCCCTACCCACTCGTACATGAAGTATTTGTACAAGTATCCGCAGGCGGCATATCCCTACAACAACCTGATCCAGACAAATCGTGGTCGAAATCGGGGCGACATGGAGTACGAGCTGCTGGATACCGGCGTGTTCAACGAAGATCGTTACTTTGATGTCTTCGTCGAGTTTGCGAAACAGTCGCCAGAGGATCTGCTTATCCAGATCAGTGTCAGCAACCGAGGGCCGGAACCAGCTACTTTGCATGTATTACCGACACTATTGTTTCGCAATATCTGGACGTGGTGGCCAGGAACGTCGAAGCCACTGTTGCGCCAGGTTTCAGGGGAAACCGCATATCCATCGATTGCGGCCTCGCATGCCGATCTGGGCGAACGATATCTGTATTGCGAGGGAGATGTTCCGCTTCTGTTTACGGAGAATGAGACGAACAACCAGCGAATCTTCGGACAGCCGAATGCTTCTCCATACGTGAAAGATGGGATCAACGATTACGTCGTGAACGGAAAACGTGAGGCCGTCAATCCTCGCCAGTTCGGAACGAAATCGTCAGCGCATTATCAGATAAGTGTCGGAGCAGGGAAGACAGCGACGATCCGACTGCGGCTCAGTGACCTGGCGCCTGCTGCCGTGGGCGATCCATTCCGAAATTTTGCGGCAACCATGGAAACTCGCAAACGCGAAGCCGACGAGTTCTACGAATCGATCACTCCGTCCAGGGTGAGTGAAGATGCCGCTCTGGTCATGCGCCAGGCCCTGGCCGGGATGCTTTGGTCAAAGCAATTCTTCTTTTTCGATGTAGATCTGTGGCTGAGAGAACACAATGCCGACCCGATGAAATCCGGAGCGCGGATGATGCGGAACAGCGAATGGTTTCACATGCTGAACCAGCACATCATCTCCATGCCGGACAAATGGGAGTATCCATGGTTTGCGGCGTGGGATTTGGCCTTCCACGCCATCGCTCTCTCCGCGGTCGATACAGATTTCGCCAAGCAACAGCTGGACCTGATGCTGCAGGAATTCTTTCTCCATCCGACGGGTCAAATACCGGCATACGAGTGGAACTTCAGCGATGTCAATCCGCCGGTGCATGCCTGGGCGACGATTTTCCTCTACCGGACGGAGCAGGCCCTGAAGGGGAAAGGTGATATCGAATTTCTCAAGCGCTCGTTTGCCAAACTGACCATGAACTTCAGTTGGTGGGTGAACCGCAAGGATCGATTTGGAAAGAATTTGTTTGAAGGCGGCTTCCTCGGACTCGATAACATCGGCGTTTTCGATCGCAGTTCGCCGCTGCCCACGGGCGGTCACCTGGAACAGGCGGACGGGACTGCATGGGTTTCGATGTTCTGCCAGAACATGGCGGAAATCGCGGTCGAACTGGCGGCCAACGACCCCATGTACGAAGATATGGCGATCAAGTTCGTCAATCATTTTGTTTGGATCGCTCGGGCGATGAACCAGACCGGTCCGGAAGGTATGTGGGACGAGGAGGATGGTTTTTATTACGACGTTTTGCGATTGCCCGACGGGACGGCCCGGCGGCTTAAGGTTCGCTCCATGGTGGGCTTGCTGCCCCTGTGCGCGACGACCGTGGTTGAGCCGTGGCAGCGGGAACGTGTGCCGCGTGTTAGTGAGGCAATGTTTCAGCGCTTGAAAGCTATGCCGGAACTGCGCGACAGCATCCACGCAACCGGTCCCGGACATTACGGGTACGGCGGGCGCGGCATGGCGGCGCTGGTAAATGAAACCAGGTTGCGGCGAATTTTAACGCGCATGCTGGACGAGAACGAATTCCTGAGCCCGCATGGGATACGCGCACTATCCAAGTACCACGACCAGCATCCGTTTGTGGTTTATGTGGAAGGACAGGAATACAAGGTGAATTATTTGCCGGCCGAATCAGACACGGGAATGTTCGGAGGAAACTCCAACTGGCGCGGGCCGATATGGATGCCGGTCAATGCACTGTTGATTCGGGCGTTGCTCTCCTTCTATCTGTACTACGGCGACAATTTCAAAATTGAATGCCCCACAGGATCGGGAAAATTGATGAACCTTTTCGAGGTGGCCCGCGAGATTGCCAATCGACTTGAGCGCATCTTTCTCCGCAATTCGTCCGGGAGGCGTCCGGTCTACGGAGGTACGGAAAAATTTCAGACCGATCCTTACTGGAAGGATTACCTTCTGTTCTTTGAATACTTCCACGGCGACAACGGCGCTGGTCTGGGAGCGAGTCATCAGACCGGATGGACTGGTGTGATCGCAAAGGTGATCCAGATTTTCGGATATTTGGATGGGCAGCGGGTTCTGGACGCCGGTAAGGCGGCAGCATTCGCAGAGGAGAGAAGCGAAAAAGCAGAAGCCGTGGCCGTTCGATAATTTTCGTTCTGCGCAGTTGTTGGATAAAAGAAACAGAGTCTAGAAAGAGAATTTTCGATTTGTAAGGATTAGCCTCTCGACATTTGAAAGAGGCGCTGCCGTTTCATAGATCGGACGCATCGATGTCGTTTCCAGGCGAAAATCGACACTGCACATGGAGGTCGATTTTTCGCGCTTCCACCTGGAGCATGGTGCTGGCTGTTTCGTTTTTTGCGGTGAGCACGCCTTTATTCGGAGAGTTTCCGAATTCCGCAGAACCTGCTACGCCCAGCGCTCAACCAGCGCCAAAGCTTGATCCGCTTGGACGCGAGACTCCTCGCAGTTCAATGATCGGCGGTCTAAAGGCCGGGCAACGCCGTGACTTCGCCACCGTTGCCTTGTACTTGCAACAGGATCCCCGTCATCCGGTGGACCTGATGCGGATCGCCCGTGAACTTTCGGCATTGCGCACCTACTATAAAGGCAATGTCAATCTTTTAAGCAATGATCCTGAAGGCGACATTGAAGCGGGGTTGCCGCCGGGCCAGGTACATGCTGGTGTTATTGCAGTGGGCGATACGACCCTGGACGTCACGCTGGTGCGCGTAAATGACCCGGTCGCGGGAAAAATCTGGTTGCTGTCGAAAGAGACGGTTGCGGAAATCCCCGCGATGTATGCCGCGCTGCAAGAGCAAAACCCTACCGGACTCGATCGCTTCGCAATTCTGGTCGGACGTGGGCCACAACTGTTAGGAATGTCACTTCGACAGTGGGCTGGATGGCTAATCTCAATCCCACTGTCATGGGTATTGGCATTGTTTCTTAGCTTTCTAGTGAGTCTACCCAGACGCGCCTGGTTAAGGCTAAGAAAACTTCCCGTTTCAACCATCTGGCAAACGCCTCTCGGGTTGCCGCTCAAGTGCATCCTTGCGCTCCTGATCCACGCTGGTTTCGTCTATTTGATAGCGATCCCGCTTTTGTATCGCGCTTACTACTTTCGACTGATTGCCGCGCTGTTGGCGGCATGCCTGGCGTGGCTGGTCAGCAGAGTCTCTGACCGGGGCTTCAGCGAAGCAGTGCAATACTCGCGTGAGCATCGCAGCGGCGGAGAGTCGATTCTGATTCTGATGCAGCGCATCACGCGTGTGGTGATGCTGATCATCGCGCTGTTGGTTGTGCTAGCCATGTTTGGCTTGAATGTGAAGACAGCGCTTGCAGGGATTGGCATCGGCGGACTGGCGATTGCTCTGGGTGCTCAAAAAACACTCGAGAACCTGATTGGGGGCGTGTCATTGCTGATGGACAAAGCGGTGCAGGTCGGAGACTTCTGCAAGATCGGCGACCGGGTGGGCACGGTGGAAGATATAGGACTGCGCTCGCTGAAAATGCGAACCCTCGACCAGAATATGCTGGTCGTTCCGAACGGACTGCTGGCGACGATGCAGTTTGAAAACATGAAAGCGCGTCCTAAATTGCTTCTCAATCAGACCTTTTCGCTTCGAATCGAATCGCGAGTAGATCAACTTCGCTTCATTCTGGACCGCATAAAAAACATGCTCGACAACCATCCTGCCATCGACACCGGCTCCAGGGTTCGAGTCGCCAGTTTTACGGGCGCAGCATTCCAACTGGAATTGTTCGCCTATGGAAAGACGGGTGACTGGACAGAATTCACCGCTATCCGCCAGGACGTGATCCTGAAGATCGCCGAAATCGTCGAGGCAGCGGGTACCGGTTTTGCGGCGCCGACGCAATTGGCGTATCTTGCCCGCGATACTGGTCTCGACGAAGAAAAAACCAAAAATGCCTTGAATCAAGTGAGTCAACTCCGCGCCGATGGCAAGTTTATTTTTCCAGGCGAAACTTAAACTTGTGCGTGGCCCTTTGCTGCGCTGACGACTAGCTGCGAATTTCCTAAACCGCTGCCAAAGAAACTCTCCCCGCCGAAGCGCCCGGTGCGAAGGCGCTATTCCCGAAACATCTTGGCGTGCGGAATAGAAAAAAGCGATCTGAGCGCCCAGACTCGGATCGTGAGTCCGTGATTGGCGCACGATTTAGTCATGGCGCGGGTTCTCGCTTTGTTCTGTGGGAACCTGCGAACCAGGAAGAACTCTCAAAATCAGCGGAAACACCAGCGCGACGATGAAGTACGCGACAGTGGCAGCCACGGCCAGCCATGGCAGGCTGGCGCCACATGCCATGCCAATTCCAGTGACAAGCCAGACAGTCGCAGCAGTTGTCAGTCCAGCAACTCGATCGTCGCGTACAAAAATCAATCCAGCGCCAATGAACCCGATTCCCGTGACAATCTGGGCTGCGACTCGGGAAGGATCCAGAACAATGCGATCGGCCACCAAGATGTCGGTGAAGCCGTATTTTGAAATCAGCAAAAAGAGAGCCGCTGCAGTACCGACTACGGTGTAGGTTCGAAGACCGGCGCTCTTATGGCGAATCTCACGTTCCAGCCCAATCGCTGCTGACAGCAGGAAAGCAATTCCAAGCTCAGCAAATTGGCTGATACCTTGTCCCGTGGGTTCGGAAATTGGCATGCAGCCATTCTATTCAGTTCCGGTGTGAGTGGAAGCGAAACTTTACAATTTCCTAAGGTCAAGGATTGAACGACAGTTCGTTGAAACCGCTATTCGGTGTTAGCCTGCACGATAAGAAGAGTGGACAAGAAATTGCACGATATCTGCCCGCGTGTAGGCAGTGGGCGGAGCGAAAAGCGCTGTCTGCGTGATCCATCACTCTGGAGAGAGAGATTCATGAAGGCACTGGTGAAGAATCGCGATGAGCGTGGGCTATGGGTAGACGATGTGCCCATGCCGTCGATTGGCATCAACGATGTGTTGATCAAAGTTCAGATGACCGGCATTTGCGGAACCGATCTGCACATCTACGAATGGGACAGTTGGGCGAAGTCGACGGTTCAGGTTCCTACTGTAATTGGGCACGAATTTGTCGGCGAAATTGTCGATGTCGGGTCGAACGTCACGGATTTTCGCCCAGGGATGATTGTCAGCGGGGAAGGCCACGTGGTGTGCGGACGCTGTAGAAATTGTCTGGCGGGACGTCGTCACTTGTGCGCGCAAATTCGCGGAGTCGGCGTCAATCGGCCGGGCGCTTTTGCAGAGTACATCTCTCTACCGATGAGTAATATTTGGCGTCATCATCCGAATGTGTCGCTGGAGATTGCTTCGATCTTTGATCCCTTTGGCAATGCGGTTCACACAGCGTTATCATTTCCAGTTCTCGGTGAGGATGTCTTGATCACAGGAGCCGGACCGATTGGGCTGATGGCCGCGGCAGTCACGCGTCATGCGGGCGCGAGGCATGTCGTCATTACTGACCTGAACCCATTTCGCCTGGAACTGGCCAAAACCATGGGCGTCACGTTGGCCGTTGATCCAACAAAGAAGACGCTTGCAGAAGCTCAGAAGGAATTGGGCATGGTAGAGGGTTTTGATGTCGGCCTTGAAATGTCAGGCAATCCGACAGCCTTTCGCGACATGCTGGCGAACATGAGTCACGGCAGCAAGGTTGCGATGCTTGGTATTCCCAGCCAGGAAATCGCGATTGACTGGCATCGTGTCATTTTTAATATGCTGACATTGAAAGGTATTTATGGCCGCGAGATGTACGAAACCTGGTACAAGATGACGGTGATGCTGGAGTCGGGTCTGGATATTCGTCCGGTGATTACGCATCGGTTTCCATGGCAGGAATTCGAAAAAGGATTCGCGGTGATGAAGACTGGGGATTGCGGCAAGGTGATTCTGGACTGGAGGAATTAATATCCTGCGGTTTTTGCGAGCGCGCGGCAAAAAACAATTGTTCGACGGTGAAATCTCGAAGCTGCCAGCAGCGGAAGGATTGTGAGACTTGTCAATTACCCCTTCTACCTTGTGGAATATGGAAGTATCATGACCGATTTTCAATCCCTGCGACTACGTCTCCGTCACTTTTTGCGTTGGATATCTATCGCATGCATGTTTGCGTTTGCACTACGCGCGCCGGCACAGACCGATCCGATGAAGGATAAAAATGTGCAGCGCGGGCAAGCGGACTTCCGGCAATCCTGCGCGGCCTGCCATGGCACCGACGCTTTGGGAGGCATGGGGCCGAATCTGGTCGAGTCTACACTTGTGCGCCACGATGAGAACGGCAATCTGATTGCGCCGGTAATTCAGGACGGTCGCCCCGATAAAGGGATGCCGGCATTTCCAATGATGGATTCGGCGCAAATTTCCGACATTGTCGCATTTCTGCATGCCCGTATCGCGGCCGCCAGTGTGGTGTCGCCAGAAGGCCTTGCGGGCGGCTATTCGCTGAAGCAGCTTCTCACCGGAAATGCCGAAGCAGGAAAGCGATATTTTTATGGAGCCGGGAAGTGCGCGACGTGTCACTCGCCTACCGGAGATCTGGCGGGGATTGCGAAGAAATATTCGCCCGCCGATCTGGAAGCGCAGTTCCTTTATCCGTCACACGATGCCGTCACTGCCACGGTTACGTTAACGTCCGGCAAACAGTTTCATGGCAAGCTACTGCACCTCGATGCGTTCTATGTAGCCATTCTGGATCAGGATGGATGGTATCATTCGTGGCCGTTGCAGCAGGCGAAAGTGCAGGTGCACGATCCGCTGGCAGAGCATCTGGAGTTACTCAGCAAATATACAGACAAGGACATACATGACGTTTTTGCATACCTTGAAACGCTCAAGTAGCGCATGGGTCACAGCCCTTCTGCTATTGGCCAGTGCGACCTGCCTGCCGGCGCAGAACGCCACCCTCACGGAATCCATTCCATCTGTGAAGGGCTCGTGGCCTACGTTCAACGGCGATTATTCCGGCCGGCGGTTCAGCCCGTTGACGCAGATCAACCAGAGTAACGTCAAATCGCTGAAGCTGGCATGGGCCTTCCAAACCCACGCGGCCGCGTTGAAATCAACACCCCTGGAGGTCGACGGAATTCTTTATTTCGCCGTGCCAAATCGCGTATGGGCGATCGATGCAAAAACAGGAGAACAAATTTGGCAATTTCATCGCCCGGCAGAAGGCGACCACCTTGGACAACGCGGCGTGGCGTTTTATAAGGGCCGAGTGTATTTCGGGACGACGGACGCGCATTTCTTCTGCCTCGACGCTCGCAATGGGAAGAAGATATGGGAGGATACTGTCGCGGACGTCAAATTCGGCTACTACCTCAGTGTTGCTCCATTGATCGTCAAAGGGCTGGTTGTCCTCGGCACCTCCGGGGATTCGGCGAACGTGCCGCACTTTATTGAAGCGCTCGACTGGGAAACTGGAAAGATTGTTTGGAAGACCTCTACGGTTCCGAAGGCAGGCACGCCGGCAGCGCGAACCTGGCCGAACGAACAGGCCATGCTTCACGGCGGCGGCCCGGCGTGGTTTACGGGTACCTATGATCCGGAGCTGAACCTGATCTACTGGGGAACCGGCAATCCGCATCCAGTGTTGGCAGGCGCGGGTCGGGCAGGGGCCAACCTATATACATGTTCCATCCTTGCGCTCAATGCCGATACAGGAAAAATCGTCTGGTACTTTCAGGCATCTCCGCATGATACGCATGATTGGGATGCAGTGGAGACCCCAGTTTTGATTGATGCGTCGTTCGATGGAAAGCCACGCAAGCTGCTGGCGCAGGCAAGTCGAAACGGCTACTACTTTGTGCTCGACCGTGTGACCGGAAAGAATCTGCTGACTATCCCGTTCAGTGCAGTGAACTGGGCCAAGGGCGTGGATTCCAATGGAAGTCCCATTCCGAATCCGGCGAAGGAACCGCAGTTGGACGGCACGCTGATCACACTTGCAGAGGACGGCGGAACAAGTTGGATGTCGCCCAGCTTCGATCCGCAGACAGGCCTGTTCTACTTCAACGCGTGGCGCGGCGACAGCATGTGGTATCTCAGCCCCGGCGTTCGTCCGACAGATCATCAGGGTGGCGGCACGGTTCCCCTGGTGGCAAGTTCAATGTTGCTGGCTCTCGACTATCAGACTGGGAAAATCCGCTGGCAAAGAGACAGCGGCAAGGGTCGCGGAGATGCGAGCGTCTTGACCACGGCAGGACATCTGCTGTTTACCGCGGATGCTTCCGGCAACCTGTTGGCGCTCGACCCTGCAAACGGACAGGTGCTATGGCACACGCGACCAGGGGGCCTGGTCGACTTTGCCGCGCCGATGACTTATGAGCTCGATGGAACGCAATATGTCGTCACCGGCGTTGATGGTGTGTTGTATGCCTGGACCCTGACGGGCAGTTTGTAACTCGCAATGCGGATGAATGTAGGAATCGAGTCCGATGACGCAACGAAAACGAATCAGTGGTGAGTCGATCGATCCAGCGCGAGTGCCGCATCGTACCCTCGCAAGCGGCGCTCGGATTCCGGTCATTGGTTTGGGCACGTTTGGCTCCGACAAGGTCAGTGCAAGCGAGATCGCTGCTGCTGTGCTCGACGCGGCGAGAATCGGATATCGCCAGTTTGACTGCGCCTCGGTTTATGGCAATGAAGCTTACATCGGCGAAGCGCTCGAATCCGTATGGGGCGTGATTGCGCCGCGCAAGGATTTCTGGATCACCTCCAAACTATGGAATGACAAGCATGCTCCGAAGGACGTAGAGGCCTCATGCAAGCAGTCGCTTCGCGATTTACGGGTCGAGTATCTCGATCTCTATCTTGTCCACTGGCCATTTCCCAACTATCACCCGCCTGGCTGCGATGTCGATATGCGAAGTCCAGGTGCTCGTCCGTACATCCACGCAGAGTTCATGGAGACATGGGGTGCGATGGAGAAACTGGTGGAGCAGGGAATGGTTCGCCATATCGGAACTTCGAATATGACGATTCCGAAACTTGAATTGCTGCTGAAGGATGCTCGCATTCGTCCTGCATGTAATGAAATGGAGTTGCATCCGCACCTTCAACAGACCGAATTTTTCCAGTACCTCCTCAGTAAACAAATTCAGCCGATCGGATACTGCCCGCTGGGTTCGCCCGGGCGCCCGGAAAGGGATCGAACGCCGTCGGATACATCGCCGCTCGACGATCCGGTCATTCGCGCTATTGCGGACAATCATCATGTGCACGCGGCTGAAGTTTGTCTCAAATGGGCGGTGCAGCGAGGCGAGGTGGTGATTCCGTTTTCCGTCCATCCGCGCAACTATGCGGCGAATCTGCGCGCGGTTGTGGAAGATCCGCTATCTGCAGATGAAATGGAACGAGTTGCCGCTGCCGACCGAAAGTGCCGGTTAATCAAAGGCCAGGTTTTTCTGTGGAAGCAAAACCAGTCGTGGCACGATCTTTGGGATGAGAATGGAATCATCACGCCGGCTTGACGATGATGAAAGGGAAGTGTGACGAGCGAGATAAACGTGAAAGCAGGAGATGAAATGCAGGGCGCGGTGTTGCCCGGCAACAGCACCGCGGAAATTCGCTCCTACGCGATACCGGAGCCAGGTTGGGGGCAGGTGCTGCTGCGTATGAAGGCTTCCACCATCTGCGGATCGGACATTCGCGCCATCTATCGCGAACATTTGGGGAAGGGGCCCGAGGGATACCAGGGAGTGATTGCAGGGCACGAACCTTGCGGACAGATTGTACAGGCGGGACCAGGCTGCAGACGTTTCACGATTGGCGATCGCGTCATCGTGTATCACATTTCCGGATGCGGTCTGTGCAATGATTGCCGCCGAGGTTATATGATTTCCTGCACCAGCGAGACGTATCGGCGAGCCTACGGTTGGCAGCGAGACGGTGGCATGGCGGATTACCTTCTTGCAGAAGAGAAGGATTTGGTGTCGCTGCCGGATGCTCTCTCGTATACGGATGGAGCACAAGTTGCATGCGGGTTCGGCACAGCGTATGAGGGTTTGCAAAAAATTGGCGTCAGTGGAAATGATGCGGTACTGATCACGGGGCTCGGTCCGGTTGGGATGGCAGCGGCGGCACTCTGCCGCAAGCTGGGCGTAAACCGCATCTTCGGAATCGATGTGTTGCCGGAACGGCTGCAATTGGCACGCGATCTTGGGCTCTGCGACGAAGTGATTCCGTCCGGGCCGAACAATGTTGCGGAAATACTAGCGTTAACGTCGGGGCGCGGAGTGGAGCGTGCTGTCGAATGCTCGGGGCATTCAGATGCCCGAGCGACCGCGATCCGGGCTACTCGACGTTGGGGGCGAATCGTTTTTCTCGGTGAAGGCGGTACAGTGCAGTTTCAGCCATCCGCGGATTTGATGCATGACCAGAAAACGATTTACGGTTCCTGGGTCACATCCATCTGGAGAATGGAAGAATTGGTGGAGCGTCTGGTGCGTTGGCAGCTTTTTCCATCGAGTCTCGTCACGCATCGTTATCCGCTTGCCCGCGTCGGCGAAGCTTATGCCTTGATGGCTTCCGGCCGCTGCGGCAAGGTAGCCGTGTGCTTCGATGAAGAGGCCGGCTGACGGCATGGAAGAAATCCCTTTCCACGCCTGGATTGCACTAAGGTATTGTGGAGCCAGACACGCGAACAGCGGCGCGGAGCCCGTGATCCGAGCTTGACGGCCATGCATGCGGCTGACTCTAGAATTTGCGGCGCCGCAGCTGTCACGTTCGGGTCGCGAACTAGTTCTCGCTGATTGCCGTATTGATTAATTTTTCGTTAGCTCTTAAGGTGGGTGGGTTTCTCAAAACCAGGGTAACGGTTTTGGATCCAACCAGCTCTGCATGGGTGATATGATCGCCGGTTCGAAAGATCGTGGCGAAAAGCATGCCTATATCGGACAAGAGCGTCGCCCGTTCCATGTATTCGCTATCCAGCCTTAATTTATGCGGAACGATGTACTGCTGATAGAAGCGCTCGATGTGCTCTGTCGGAACCTCCGACAAGATACGCGCTTCGAAGCGAAATGCAAGAGTTGCGGCTCCCGTGACCCCTGGGCGACATGCCATCGGAGCCGGGTCATGGTTTGGCAATTTCGGCCGCGGACCGACAAGACTCATATCCCCTCGCAACACGTTGTACAGTTGGGGAAGCTCGTCGAGCTTGAACCGACGCAGCACGTGCCCCACGGAAGTGACCCTTGGATCTCCTTTTGCGGTGTGTCCGGGACCGATCGCTTCAGAATTCTCCACCATCGTACGAAATTTGTAGATTGTGAATAACTTGCGATTTCGACCCGCGCGCTGTTGACGAAAGATGACCGGTCCAGGAGACGTCAGGCGAACCGCAATCGCGATGATTCCCAACACGGGAGAAAGAAGAATCAGTCCGGGGATGATGCACAGCAAGTCAAAAGCCCGCTTCCAAATCGAAGCACACCAGGGGCTATGTTTTGAACGGAGGGTCTGCTGTTGGAAGGGTATTTCCGTGTCATCCGGTCTAGTGTTTGGAACCAGCCATGGAATACCTCCGTGCCTGACCCGCGAAGGCGTTCCAGCAAGGTATTCCGGCGAAGGAGGAAGATACGGTTCGCTACTCAAAGTCTGTGATCTCCGCGTTCATCGAACAGACGATCTTAAATGGTTAAGGCTTCCTAGAGTCTATGCCTTCATATCCCCGATTGGAAGCACTCCATTTTCCAACCATCTGACCCGCTCCAGGCGCGATACTCTTCTTGGATGCAGGCGTATCCACTTGTACAAATCGTGAAGGACATTACATTTAGACCAGGAACCGCAGATGGTCAGGGGCATGGTTCCGGACATTACTTGATGCTGGTTAAATTTACACCGCTCCGCAACAGCGATTCAAGGAGATTCTACCGTTCGAGTGATGAAATTATTCTCATTTTATTAAAATGAAACATAACGGTATCAGTCGTTGGTAATCGTCGAGATAGAAAAAGCAAACATAAGCTGCACCACATTATGTACGATGAGCGCGGACTCGCAACAGTTGGCGCAATTGACGGATCTTGTCCGCGTCCTCCGGAATTTCCATCCGGTCTTTGTAGGCGGCTTGCAGTATCACCCAGAAACTGGCAGCTATGGCAGCCAGAAAGAACGCCAGCAGCGTCAGCAGCGTCCGCGGAGGCCAGGAGCGCCTCTCGGGAACTAATGCAGGATCAACCACCTGAATCACCTGACTTTGCTTGGCCTCGTCGACCTTGGCCATTTCGTATTGTCGCGTCATGAATTCAAACAGCGTCTCCTGATACCGGACATCTCGCATACCGCGAAGATATTCCAGGCTGGCCGCCGGCACTTCTGAGGTCGGAGTCAGGACATTTCCTTCCATCGATGCGGACTGAGGATGGCCTTTTTCAAAGTCCGCAAGCTGCGCCCGCAAGCCGGCAATTTGAGATTGCAATTTGATGACATCCGGGTTCTGATCCGTGGAAGATGTGCGAAGTGCTCCTAACTCTACTTCGCTGGCGGAGATTTGAGCCCGCAGTTGCATGATCGTCGCGATGACGGCCTGCGCCTGACCTTGCGGCTGAATGATCCCGGTTTTCATTTCCGTTTTTTCCAGAGCAACTTCCGCGTCCGCCAACTTTTCTTTCTCCTGGTTGACTTGCTGCTCAAAAAAGATCCGGCGTTGGGCCGCGGAAGTTACAGCAAGATGGGACATCAGATCATGCAATTGATCCACATACGCATTGGCCATCGCCGCTGCTCGTTTCGCGTCATGGTCTTGAACAGAGATACTAATGAGAGAACTTTTCTCAGATTGAATTTTCGTATTCGACTTCAAAACCTTGCGCGCATCAATCAACAGCTTCTTTTTATAGACCTTCATCAGGTCGAAACGCTGGACAATGCCATCCATGACATGCTCACTTTGCAGCAGCCCTATGTAGAGATCGTCCGGATTCTTCAATCCGAGGGCGCTGGCCGCGCCACCGCCGCCAGCCAGAGATGCCAGTCCGCCAAGCTGCCCTAATAGCGCCATTGCGGAACTTTCCTGCTGCTGTGGAGGTAAGATTGTTGTCGTCGCGGTAAATGACACGGGCATGATGAGAACCGCAATTGCCGTGAGTACGGCGACCCCGAAACTGAAAAGAAAGATGAATCGTTTTCTTGCTGCCAGGATCAACGCCAGATCCAGCATGTCTACAGAGTCGTCAGAACCGCCTGCATTCTTCGGCGAGAGTTCGGCGGGATCGGTTCCATCCATCAGGGCCGGCTCCGAATTGATATCTGTTGGCATAGTCATGCTGACGCGCTACAGCCCAAGTACGGTTAGAGCTGCGATACCCAGGCCGAATTGAGAGAATACCGCCGACCAGTCGGTCAGCCCGCGCAGAATTGTTGTCTTGTTGACGTTCTCCGGTACTACGACCGTGTCCCCTGGATAACCAGGCTTGCCGCCAAATCCGCCGGCAAACAGCGTTCCCCCGGCTGTTTGCTTGCTGATTACAGAACCGTCTGCACGGATCACAAACTCATGCCGCTTGTCCGCATTGCGCGTGGTTCCGCCGGCAGCCCGCAGATAATCTTCCACGTGTTGGCCCCGCTGATACAGGAATGAATTCTGGTCATAGACCGCTCCGACCACGTTCACCGTGGCAGGCATCACGGGAACAACAAATTGATCGCCATCTTCCAGTGGAAGATCCGGCAACGCATCGACGCCACGGCTATAGGGGCTTAGATTCAGGACAATGCGTCCAGTTGCGCGCAATTTGCGCAGCGTCGTAATCAAGTCCCGCTGACTTTGGATGCTTGTTCCCAATGCCGCCGCTCCGGTCGGATTAACCAGCGAGCCTGCCGCATTTGCACCAGAGAGCTGGATATCCTGCTCAAGGGAATTGACGTACTGATTCAGCCTTGCCTGCTGAAGGCGTTGGGTCGACTCTCGTAGAAATTCCGAACCATAGAGATACGCTTTCGGCGTCAGCCCTCCCGCACGTTCAACGAGATCTCGCAACGTCTCCCCAGGAGCGACGCTATAGATTCCTGCATGGACGATCTCGCCTTGCAGGCTGACGTATTTCACGCGTTGTGCCTGCGGTACTCGAATATCAGCGGTCGAAAACACTGTCACCACATCGCCTGGCTCCAATGGCAGATTCTCCGATTCATCATGATCGAGAACTACCTTTCCCAGGCTGAACGGAACCAGAGAAGTCGCCAGCGTGTGAGGATTCGTCCGCTGGATGACAGCATAGCTCCAGTCAATGGAGGGAGCGATGCGAAGCAATTCGTTTTTAATCGGAAATTGCCCCTCCGAAAAACGGTCGCCAGGAGGGAAATAGCGCAGCTCCGGAGTCGAATTGGCCCGGGATGCGGCGGCTCGGATGATTTCGTCGGGATTATTAGAAGTCTGGGCGGATGGAGACTTCGCGGCCTGCCCCCCCTGCGCGGGTGCTCCGATCTGTGCCTGCGATGTCTGCCCAGCACCCGGAGTCCGTTGGGCCGATTCCTCACTCTGAGTTCCCGCCAGTGAAGTACCCGTGGCATAGTTGCTGCCACTGGCGCCGGACCCATTCGAGCTTGACGCGGCATTGGGCACGAACGGGCTCGGCAAATTTGCCTTGTAAGCCGAAAACAGCGGCGTATATTCCGGGGCAGGCAAGCCAAGCGCAATCCTACGTTGCCAGTATCCGCGCGTCTGCAGAGCGTCCTTATCCGGAATCAAGTCTGAAATCCGCATTCCCGGCGTCCATCGATATCGCCCGGGATTGGCAACATTCCCTCGCAGAATCACGGTTTGATCAAACTGTTGGACAATTGCGGAAATGCGTAAGATATCCCCGTCGCGAAGAGGCGTTTCCATCCCCGTGGCATTCAAGGCAATTTGGACCGTTTGCCGTGCCTCCTGGGAATTAGTTCGATCCAGTTGCGCGTCTTGCCTGGACGCCATGGTTGCCAGACCACCAGCCAAGGCGATCACCTGACCCACTGTTTCCTTTCCCTTCAATTCATATATCGCGGGTACATGGATGCTTCCAGCTACGGCAACTTCCGGTCCTACGGGAGGAATGTAGATGACATCCCCGGGTAACAGCGGCGCATCGTGTGATTTGTCGCCGTAGATCAACAGATCGTAGAGATCGAATATCGTGACAACTTTTCCATTGCGCCTCAACTCAATCCGCCGCATCGAGCCTTGCTCAGACGGGCCACCGGAATAAAAGAGTGCGTTCACCAGCGTGCTGAGCGAACTTACGGTATAGCTTCCAGGCTGGCGGGCATTCCCGACCACATAGATCTGGATGGACCGCAATTGCCCCATATTGACGCTGAGATCGAAGTTACGAAATACCCGTCCAAGCTGGCTTCTCAAATACCCATCCAACTGCTGGAAATGAAGGCCTGCTACCTCAATATTGCCGACCTGTGGAATGTAAATGTCCCCGGAGCGATCGACGGTCGCATGAACATTAAAATTGACTTGACCCCATACGCGGATCAGCAGCTGATCGCCGGAACCGACGACATAGTCCGAGGTAACCGGTGTGCGATCGATGGGTGCCAGGCCGGCCGCGATATTGGAAAACAGATTGGCTCCGAAAATGGGCAAGACTTGCCCAACCGAACCTGCCACAACTCGCTGAAATTCCGTGAGTGGTTGTTTGCGCGCCATGCCCAAATACAAATATGGGTTGTACTGGTTCGCGACTGAGTTTCCAAATGGAAATTGATCGACGTAGGTCGGGATACGTTGATTGATGCCATTTCCACCCGTTGGGGAAGCGGGTTGCATCTGCATTGCGCCCCCATACAATGCCTGGCCATTCGACGTTTGCCCGGAAGTGCCGTTAGAGTAGGACTGGCTGGAAGCATAGGGACTAGCCGTCAAACCCGCACATTCTGGCAAAAACGCGCTCGCAGGGCTGGAGCAATCCGTGGTGAGTGGCGACACGGTTCCGCCCTGGGTTTGGGCGTGAGCCACCATTGAGCCCGTACACAAGAGCACTGCAAGTAGGGAGAGAATTTTGCGTAGCATTCGAGGTGATTCTAGTGTAAACGGTGGGCTAGCCCAAATCATTCGCATGGTCGTAAAGGCCAGAGCTTTCCCGCGATGCATGCCTGTGGGAGCAACCGCGTGCGGACACTCTTAAGTGGCTGGAAATACTCGTCAAAACCTTCCTATCTCTGCACTTTGACGATACACGATAGGTGTCTGTTGTGTACACCATTTCCGCGATGTCGCTAACGGTCAGCTATTTATTAATTGATGACAAACTGGGCTGACCACAGGGCCCATGCGATGGCCGGGGATTGTTCCGCTAACGCTGGCGAGCGCCGCAATATCCTGTCGCGCGCTGAACGCCCGATCGGTTCAAAGAGTTCAAACGTCTGGAAAGGGATTCTGACCGAAAGTCACGTTCAGGCTGCAGGCCATGCGGCCGCCATGGCAATGCGCGGACTGTCGTTCAGGCTTCACCTCATATCTCCGTCAAATCGGGAGAAGATCGCGTACTTTATTCGTGACCGCGTTACACATGCAGAGTACATCGCCTGCTCCGGACAGTGCGGCGCAAATGAAGAATTTGCATGCAGGCAAATGTACTATGAATACTGTGTGTAACCCTGCGAACAAGGTGTAGAGATTGAATTTATTTCCTAAGCTTTCGATGCTAACTCAAGAAAGCCGCCTTGGACGCGTGGCTGTGGCCACGGTATCGTCGATTGGAAGCAGAGGAATTTCAATCGCGGTGAGCGCGATATCTATTCCGCTGACGGTCCGATATTTGGGGGCTGAAATGTATGGTGTATGGGTGACCATCGGCACGACCCTTGCCATGTTGGCCGTCATGGACCTCGGCATCGGAAATACTCTTACGAATTCGATTTCAGAGGCGTATGCCACGGGCTCTAAACAATTAGCGGGCCTCTACACAGCCAGCGCCTTCTGGATGATGCTTGCTCTGGCATCATTGTTTGGAGTTATAGGTTACCCACTGTGGCACGCGATCAATTTCGGTTACATATTCAACATCCATGGCCAGTTCGCAATCATTCAATCGCGTGATGCCGTCGGAGTGGCATACGCATTATTTCTTTTGGGACTGCCCGTCAATCTCATTAACAAAATACTTGGCGGATATCAGCAGCTCCAAATCGCCAACTACTTTTCAGCGGCTGGCGCCGTCCTGAGTCTTCTGGCAATCGTGGCGACGACATATTTCCACGGCGGGCTCGTGGTGCTTGTATTGGCATATTCCGGATCTCTTCTGCTCAGCAATATGATTTGCATGTTATGGCTATTTCTTTTCTATAAGCCATGGTTGCTTCCGAGTTTGAAAAAGGTACATCTTTCCACCGCGAAACAGATGCTGGGCGTCGGAGGAATGTTTTTCCTGCTCCAACTTTCCGGGCTCGTTGTTTTTAATTCAGATAATCTTGTGATCGCGCATTTCTTGGGCGCAAGCCAAGTGACTCCCTACAATGTCACGTGGAGACTCGTGGGCTACGCGGCGGCTTTGCAGACCCTCCTCACGCCGGCTTTGTGGCCCGCCTATTCAGAGGCCATTGTGCGAGGGGATTCATCTTGGGTCAGATCGACCTATCGTCGGACTATGTGGGCCACAATGCTGTTCGCGTCAGTATTTTGTTTGGCCTTACTGCTTTTCGGAAGATCCTTCATTCGGATATGGGCCAGTCCTGCGGCTGTACCTTCGGAGGCCCTGCTGATTGCCATGTGTGTGTGGACACTCATCAGTACCTTGATGAACAATGAGGCCACCGTGCTTGTTGCGGCCAATGAGATTCGCTTGCAAACTTGGCTCTCCATACTTGCGGCAGCGGTGAACCTACTTTTGTCGATTCTTCTGGTCCAAAGCATTGGTGCCTTAGGTGTTATTCTAGGTACCATTTTGTCATACATTCTGGTACTGATAGGGCCGCAGACATGGAAAACAATCTCCGTTCTAAACAATCTGGAGTCAAGCAAGGCCCGGCAGCACGCATCTGACAACCCAGACCTATTGCCTGCTCTCGAATCAAGTATTCAATAGCTTATAAAAATCGATTAACTCGCGATGAAAACACAGCGGTGATGAGGTTGACAGGCAATGTTTATTTCCTACAGCCATGACTTGGAGGATGTTATGGTATGGCGCGCATTATCAAGAGCGAAAGTAAAACGTGGGTATTATATTGACGTTGGTGCAAATGATTCCGTAAATGCCTCGATGACCAAGGGCTTCTACGATAAAGGTTATCGCGGGATTAACATCGAACCAATACGAAGGCACTTCGACGAATTACAAAAGCGAAGGCCGAAAGATATCAACCTCCAGGTCGCCGTCAGCAACGTAAATGGCGTGGCGCATTTTTACGAAAACGAATCAGACGAATTATCGACAATTATTGCAGGACTGGGCCAATCGTATAAGACAACGTACAGTGTAAAAGAATATGATGTGCCAACACGCACGCTTACCGATATATGTACGGAATATCGGGTCACTGAAGTGCATTTTCTTAAAATAGATGTCGAAGGGGCCGAAAGGGAGGTACTTGAGGGGCTTGATCTAAGGACCATCAGACCATGGATTATCATGGCGGAAGCCGACAAAGATGGCGAAAGTTCCTATCGGTTATGGGAGCCGATTCTTGTAAATAAGAATTATCATTTTGTCTATTCAGATGGATCAAACAGATTCTACATTGCCGATGAGCGTGCGGAATTAGATGTGCATTTTACTCGCCCTCCAAATGTGAGCGATTGCTTTACGATTTCATTTAAACGATTATTTCTGCTACACCTTAAAAGTGAAAGCTTCGGCGCCATTACCTTGACTCCAATACAGAGGCTCTTATTGTCGGATAGCTTTAGCAGGGTGCTTATAGCTATATGGAAAACCAAGAGAATGCTAAAGGGACATGGGTTTAACATTCCAAACCTGTAGCGTGTTTGAGAGGCGTTATGGCATCCATTAAATCTAGAATGAG
>DATJUD010000129.1:0-48849 GCA_035502695.1 Acidobacteriaceae bacterium
CGTCCGAACCGCGTCCGCTGCGGTGCATATCATCCAGGCCTTCCAATACTTCCGGATCGAGGATCGGAGACGAAATGCGGTAGGCACCACTGGCCCACTTACCCAGGTCGATGAGGCGGCAACGGTCACTGCAAAATGGAAAATCCGGGTCAGACTGCAATACCAGCGTGCTGCAAGTCGGGCATCGAAGCGTTGATAATTTCTTTTTCTTCTCTTTCGCCATACAAAAATCTCACTATGTAACTTTCTTAGTTACATATCGAAGCAACATCGTTTTGTCTTATGCCACGACACGGGCAATCAGGTCGTAATCGTGGGCATCGGTAATTTCACAGCGGTAGAATTTTCCTGCCTGAACAGAGGCATAGGGTCCAAGGTCGTTGATCAGGATTTTCCCATCAATTTCCGGAGCGTGCATCGCGCTACGACCCTGCCACAGTAGCGGAGTTTCTTCGCTTTCGCCTTCGACCAGCACATCCATCACGCTATCCACCTGTGTGGCGCAGGCCTTGCGGCTGATCTGCAATTGGTTTCGCATCAGCTTGCGTTGCCGCGCACCAATAGTTCTGCGAGAAACTTTTCCGTCGAGAGCATAGGCAGCGGAACCTTCTTCATCCGAATACTCAAACACACCCAGCCAGTTGAAGCGAGCTTCGCGGACAAAGTCCATCAGCAGATCGAAGTCGGCCTGTGTTTCGCCGGGAAAGCCAGCAATGAAGGAGGTGCGCAGCGTAATTTCCGGCATGGCGGCACGGACGCGCTCAATCATTTTCAGGAAAATATCAGCGCCTCCACCGCGCTTCATGCGCTTCAACACATTGGGCGCGGCATGTTGCAGCGGCACATCCAGGTATTTGCAGATGTTTTCATGCCGGGCCATGGTTTCCAACAACGTTGGAGTCACCCTGTTGGGGTAGGCATAGAGAAAACGCAGCCAGCGGACGCCGTCAATCCGGGCCAGACGATCGAGCAGTTGCGCGAGGCCATCTTTCATGCCGAAATCCTCACCGTAGCAGGTGGTGTCCTGGCCGATGAGCGTGACTTCCTGTACACCTTCGGTGACCAATCGCTCCACTTCTGCGACGACCGATTCGAATCGGCGTGAGCGGAATTTGCCGCGAAGCTGGGGAATGATGCAGAAGCCGCAAGGGTGATCGCAACCCTCGGCAATTTTGACGTAGGCGGAACTGCGGGCTGTGGTGCGAAGGCGCGGAGTGTGCTCGTTGTAGAGATAATTCGGGAGGCTGGCGATGGCGCCGTCCCAACTTTCTCGGGAGAAGCGACCCTGCTTTTCGCGATGATCGCCTTCGGCGCGATGGGCGACCGCCGCTTCGGCCACGGTCAAAATGCGAAACGGAGAATTGCCTGCTGCAGGTCGCGGGGAAGCCAAGCCTGCTGCGGTGAGAATCTGTTGCAGTTCGCCGGTGCCGACGACCGCGTCGACCTCGGGAATATTTTTCTGAATTTCGTCGCGATAGCGTTCAACCATGCAGCCGGCGACGACAAGGCGTTGTGCTCTGCCAGCGGTCTTGTGCTGCGCCATTTCGAGAATGGTGTCGACCGATTCCTGCTTCGCTTTATCGATAAAGGAGCAGGTATTCACCACCAGCACGTCGGCGGTTTCGGCGTCGGAGGTGATGGTGGCTCCCGCCTCGGCCAAAAGGCCCATCATCACTTCGCTGTCGACCAGATTTTTGGGGCAGCCCAGACTGGCAAATCCGATTCGGGGACGCGAAACCTCTGGCCCTGGGATGGTTGGGGCTGCGTTGACTTCAAGACTATTCACACCTTCTATTCTATCAATCGCAGCAAATGCTTGCGGCCTCTCGATCCGCCGCTACCCGGTGATATCATCGAACCTGTGCCGGGTCCTACGCGACGCAATCCCGCCAACCCCGCCAGGTCCGGAAGGAAGCAACGGCAACGGGCTCATGCGTGTGCAGTAGGGAACCCGGCGCTACAAGTTCAGCCATCCGATCCGCTGAATGCAGGCAGTCCCGGGCAGACAACAAACAGTATTTTTCGAGGCCAACTCATTGAAATTTGATCTTCGACCACGGTCGCTGCACCGGGCAAAAATTAGCGCGCTTGGCACCTACGTTCCACCCCGTTTACTAACCAATGCTGACCTGGAAAAGATGGTCGACACCAACGATCAGTGGATCGTGGAGCGCACCGGCATTCGAACGAGACACATTGTCGATCCGGGGGTCGCGACCAGCGATTTAGCCGTGGAAGCGGCGCGTGTATGCCTGGCCGAGCGCGGCATCGAACCGAGCGACCTGGAAGCCATCATTGTGGCGACAGTCACTCCGGACATGATGTTTCCCTCTACGGCGTGCCTGGTGCAACACAAACTGGGCGCACCAAATGTCTGGGGCTTCGATGTTTCCGCGGCGTGCTGCGCGTTCGTCTATGCGCTTCAGGTGGGAACCAAGTTGATTGAGTCTGGCGCTCACAAAAAAGTGATGGTGATTGGCGCCGATGTGATGTCGTCCATCATCGATTACAAGGATCGTGCCACCTGTATTATTTTTGGCGATGGAGCCGGCGCCGTTCTGTTGGAACCAGCGGAAGAAGGCGAAGTCGGCATGATCGATTATCTGCACGAAATTGACGGTTCCGGCGCGGCGTCGCTCTACATGCCGGGTGGTGGCAGCCTGCATCCGCCGACTGCGGAAACCGTGGCGAAAAATATGCACGTCGTGCATCAGGATGGGCAGGCGGTATACAAATTTGCCGTCCGCAAAATGTCAGAAGCGACGGAAGCGTTGCTGGTACGCAATGGAATCAAAGGTAGCGACCTGGATTGTTTTATTCCGCACCAGGCGAACAAACGCATTATCGAGTCGACAGCCGAGCGGCTTGGCATTGCCAGCGAACGCGTCATCATCAACATCGATCGTTTCGGCAACACTACTGCGGGTACGATTCCCCTGGCCATGCAAACCGCGCGAGAAGAGAACAAGCTGCATCAAGGCGACTTGGTCCTGCTGGCGTCTGTAGGGGCCGGATACACCGTGGGCACGTGCTTGCTGCGCTGGGAAGTTTAATCCGGAGATTTTCTTCCGGCGCGTTGTGTCACTCCTCTTCGTCAAGCTCGAGAAAATCTCCCAGGCGATCCAGTCGCTGTTCCCACAGGGTGCGATGATCATTGATCCACTGCTGTAGCGCCATGAAGCCGGCGGTGTCGACGCGGCAGGTGCGGACTCTCCCCAGCTTTTCTGTATGAACGAATCCACTTTCCTCCAGAATTTGCAGATGCTGCATCACCGCTGTCACAGTGACGCTGAGCGGCGCTGCCAGTTGGGATACGGAAAGAGGGCCCTGGCAGAGCTTGTCCAGGATGGCTCGACGCGTCGGGTCGCCGAGGGCGTGAAACAGGCCGTCAATATTGATCTTCGGACGCGGCATAGCGAGGACCCTTTCCGATATCGCCGGCGAGCGCGGTTCGTTTGCCGGGGTGTTTGAACGCGGTGCATGTTGCTGTGACCGTTCGCAACGACATGTTGCGACCGAGGGAACCGACGCGCAAGGAATTCACCTTAGCTCGCCAATTCCTTGTCCAAATTTTCGAAAATCTTGCGCCAGCCTTCCTCCCGCATTTCCGGGCCGCCGGAGCCTTCAAAGAACGCGCCCTGGTGAGTGCAGATCAGGTCCGTTCCCTTGTCCGTAGGAAGAAGTTCAAAGGTCACTAATGCGGCGGAAACGCGGTTCTCTCCAATCGTCATGGTGGAGGAAGTGACGATTCGCCGGTTGGGTGTAATGTCCAGGTAGGTTGTGTCGGTGATCATGGGGACGCCGGGAAACGGAGTGCCTTCTTTGAAACGCAAGTATGCGTGCTCGCTTCCTCCCTCGCGAAAGTCCAATTCATATTTTTCGAGGTCGGTACTTCTGCCTGTGAAGAACCAGCGGCTCTTTTGCGGTGCGCTGGCGAAGGCGGAAAAGACGCGTTCCGGGGACTTGGGATAGCTACGTTCCAGGACAAAGGTGCTGTGGATGACGGATGGATCTTTTTGGTCTTTCATGGTGTGTTCCTTTCTGCCAATAGTTAAGTGGCAGCTTCAGTATTGCGCCGGCGGAATAAATAGTCAAGTGGAAACTTCAGTATTTTTCTAACTAATTACAAGACAGGGCGTACGCGAAACTTTTCTGGGCGTTTGCCGTCCTTAGAGATGGAACATTCAGCGAGGTGTGTGATGCGCTTCCGCTTTTTACTTCCCTTGGTTCTCTCCGGTTCTTTGGCCCTGGCGCAGGATGCAGGTATGCAAGCCGCTCAGATGGCCGAACAAGCTAACCAGCAGGCTATGCAAGCCAACCAGCAAGCGATGCAGGACGCTCAGATCGCGAACCAACAGGCCATGCAAGCGAATCAACAGGCGATGCAGAATTCTGATTCGGGCGTGTATGGAATGACGATGGCGGCCACGCCGAAACTGTCTGTGAAGCCCGGAACCTATCCCTCGCCCATTACCTTGCGGATGAAGGACAAGACTCGCGGGGCGGTCATGTATTACACCACGGATGGCTGGACTCCAACCGCGCAGTCCACGCGCTATGTTGGGCCGATCCACATTATGACGACGACTCACCTGCAGGTGATTGCCATTGCGCCTTACTTTATGCGTAGCCAGATCGCGACGGCGTCGTACATTCTTCCTGGAACAACACCTACCCCGCCTGCTACAGAGACAAAAGCGAGTTTGCAACCTGGGTCGCCCTCATTGCCAGAAAACCTCGTGTTGCTGAAGGGGACGGAAGTGCCGCTGGTGGTGACGGCGGACGTAACCTCGAAAAAGCTGGCGATCGGCGATAGCGTCCCGATGGCATTGGCGCAGGATTTGACCGTGGACGGGATTGTGGTTGCGAAAAAGGGAACGCCCGCAGCGGCGACCGTGATCCAGGTGGACGGCGCGGGTTTCGTGGGGCAACCGGGCACGATCACATTCGCTGTGCGTTCTCTGGAGGTGCTCGGAAACGTGATTCCGTTGGACGGCACGGAGACGAAAGAAGGTCAGAATAAATACAAGACGGTTCGGTCGGTGTCGTTCGTTCCGTTTGTGGGCATCTCAGCGTTCTTTGTGCATGGTAAGCAAGCGGAGATTGCGCCGAATATGACATTGACCGCATCGGTTGACCAGGACGCGCCCGTGCAGCCGGCGGAATAGCTTGATGGATCGACACACGCGCCGGCGAGTGATCCTTGGCGACGGCAGGCCAGCAGTGGCTGCGGTCGATTGCTACACTGATGGGTGACGCAGCGCCTTCATATTTCTGCCATTCGATTTTTGAATCCTGCCCCGCTCATGTGGGATTTCGAGCACCCGCCTCAGATGGAAAGGCTCGCGAAACGCTATCAGATTCACAGCGCTATGCCGTCGCAATGCGCGACGGAGCTGGCGGATGGCGGCGCCGACATCGGCCTCATCCCCATTGCCGCCTATGCAACCACACCTGGACTGGCGATTCTTCGAGGCTGCACCATCGCTTCGCTCGATCGTGTGCGCTCCATCATTTTGGTCGTCAAGCATCCCGATGGAATTGGAGCAGTCCGTCGCGTGGCAGCAGATACGGATTCGCGCACTTCGAATGCATATGCGCAAATCATTTTCCGCAAGTTTTATCACATCGATCCGGAATTTCTTCCGTATGCGCCGAACCTTGATGCCATGTTGGAGGAATGCGACGCGGCGATTTTAATTGGCGATCCGGCGCTGCTGGCGCTGGAGGATCAGGACGCGAGGTTGGCACGCACTGGAGAGCGGCTGCAATATCTGGATCTCGGACACGTATGGAAGCAGCACACCGGAGTGCCCTGGGTGTCGGCGGTTTGGGCGGTGCGGCCAGAAGCAATCGATACGGCAAAGCTGACCGCGTCTCAGGTTAGTGAGGATTTTCTTCGCTCGCGCGATCACGGCATGACACACATTGAGGACCTAGTTCGAGAATGGACTCCCCGCATTGCGGTTCCTGCTGCCACCATTCGCAGCTACCTGACCGAACACATTCACTATGTGCTGGATGAAGCGTGCCTGGGCGGCATGGATCTTTTCTTCCGCTATGCCGCGGAAACCGGGGTATTGCCGCCGGCGCCGCCACTGCGGTGGCTCGAGTAGAGTGGCTGTAGGTGGTAGTTTTTTGCGCGCCTTTGCCGCTGATCCTGCCATCGACATCTTGCATGTGAGGTGAATCATGAGTCCCAGCCGACGTAGTTTTCTGAAGCAGGCAGGTTCCGCAGTCGCGCTTAGTGCTTTCGCGGGCGAGGCATTTTCCGGCGCTATCCATGGCGAAGCCTTGAACCCTCAAGCGGAAAATGATTCGTCATCGACGGGCGGGAAGAAAATCGGCTACTGCATTGTTGGGCTGGGTCGGATTTCCATGAACCAATTTATGCCGGGCGTGAAGATCTCGAAAGGTTCGAAAATTGTTGCGCTGGTTAGCGGCCACCGGGGCAAGGCCGAACGTATTGCAGACGAATACGACGTTCCGCACAGCGCGATTTACAACTACCAGAATTACGATTCGATCCATGACAATCCTACGATAGACGCGGTCTACATCGCTTTGCCGAACGGCATGCATGCGGAGTACACGATCCGCGCCGCCAAAGCCGGCAAGCATGTGCTGTGTGAAAAGCCGATGGCCAACTCGATCAAGGAATGCGAACAGATGATCGCCGCGTGCAAGCAGGCTGATCGCAAGTTGATGATCGCGTACCGCTGCCAGTATGAGCCGACAAACCTGAAGGCGATCGAGTTATTGCGCCAGGGTTACGCGGGCAAGCTTCAGATCATGAGCAGCGCGAATGGGTTCAATATTCGCGCCGGAGAATGGAGGCTGAACAAGAAAATGGCGGGCGGTGGTCCGCTGGTCGACGTGGGCATTTATTCCATCCAGGCGATGCGATACCTGACCGGCGAAGAACCCACGTTTGTCGATGCATCCTGGTCGGTGATTGATCATGACGGCAGGTTTAACGAAGTGGAAGAAAACGTGGTGTGGACCTTCCGCTTTCCCAGCGGCGTGCTTGCGCACTGCGCGACCAGTTACGGCACCAACTTTACTGGCGGCTGGGCACGCGCTGTTGGCTCGGCAGGGATGCTGGAATTAAATCCAGCGTTTGGCTATCAGGGATTGAAATTGACCGGGAAGGCGCAGGGAAAACAGCCAATCGAAGTTGCCTTCAATAATCCATCGCCGCACCAGTTTGCTACTGAGGCGGATTATTTTTCCAATTGCATTCTGCAGAATCAAGAGCCGAAAACCAATGGTGAGGAAGGTCTGCGGGATGAGCGCATTATCACGGCAATTTATAAATCTTGCGCCGACGGCAAGCCTGTGAAGTTGACTTCATAACCTTTGTTCGAGCATCGAAGCGATTGTGGCCGCCGCTAACAGCTCTCAAATTGTCGTCGTCATATGTTACATGAATGGCTTCTCACCCTGAAGAGGGCTAACCTTGCTGGTCTACCCCACTCGCGGTACGCTTGCACAATGCGACCCCTTCGATATTCCATCAACGTCACATTGGACGGGTGCTGCGATCATCGTGCAATCACACCGGACGAAGACCTGTTTCTTAACGTAGTCGAGAACCTTGCACAGGCCGATGCGCTCCTCTTTGGCCGGGTGACTTACGAAATGATGGAGGCAGCGTGGCGGCCTCCGGCGCTGCCAGGAGCGAGGCCTGAGTGGATGGAACCCTTCGCCCGGACGATCGACGCGGCAAAGAAGTACGTTGTGTCGAGCACCCTTGACTGCGTCGATTGGAACGCGGAGCTCGTGCGCGGGGATATGGGGAAGGCCGTTCAGCAACTCAAGCAGGAGCCGGGTAAGGGACTGTTCGTGGGAGGCGTGAAGCTTCCGCTGGCGTTGGCGGAGCTGGGTTTGATCGACGAGTACGAGTTCGTGGTACATCCCAGGCTAGCGGGCCACGGGCCGACGTTGTTCGCGGGTCTATCGAAGCATGTCGACTTGAGGCTCGTGAGCCGGCTGGAGTTCGGCTCGGGAGCGGTGGCGATGCGGTATGAGCCGAGAAGATAGCGATTGAACTGGTTAGCCCAAGCCTGCCGCATCTGCAGCAACGTTATCTCTGCGACACACTGCTAAGATTCTTCCCAGTAACCCTGATCGCGAAGGAAATAACTCTGGTTGCTGGAGTTGAGCGCGGTCTTCAAAAACATTTTTGCAATGTGCATGTGGCCCATCTTTTGAAAGCGGCGATTCGACGTCATCACGGCGCCGGGGATCACGGCAAATCGTTTGCGAGCGACCTGCTTGCTCAACAAGTAGTCTTCCGCGTAAAGAGCGTGCTCGTTGAAGCCGCCGAGTCTTTGAAATTCCTCGCGATCGAACATCATGAACATACCGGTTGCAAAGGGCGCTGCCCAGCGGGAAAGCTTCTGACAAACATTGCTACCGCCAAACAGCAGCCGGTCGGCAGCACTCCCATCGATGCAGCGAATGTTGGTGGTCAGACAATGCAACTGATGTCGCTGCATGGCGCAGACAGCGCGGCGCAACAGGGTTGGGTCACGCAGCTCTACATCCGCGTCAAGAAAAAGCACATAAGGTGTGGTAGCGCGGCGCGCGCCTGCATTGCGGCCCACAGAAGGCAGACCTCCGGGGAGTACTTCGATAGGGAATTTAGCTGCAAACGAACGCGCCATCTCCGCGGTGCTATCGGTGGAGTTGGCATCAGCAACGAACACTCTGGTATCCGGCAAGTGCAGGTAGTCCTGCTGATTCAAAGAGGTCAGCAGCTTCGGCAGCGACTGGCTCTCGTTCCGTGCTGGGATAACGATGGTGAGTTCCGCCGGCATAGGTCTGTATCTCCACGCCTTGCTGGTTGATGGTCAGGAAAGTGGCCCGCTCGTCGACCCACGAGCCGGAGTTGTAATACTCGACGCCGTCGCATAGCAGCGACAGCGCTACATGGGTATGTCCGCAAAACACGCGCTCGCATTTTCCGATGCGTGCATCGTGGATCGCCCCGCGCGCCACTTTGTCCGACAGCAGCAGCCAGCGAGTATTCATGCGGTCCAGGAAGCGCGAAACACATTTGTTTCGTGAATCTACTTTTTGAATCTGCAAAAAAATCAATTCACCCAATCGACCAATCCACAAGTTTCTTTTGACGAAGCCGTCGAACTGGTGGCCGTGCATCGCCAGATGCCGTTTGCCCTCGTACTCCCAAACGTAGCGCTGGTAGACGGGTACGCCGACCAGATGCGACATCAGATTGGCGAGGCCGGTGTCGTGGTTGCCTTCGACCCAAACCACTTCGACCTGGCGTTTTGGATTGGAAAGTTTGCGGATGTAGGAAAGGAACTTCCAATGTTCGCTAGTGAGACGACGAAAATTGAGATCGGAAAAGATATCGCCGAGCAGAACCAGCCGTCGATAGCTGTACGTCTGCAGCACGTCGAGCGCGTCCTGTGCCCGACTCATTTCGGACCCGAGGTGGATGTCCGACAGAATTATCGTGTCGTACGTCGCCCCAATCATGCCCTAGTTATGCAGCATTTTTGGAGACAGCATGATGACTCGGCGATGAATAAACGGTGAATCGTGAAGGCAGGAATCCAGGATGTGCAACACATTGAAACAACGGTGTCACAGGAGCGCTTCGAAATGCCAGGCGACGGAGCGCGGCTTGACATTCGAGCCGGCCACGAATACGCTCTCGCAACATCGAGCCAATTTTTCGAGCGGAGTGGATTGTTCGGCGAAAACGTTGCCTCCTATATATAAAGATGACGATGAAAATTCCTTCACAATCTGCTGACAGCTCGCAACCGATTGCCGCAGCGGTCGCTCCTGTGCAATCTCTGGAAGGCGAGCGGCTGGCGTGGCTGGCGCTGACTGTGACCAGTGGACTGGGGCCCACGCGCATCTGGCGGGCTGTGAATTCGACTGGGACTGCTCAAGCTGTGATGGGTCTGCCGCTGACGCAGTTGGAAGGTTTGCGATTCCCGGCCATGTCCGCGCAGTCGATTGCCTCGGGCAAATCGCTGGCGGAAGCAGAGAAAGAATGGAGCCTGGTGCAGCAGGGCGGGGGAACGTTGGTAACGCCGGCGGACGAGGAATATCCCGAGCGGCTGCGAGAGATTTTTGATCCGCCGACATTATTATGGTTGCGCGGTGACAAGACGCTGCTGACTCAGCCTGGAATTGCCATCGTCGGAACGCGTCATCCAACCCCGTACGGCACTGGCATGGCAGAGATGCTGTCGCGCGATCTGGCGGCACATGGGCTGGTCATTTTAAGTGGCATGGCGCGGGGTGTAGACACGGCTGCGCATCGCGGAGCGCTCGAGGCGCGGGGAAAAACTGTTGCGGTATGGGGAACAGGAATTGACGTGATTTATCCCAAGGAGAACAAGCGCCTGGCGGAACAGATCCTTGAGGCCGGGGGAACGATCATCAGCGAATATCCGATGGGGACATTTCCGGCGCCGCAGAACTTTCCGATTCGCAATCGGATCCTGAGTGGTATGAGTGTCGGTGTGCTGGTGATTGAGGCCAGCGAAAACAGCGGGACGCGAATCACCGCTCGTTGCGCACTGGAACAGAATCGCGAAGTATTTGCGGTGCCTGGGAATGTGACATCGAAAAATTCCTGGGGACCAAACACGTTGATTAAACAGGGCGCGAAGCTGGTGGCGACCTGGGAAGATGTATGGGAAGAATTGCCGACGCAGGTCCGTTTGGAGGTGGAGGAGCGACAGGGAGTTGCATCCTCCGACGGTTCTGATGCATCGTTATTCACAAAGCCAAATTTGCCCGACCTGCCGGAAGACCAGGCGCAAGTGTTCGATGCACTCCGCCCCGACCAGGCATTGCAATTGGATGAACTGGTGGAGAAGCTGGAGGATAAATTGAGCTCATCGGAGATTTTCACTGCGCTTTTCGAATTGGAACTGGCAGGACGCGTACGCGCCATGCCGGGCAAAAATTACGTGAGGACATTTTAGAGATCGGAATTTCGCAGCCGCAAACTCCTTCGAGTTTCGTCTCCCTCTGGGTCGAATTGACCCGGTTCGTTAGGCGGACGAAATCGAGGTGGTGATGGGGGTCACTGGTGTCACGCCGCGAAACCGTGGTAGTTTCGCACTTGTTACCTAATTTGCCGGAACGCGTCTTTTGAACAACCCGTAAAGAAAGTCTGTACTTGAAGAGGAAAGTGTAACTGCATGGCAAAGTCATTAGTCATCGTCGAGTCGCCCGCAAAAGCGAAGACGATCAACAAGTATCTCGGCAAAGATTATGTGGTGGAGGCGTCGCTTGGCCACATTATGGATCTGCCGAAAAGCAAGATTGGCGTCGACTTGGAAAACGGCACATTTGAGCCTGAGCTGATTGTGATGCCAGGTAAAGAGAAGGTGGTCGACCGGCTGAAGAAGCTGGCGTCGTCTGCGGAGGCTGTGTACCTTGCCCCTGATCCGGACCGCGAAGGTGAAGCGATCGCGTGGCATCTGGAGCAGCAGTTGAAGCCGCAGCTTCGCAACAAGGCGACGATTCAGCGAGTGACGTTCAACGAGATCACGCAGAAGGCGGTGAAGGCCGCGTTTCAACATGCCGGCCAGGTGGATGCGCGCCTGGTAGATGCGCAGCAGACGCGACGCGTGCTGGATCGCATTGTGGGTTATCAAATTTCCCCCCTGCTGTGGGACAAGGTGCGGCGCGGATTGTCTGCAGGTCGCGTGCAAACCGTAGCTGTGCGGTTGATTGTGGAGCGCGAGCGGCTGATCAAAGCTTTTCAACCAGTCGAGTATTGGACACTCGATGCGCAACTGACGCCGGCTTTGGCTGGAGGCAAAGAGGGCCAGGAATTTACCGCGCGCTTTATGGGCATCGACGGCAAGCGGGCCACAGTCGAGACGGTGAATGCGCCCTCGCTGCCGAACCAGGCGGAGACGGATGCGATTGTCGCCGCGCTTAATAAGGCTGACTGGAACGTTCGCGCGGTAGAAAAGAAGGAGCGTCGCCAGAATCCGACAGCTCCTTTCATCACCAGCAAGCTGCAACAGGATGCATCGCGGAAGCTCGGCTTTAATGTGCGGCGGACGATGGGCGTGGCGCAGCGTTTATATGAAGGCGTGGAAGTTGGCAGCCAGGGAACTGTGGGTTTGATCACCTACATGCGAACGGATTCTGTGCGGGTGTCGCCAGATGCAATACAAGACGCGCGCGCGTACATCGGGAAAAAGCTGGGCGAAAAATATTTGCCAGCAAGCCCGAACGCCTTCAAAGGCAAAAAAGATGCGCAGGATGCGCATGAGGCGATCCGCCCCACCAATGTGGAACTGACGCCGGATGAGATCAAGCGCTATTTGAGCGATGAGCAGTACAAGCTGTACAAATTGATCTGGCAGCGGTTTGTTGCGTCGCAGATGGTGCAAGCAGTTTTTGATCAAACGACGGTGGATATCGTCGCCAAGTCCGATCGCAACTACGACTATCGCGTCACCGGCTCAGTGTTGAAGTTTGACGGCTTTCTGAAAATTTATGAAGAAGCCAAAGACACGAAAGATGCCGACGATGAGGCGCTGAGCAATCGCCTGCCGGAATTGAACGATGGGCAAGCGCTGAATCTGAAACAGCTGAAGCCAGAGCAGCATTTCACCGAGCCGCCGCCGCGCTTTAATGAGGCTTCGCTGGTGAAAGAGCTGGAGGAGCGCGGCATTGGCCGGCCTTCGACCTACGCTTCGATCATCAGCACGATTCAGGATCGCGAATATGCCGTGAAGGTTCCGCCGAAGGGATCGGGCAAGTTTTATCCGACAGAACTCGGCCAGGTGGTGAACGATCTGTTGGTCAAGAATTTTCCTTATATCTTCGATCCCGCCTACACGGCCAAGTTGGAAGTGGAATTGGACGCAGTCGAAGACGGCACAGAAAAGTGGACCGATCTGCTAAGCGGCTTCTATGGATATTTCCAGGAGGAATTGAAAGTCGCCGACAAGAACATGGAAGACATCAAGCGGATGGAACAGCCGACGACGGAGAAATGTCCGGAGTGCGGCGCGCCGCTGGTGTTGAAGTGGGGTAAATTTGGCTCGTTCTATGCGTGCTCGGCTTACGACAAGAAAAAGCCGGTCACGATTGCCAGTTCCGCGTGGGAAAAAGATGCGAAGAAGGTGATCAAGAAGATTGAAAGCAAGCTTGACTATCCGATGACGGTGAAGACCACGGGCGGCATTGGGATTGCACCCGCGGCTGTAACCGCGAAGAACAGGAAAGAGTTGGAAGCTGGGATGACGGGGGTTGCGGCTCCGGATCGTAAGCTGGTGGTGGAGCAGGTGAGCTGCAAGTTTACCCGTGAGAACTATGAGGGCAAGCCCAACCTGCAGGCTGCGGAAGCGCAGAGCGCGGAGGCTGAGGAAGAGTTCTGCGAAAACTGCGGAAGAGTGATGGTGCTGCGCAATGGACCGTTTGGCCAGTTCATGGCGTGTCCGGGATATAACGAAGATCCACCTTGCAAGACCATTCGCAAGCTGACGCACAAGCAACAGCAGAAACCCGCGGTGCCGCTGGATGAAACATGCCCGAAATGTGGGATGCAGTTGGTGTTGCGTACCGGGCAGTATGGGGAGTTCGTGAGCTGCAGCGGCTACCCAAAATGCAAGTACATCAAGCAGAATTTGACGGGTGTCAAGTGTCCGACCTGCGGAACGGGAGACATTGCTGAGCGCAAGGCGAGGCGAGGGAATTTCTTCTACGGATGCACGAATTATCCCAAGTGCGACTTTACTTCGAATCTGAAGCCTGTACCGCAGGCGTGTCCGGAATGCGGCAGCCCGTATTTGCTGGAGAAGTCGTTGAAGTCGGGCGTCTATCTAGTTTGCCCGAATAACGAGAAGCAGGCAGCGGCGGAAGAAAAGCGCGGCAAGGGTCGCGGCAAGAAGGGGAAAGAAGAAACGCCGGCGACGCCCGTAAAGGCCGTAGTTTGCCATTACGAAGAGCGCATCGGTAATGCACGAGAACCCGAAGCAAAGCCCGTCGAAGCTGCTGCCGCGACCGTCGCCTAACATTGCATGACGGGCGTCACAAATACAATTGCAGGCGGCCCATATAATTGAGCCAGGAAAGTGAACAGGGATGGAAAGTCAGATCGCAACGCACCACGACGCCGAAATCATTCTGAAGCTATACGACCTTCGCCGAGAGGAAGTGTTGCGTAAGGCGCGCCATTGGGTTGTGTTTGAATTCAATCCAAAAACGGCGGAGGAATTTCTCGGAACACTCCAGGGCGGCGGCACCCAGGAAAATGCGTATTTCCGGCAGGTGATCAGCTATTGGGAGATGGCGGCTTCGCTGGTGGTTCATGGGGCGGTCAAGTCCGATCTATATCTTGACTCGAATGGTGAGGGGATCCTGGTTTTCGCCAAGTTCTATGCATTTCGAGAAACGTATACGTCCAAAACAGGATTCCCGTTTATGCGCCAAACAGCGCAGCTGATTGAGAAGTATCCCATGGCACGGGATCGATTCAACGCCAGACTCAAGATGATTCAGGACCGCGCGAAATAATTGGGCCGACAAATTCGGCTATCGTACGGCGGAAAATTAAGCACATTTGTTTTGCGGGACCGCGCCGGTGCCTGCCATTAGACCCAACGAGTTAGTACAACGAATCTGTTTGTAGTGGACCTACCCTCGTCGGGGGAAATTTAAAGGAGGCAGCCATGAAACGCATCGCATTTGTCCTCACCGTCGTAAGTATGACCGCTTTTGCCGGAGCACAAACCGCCAAGACGCACAAACTCACTGGATGGATTGGCGATTCTAAGTGTGGTGCATCGATGCACACGCCTGAATGTGTGAAGAGCTGCATAAAGTCAGGACAAAAAGCGGTCTTTGTCGACTCGAAGAATAAGGTGTGGGCGATCGACAACACCGATGCTGTGCGGAATTATTATGGCGACAAGGTGAAGGTGGTTGCGACCGTCGACGCTACGAGCAACAGTATTCACATCGATTCTGTAAAGAAGTCGAGTAGCGCAAGCACAATGTAACCGCCGAATCCGCGAGATGTCTCGTGACTAGTTCGCAGATGAGTGAAGAGGGCGTGCTTTCGGTGCGTCCTCTTTTTGCATGCGACGACGGCAGGCGCAAATAGCACCCAAAGTCAACACATCTGATATTGTTGTAGAGGAAGGAGTTGTAGGCGAATATATGGCGAAAGCAGTGTGGAACGGAAAAGTGTTAGCAGAAAGTGAAAAAACGCAACTGGTTGAAGGGAATGTGTATTTTCCACACGATTCGATCGATCGTGAGTTTTTTCGGTCCAGTTCGACGATCTCAACTTGTCCCTGGAAAGGGCAGGCGCGGTATTACACCATTCTGGTGGACGGCCAGGAAAATTCGGATGCCGCTTGGTATTATCCCGATCCCAAACCCGCCGCCCGCGCCATCAAGAATCATGTCGCGTTCTGGCGAGGCGTGGAGATCGAAAAATAATTTCGTCGCCGGGCCTAGTAGGCTCCGGCCTGTTGCAAAGGAATTCTGATCTGGAAACAGGTATAACCCGGCTTCGATTCCAGATTGATAAATCCGCGATAGCGACTCAAAATTCGACTGACCGTATCGAGGCTCAATCCAGCGCCTTTCCCCGGCGGCTTGGTCGTAAAAAACGGCTCAAAAATCCGACTATGCAATTCTGGCGGTATCCCAGGACCGTCGTCACAGATTTCGACGCGAACCATGTCGCCCGCATTTTGAGTGGTGACGCGGATGGTTCCCCGATCGTGCATCGCGTCCAACGCGTTTTCCAGCAGCGCCATCCAGATTTGATTTAATTCGCTGCCATTCGCTGCGATGCGAGGCAGGTGAGGATCAAACTCTCGCACCACCTTCACATCATTCATTCTGTAATGGAGCATGGCCAGCGTATTTTCCAGAGATTGCGCCAGGTCGATATCCTGCAGCGGAGCCTGGTCCATATGAGAGTATTGTTGGATCGCACGAATCAGGTCGAAGATTCTGGCTGTGGATTCGAGCACGGCTCCGGTCATGCTTTCGGCGCGCAGGGTCGAGGCGAAATGTGTGATGGCGACGTTAGCCGCTTCGAGATTGAGAAACGTATCGAGCACCGCCAGGTCCGCGGGCTCGACGCCTGCCTCTGCAAAAACAGGAGCGATGGTCCATGGATTGGCTAGCTTACGTGGCTCGAGCCAACGATTCAGCCGCTCCTCCAGCGCGCCGCCATCGATCGGATTCTGCGGCCTGGTCCGGCCTTCAATGGCGCAGCGGATATCGCGGTTCCACTCCATGTAGCGTTCTTCCTGCTCGTTTGTCAGACACAGCTGCCCCGCCTCGAAACTGATTTTTCCATAGGCGCGCAACTCATCCATCAGATTGCTGCTGGCGCGCTGCGCCGCGCTGGCCGGGTTGTTCAGCTCATGCGCAAGATTGGCGGCCAGCTTTCCCAGGGCGCTCAGTTTTTCTGACTGCTGTTCCAGTCGAGTGACTTCGCGGACGCGGTCCAGCAGGATCGAAACCGAGCGCTGTCCCATAGACGGAATCGCGGCCAGCATTTCTGGGAACAGGTCACGGGGAACCTGCAAGGCCCACAAATCTTCCGATACATAGCCGCTGCCGCCGGTGGTTTTCATGCGGGAAAAGGGAAGCACGCCGGTAATTTGACCGGATCGCCCGATAAACAGACTGCCATGCGCCGCATGCTGCCGCCGCACCTGAATTTCTCCGGCGAGCAGGATGGTCATATGAGTCGCCGGATCGCCGTCGCTGAAGAGGCGTGTGCCCGCCGGAGCGGCCAGCTCCCAACTATGCTGGACCAGCCAAAGGTATTCCGCATCGGTCAAGCCATCCAGCTGGCGAACGCGACGCAGCGCCTCCAGAACCTGAGGCTCTGGGGTGTGGAGCACGGTGACCCCTGCGGGTAAGTCCGTGGGTATAGCGATCGATTGCGTCGGAGAGGCCATAGCGGTAGCTCACAGAATAGATCACTCTAGGTTACAAGCGCCATGTTGCGCCGGAATGAAAAATATGCGCTCGATGCGCAAAGAAGAGGAAACTAATGAGGCGCGCTGTGGAGTAGCTCGCCTCACCGACCCATACTGACGAAAACAGTCGAACTACGCACCCACGGTAGCAGGTATGGGCTTTTCTGCCGACTCGACTGCGCCGTCTTTCACGGTGACAGGATCGAGGAATGGCATGGCCGCGCGGAGTGGAGCGCCAGTTTTTTCAATGGAGTGCTGCGCTTCTTTACGGCGCTGCTCCTCAAACCATTTGCGACCGGTTGCGTTTTCGTTCAGCCAATTCTTGGCGAAGGTTCCATCCTGGATTTCGGCCAGCAATTGCTTCATTGCGGCACGAGTTTGATCGGTCACGATGCGCGGTCCGGCGGTGTAATCACCGTATTCCGCAGTGTCGGAGATGGAATGGCGCATATAAGCCAGGCCGCCGCGATAAATCAAATCGACGATCAGCTTCAGCTCATGCATGCACTCGAAATACGCAACCTCCGGTTGATAGCCAGCTGCTGTCAAAGTTTCAAACCCGGCTTTGATCAGCGCGCTGACGCCGCCGCACAACACGGCCTGTTCGCCAAACAAATCTGTCTCAGTCTCTTCCTTGAATGTGGTCTCGATCACGCCAGCGCGAGTGCAGCCTATTCCTTTTGCGTAGGAAAGGGCCAATGCGAGCGCCTGACCACTGGCATCCTGCTGAATAGCAACCAGGCCAGGAGTACCACCGCCCTCGACAAATACTTCGCGCACGCGATGGCCTGGAGCTTTCGGGGCCACCATGCTGACGTCGACCGTGGCGGGTGGATGAATGGTGTCGTAGCGGATGTTGAACCCGTGCGCGAACATCAGGGTTTTGCCGGCCGTCATGTACGGCGCGATGGAGTCGGCGTAAATTTTCCCCTGCGTCTGGTCCGGCGTCAACACCATAATGACGTCGGCCCATTTTGCAGCATCGGCAGTGGTCATCACCTGCAGGCCGACTTTTTCCGCGCGTGCTTTGGATTTGCTGCCCTCGGGCAACCCAATGCGAACCTCAACTCCTGAATCTTTCAGGTTGAGCGCATGCGCATGTCCCTGGGAGCCGTAGCCGATGATGGCCACCTTCTTCTGCCGGATCAATGTCAGGTCTGCATCTTCGTCGTGGTAGGTTTTCGCCATATCGTTTCTCTCCGTGTGGGTAAGTTATGCGTGGTGTTCGTCTTCAAACAGGTCGGGGGCTTCGTGCCTCAAAACTTTTGAAAATGTTTTTGGATCGACGCGCGGTGTAGTGTCGCCGAGCGCCTCCAGCACGCTGCTGGCATGATGTCCGCGGCGCATCGCCATGCGTCCGGTGCGCGCCATTTCAAGAATACGGTAGTTCCCCTGGACCAGAATCTGTACCAGTCCTTCAATTTTACTGGCGCTGCCGGTAATTTCCATCATCATCGATTCCGGGGCCAGGTCGACAATGCGAGCGCGAAATACCTCCGCCAGCTGAAACAGATCCGAGCGAGTGTTTTGATTGGCGGCGATTTTCAACATCGCCAGTTCGCGAATGACGGCGGAGTGACGGCCCACGTCGTCAACGTCAAGAACGCCTTCGAGTTTGTACAGAGACGCCATAATACGCGGAGCGCGATCTTCTGCTGCTTCAGCGACGATTGTGGTTCGTGATACGCCGACGGTTTCTGTGCCGCCTACGGTCAGCGAAATGATGTTGACGTTCAGGCGCCGAAACAGCGACGTCACGCGGGCCAGCAATCCCGTTTTGTCCTCGACCAGCGCTACAAAAGTATGCAACATGGATCGTGCTCCTACTCTTCCGTCGCTGTTTCGACAAGTGGGTTATGTTTCGGACGGCGAATCATTTCATGCAGTGCAGCTCCAGGCGCAATCATGGGATAGACAGAATCTTCCTGCTCTACATGGAAATCGATAAGAAATGCGCCGGGATTCTGGCGCGCAGTTTCGACCGTGGAGATTACGTCGGCGCGGCGGTTCACGTGAGTACCGCGAATTCCATGCGCGTCCGCCAGCTTGACAAAATCAGGGCTGATCAGCGGCGTGCACTCGTAATTCTTCTCATAGAAAGTCTCCTGCCACTGCCGCACCATACCCAGGTAGCCGTTGTTGACGATGGCGATATTGATCTTTAGCTGTTCCTGCACAATGGTCGCCAATTCGGGACTGGTCATTTGAAAACCGCCGTCACCAGCAATCACCCAGACTTCTTTTTCAGGGCAGGCGATTTTAGCGCCGATTGCCGCGGGCAGCGCAAATCCCATGGTTCCCAGGCCGCCGGAAGTGATCAGCGAACGCGGGCTGTCATGCTTGTAATACTGCGCTTCCCACATCTGGTGCTGCCCGACGTCGGTGACAACAATCGCGTTTCCATTGGTGACGCGCCAGATGTCGTTGATGACATGCGCGGCATACAGATGTCCATTGTCGGGCAGCTGCTGAATGTCGTGGACTGAGGCGTCGCCTTTCATCGCGGAAATTGCGTGCAGCCAGGCGGTGCCGTCACGACCGGGCAAACGCGGCAATAACGTTTCCAGAATCTCTTTCAAGTCTCCGATGAGACCGACATCTACATGAACGTTTTTGTTGATCTCCGCCGGATCGATCTCAATGTGAATTTTCTTCGCGTTGGGTGCGTAGGTGGAAAGCGAACCGGTAACACGATCGTCAAAACGCATGCCACACGCAATCAGCAGATCCGCTTGCTGAATCGCGTGGTTGACCCAGCTTTCACCGTGCATGCCCATCATGCCAAGGTTCAGCGGATGCGAGGCAGGAAACGCGGTTAGTCCCAGCAGCGTGCAGGCGACAGGAATTTGCGTCCGCTCCGCCAGGGCGCGAACCTGTTCCATGGCGCCTGAATGCAGAATGCCTTGCCCCGCCAGAATGACCGGACGTTTCGCGGTGCGCAATAACTCCAATGCTTCGCGAATCGACGTGGAATCCGCCGAGAGCATCGGGTGTGGCCGATAGGGTTGCGGGGCAGCAGCGGCAAAGTCAAAGACTGCGGTATTTTGCTGCGCATCTTTGGTGATGTCGACCAACACAGGCCCGGGGCGCCCGGACTGCGCGATGCGAAACGCTTCCCGCAGCGCAGGTGCAATATCTTCCGTGCGACGCACCAGAAAATTGTGCTTCGTAATAGGGAGCGTGATGCCGGTGATGTCGACTTCCTGGAAAGCGTCGGTGCCCAGCACCTTGCTGGAAACCTGACCGGTGATGCACACCATAGGAATTGAGTCGAGCATGGCCGTCGCAATCCCAGTGACGAGATTGGTTGCGCCGGGACCGGACGTAGCCATGGCGACGCCGACACGACCGGAAGCGCGCGCATAGCCGTCGGCCATATGGGATGCGCCTTGTTCATGGCGAACCAGAATGTGCCGGATGGGAAATTTCCGCAGCGCATCGTACACAGGAAGAATCGCACCGCCGGGATAGCCGAAGACATCGCGCACGCCCTCGCCGACGAGTGTTGCCCATACTGTTTCTGCGCCGGTCAACGGGGTCGGCTGGGTGTAGATGGCCGTGTCAGGTGAGTTGCGATGGGTGTCGGTTATTTTTTTACGCTTATCCATGATCATCCTCATTCATCAAAAGTTCGTGACGGCTCCGCGAGAAGCGGAAGAAACGCTCTCGGCATATTTCCGAAACACTCCGCGAGGAGAATTCGGCGCTGGAGCCTTCCAATCTTTCATGCGCGCGGCAAGTTCCTGGTCTGTGAGCTCGACGCGGAGTTCACGTTTCGGAATATCGAACACAATGGTGTCGCCATCGCGAACCGCGGCAATCGGTCCACCAAGCGCTGCTTCCGGCGAGACGTGGCCGGCCATCAAGCCGCGAGTGGCGCCAGAGAAACGGCCATCCGTCAGCAGTGCAACCGTGTCGCTCAATTCTGGAATACCGGCAATCGCGGCCGTGACCTGCAGCATTTCTCGCATACCGGGTCCGCCGCGCGGTCCTTCATTGCGGATCACTACGACGTCGTTCGGCTTCAGGCTGCGCGCTTCCACTGCATGAAATGCCGCCTCTTCATTTTCAAAAACGCGGGCGGGACCGCTGTGCGTCAGGCGCTCGTGTCCGGCAACTTTAATGACGCAGCCTTCCGGAGCCAGATTGCCTTTCAGAATCACGAGTCCGCCAGTGGCCTTTAACGGATGGTCGATAGGGTGGATCACTTTCTGGCCGGCCATTTCTTTGGCCAGTGCTGCTTCTTCCGCCAACGTGCGCCCGGAGACATTCATCTGACTGCCATCCAGCAGATTTCCCGCGAGCATGTGCTTCGCCAACAGACGACTACCGCCGGCCGCTTGATAATCCGCAGCAACATAGCGCCCACCCGGTTTCATATCGGCAAGCAGCGGAGTTTTGCGGCTGATGCGATCGAAGTCGTCGACGGTCAGGTCGATCCCTGCTTCATGTGCGATGGCGATCAGGTGCAGCACGGCATTCGTCGATCCGCCAGACGCAGCCACGCTGGCAATTGCATTTTCCAGCGATGCGCGGGTGATGATTTTGGAGGGCCGCAGATCCTTCTTCGCCAGCTCCAGGACCATCGCTCCAGCGGCGCGGCACGCGGCATTCTTCTCCGGAGAGAGCGCAGGCACGCCCGACAGATGCATCGGCGAGATGCCGAGAAATTCGCACGCCATGGCCATGGTGTTGGCCGTAAATTGTCCGCCGCAGGCCCCGGCTCCAGGACAGGCATTCATCTCGACGGCTTTCAATTCCGCGGCATCGATCTTGCCTGCAGCGAAGGAGCCCTGTGCCTCAAACACATCCTGCACAGTCAGATCTTTTCCATGCAGATGGCCCGGCGCGATCGAACCGCCGTAAATCATCAACGATGGAATATCGAGACGAGCGAGCGCCATGACGGTGCCCGGCATATTTTTGTCGCAACCCGCAATGGCGACTAATCCATCGAAAAGATTTCCGCGTGCCACCAATTCGACAGAATCGGCAATAACTTCGCGGCTGATCAATGAGGCCTTCATGCCTTGTGTGCCCATGGTGATGCCGTCGGAAATGGTAACGGTGTTGAATTCCATGGGAGTGCCGCCGGCTTCGCGAATGCCTTGTTTGACAGCCTCGGCGAGCGTGCGGAGATGGAAATTGCAGGGACCAATTTCGGTCCAGGTGTTGGCGATGCCGATGATGGGCTTGGCGAGGTCTTCGCGATTGAAGCCGATGGCGTGCAGCATGGCACGCGCGGCGGCACGGCTGGGTCCTTCAGTCAGGGGAACACTATTGTGTTTTGGATTGTGGGTCATATCTTGTTTGCCGTTGGCGCTCACGCATTCGCTCCCTGATTTTGTCTGGGTGCAGTCCAGAATGCGGCGTCATGCTTCTTCTCATACGCATCGAGCGCGGAAGTGTGCCGCATCGCCAGGCCAATGTCGTCCAGCCCTTCAAGCAGGCAGGAACGACGGAAGGGGTCGATGGTGAACGATTCCTCGAAGCCCAGATCGTCCTTCACAGTTTGCGATTCCAGAGAGACGTGCAGGAGATAGCCTGGGACCTGGGAGCGCTCTAAAAGGAGAGCCACCTTTTCATCCGGAAGCGTGACCAGCAAGATGCCGTTCTTGGCGGCATTCGAATAAAAGATGTCGGCAAAACTGGGAGAGATCACGCAGCGAAAACCATAGTCGCCCAGCGCCCACGCTGCATGTTCGCGGGAAGAACCACAGCCGAAGTTGCGGCCAGCGACCAGAATTTCCGCACCTTGATGATGCGGCTTGTTGAGGGAAAATTCCGGATTCGGAGCGCCGTCTGCGCCTCGACGCCAATCGAAGAACAAAAATTCTCCGTAGCCGGTGCGTTCAATGCGCTTTAAGAACTGCTTGGGAATAATTTGGTCGGTATCGACATTCACTCGATCAAGCGGCGCGACCTTCGACGTAAGTGTGCGAAATGGTTTCATAGTTAGGCTCGAAACTCCCAATTGCGAACATCGGTAAAGTGGCCGGCGATCGCGGCTGCGGCTGCCATCGCTGGGCTGACAAGATGAGTTCTACCGCCACGGCCCTGGCGACCTTCAAAGTTGCGATTACTGGTGGAGGCGCAACGTTCGCCGGGCTCCAGAATGTCTGGATTCATGCCGAGGCACATGGAACAGCCGGGTTCTCGCCACTCAAAACCTGCGTCGCGAAAGACGCGATCCAGGCCTTCTTTTTCGGCCTCGGTCTTCACCTGTTGCGAGCCTGGAACGACCATGGCACGAACTTTGGTATTCACCTTGTAGCCGGTGACGATTTTCGCCGCGGCGCGCAGATCTTCAATCCTGGCATTGGTGCAGGAGCCAATAAAAACGCGATCGATGGGCACATTCTCAATCTTCGTCCCGGGCTCAAGCGCCATGTATTCCAGGGCGCGCTCGTAGGCGCGGCGTTCGGAGTCAGACGGCGCCGACGCGGGTGTCGGGACAGCTCCGGTGACAGAGACGACCATGCCGGGATGCGTTCCCCAGGTGACAAATGGGGTTAATTCTTTCGCGTCGATCACCAGCTCGCGATCGAATTTTGCATCGGGAGCGGAGGCCAGCGACTTCCAATGTTCAACGGCTTCGTCCCAGTGTTTTCCCTGGGGCGACTGCGGGCGACCCTTGAGATAGGCAAAGGTCGTTTCATCGGGAGCGATCATTCCGGCGCGCGCACCTGACTCGATGCTCATATTGCAGACGGTCATGCGGCCTTCCATCGAAAGCGATCGAATCGCGGAGCCGGCGTATTCGACAACATAGCCTGTCGCGCCGTCGGTGCCGATGCGGCCGATAATGCCCAGCGCAATATCTTTCGCGGTGACGGCAGGCGGCAGTTCGCCTTCGACGGAAATACGGAAGGTTTTCGGCTTCGCTTGCGGCAGGCATTGCGTGGCCAGGACATGCTCCACCTCGCTGGTGCCAATGCCGAAGGCCAGCGCTCCAAAAGCGCCATGAGTGCTGGTATGGCTGTCGCCGCACACAATGGTCATGCCAGGTTTAGTGAATCCCAGTTCCGGGCCAATGATGTGTACGATGCCTTGCTGCTTTGAATCCACATCGAATAACTCAATGCCGAATTCTTTGCAGTTGCGGCGCAGCGTCTCAATCTGTTTGGAAGCAATGGCGTCCTGAATGATCAGGCGATCCGCGGCGATTGTAGGCACATTGTGATCGACAGTCGCCACCGAACGATCTGGGCGGCGCACGGTGCGATCGGCGAGACGCAGTCCTTCGAAAGCCTGCGGGGAAGTGACTTCATGGATCAAATGCAGATCGATGTAGAGCAGGGCTGGCTCGCCAACCGGTTCGGTGACGACGTGGGCGTCCCAGATATTCTGAAAAAGTGTGTTTTTATTAGCCATATTCTTTCACTGTGCTTGAGGTGCTTGGATTGAGTGCCAGGGTAGAGTGCCTGGATCGTGATCGACGATGCCGCCAGAAAAACTAAACCGCATGCATCGCCTGGTTGCAATCGATGATTTCGTTCAGCACCTCGAAGACGTGTTTCCCCATCTCCTTGGTGCTGACAATTTGCTGATCGGGTTGATTCGTGCGTGCCAGGTCCGCAGTGCGATAGCCCGCGGCCAACACGCGTTGCACGGCGGTTTCAATCGCCTGCGCTTCCTGCTCCATGCCGGCGGAATAACGCAGCAACATCGCTCCCGTCAGAATGGCGCCCAGGGGATTTGCTTTTCCCGTGCCGGCAATATCCGGTGCCGAACCATGGACCGGTTCATATAAATTGACCTTGCCGCCGATGGTTGCCGAGGGCAGCATGCCGAGTGAGCCGGTGATGACCGCGGCCTCGTCGGAAAGAATGTCGCCGAACAAATTTTCCGTCAGCACCACGTCGAAGTTGCGCGGCGTATTCATCAGGTGCATGGCACAGGCGTCGACATATTGATGTTCCAGCGTGACGTCAGGATATTCCGCCGCAATCTCTGTCACGGTCGCGCGCCACAGCTGCGAAACCTCCAGCACGTTCGCCTTGTCGACCGAAGTGACTTTATGACGACGCTTTTGCGCCAGTTCAAACGCAATGCGCGCGACTCGGATCACTTCCTCACGGCTGTATTGCATGGTGTTGAGCGCGACGCCGGTTTCACGATTCCACGAACGCGGCGTGCCGAAGTACAAACCACCCAGTAATTCACGCACAAATAAAATGTCGGCGCCGTCCGTGACTTCCGGGCGCAGCGGTGAGTTGTTGCTCAGCGGTGCATATGCAACTGAAGGGCGCAGATTCGCAAAGCCGCCCAGAGCTTGGCGCAACTGCAGCAGGCCGGCTTCCGGACGCTTATCCGGTGGCAGCAAATTGAATTCGTTTCCACCCACTGCGCCTAGTAAAACTGCATCGCTGTCGAAGGCGGTTTCCAGTGTTGCCGGAGGTAAGGGTGATCCCTGCTCACGAATGGCAACGCCGCCGATTGGCTTCTCAGTGAGGTGAAATATAGCGCCGCTCCACTGGCTGATTGCTTCCAGAATCAAAACCGCTTCGTGTGTGACTTCGGGGCCAATCCCGTCTCCGGGGACCAAGGTGACCTTGATTTCAGTTGCCATTCAAACTCCTGCGTTGGGGGCCTGGCGTTCGATACGCGGCCGGTTTTCTATGTTCGGTTGGTTGCAATCTTGTGCAGTGGCCGCGTCACGCTTGCGGCGCAGCGACAGCGGACGACCCGGACGAACCGCGCTGGCCCAGGTTTGGCGATTGGCGCAGATGCGTGAGCATAATGCTGACCAGATCCTGATCGAAGACAGATTTCTTGCGGTCTGCGACTTCGACAAATCGGGCGTAGGCCAAATCCAGATCGGTGCGACTCAAACTGTAGCCCAGCTCTTTCAGGCGATGATTCAACGCGTGGCGTCCGGAATGTTTTCCTAAAACCATTTTGTTGGCAGGTACACCGACCTGCGAAGGGGTCATAATTTCATAGCATAGAGGATTGGACATGACGCCATGTTGATGGATGCCGGCCTCGTGCGAAAAGGCATTGCTTCCGACAACAGCTTTATTCGGTGCGGGCGAGAAGGTGATCACCTCACCTAACATCTGACTGGTTGGATAGAGCTGCTTCAGGTCGAGATTGTGATGGAATGGCAATTGGTCGTGGCGCACGTGTATGGCCGCCGCCAATTCTTCCAGCGCAGCGTTGCCGGCTCGTTCTCCAATTCCGTTGATGGTGCATTCCACCTGCCGCGCGCCTGCTTCGAGCGCCGCCAGACTATTCGCCACGGCTAGGCCAAGATCGTTATGGCAGTGGCTGGAGAACACAATTTTCTCCGCACCGCGAACTCGCTCCTTCACCAGCCGGAACATGGAAGCATATTCGTGAGGTACGGTATATCCCACGGTGTCGGGCATGTTGATGACGGTGGCTCCGGCATCGACCGCAACCTGAACCATTTCACAGAGGAAATTTCTATCGGACCGCGAGGCGTCTTCCGGGGAGAACTCGACGTCATCCACATAGTTGCGGGCCATGCGAACCGATTTATCCGTCAGCTCCAGCGCCTGCTCACGAGAGATTTGCAATTTGTATTCCAGATGAATGTCAGAGCTGGCAAGAAAAATGTGGATGCGGGACTTGGCTGCGGGCTCCAATGCGCGGGCGGCAGCAACAATGTCTTCTTCCTTGGCGCGCGACAGGGAGCAAATGCGTGGCCCCTTCACTTCATGTGCCACTTGTCGAACCGAGGCAAAGTCGCCTTCGGATGCAATCGCGAAGCCGGCTTCAATGACGTCGACACCGAGCGATTCCAACTGCTTAGCCAGTCGAACTTTCTCTGCCATATACATGCTGCAGCCGGGCGATTGTTCTCCGTCGCGAAGCGTGGTATCGAAGAAAAAAATTTGATCCTGACTCATGGCATCCCCTTATTGGGCGACAAAATGGAAACAGCCTTTGTTCTCTTACAGTAGCATAAAGTTATCTAATGTAAACTTCTATTCATATTAGAATATATTATTGATAACTCTGCGGCTCTCGCACTGCAGTAAGGACGCCCGATGGACCTGTTTCAATTGGAAACGTTTATGGCGGTTGCGGAAGAGAAGAGTTTTTCTCGTGCAGCGGTAAAATTGCACCGCACCCAACCAGCCGTCAGCCAAGTGATCCGCAAGCTTGAAGTGGAAATGGACGAGGTGCTGTTCGATCGCGCTGCGCGCGATGCAACGTTGACCGCTGCGGGCGAGCTGTTGCGAGAGTATGCAGAACGATTGCTGAATTTGCGCGGCGAGGCGACAACGGCCTTGTCGGAGTTGCGGTCGCTGCATCGTGGCCGACTAAATGTCGCGGCCAACGAATATACGTGTCTATATTTACTGCCGGTGATTGATGTTTTTCGCCGCATGTCGCCGCAGATCCACGTGACGGTGCATCGATCGTTGGCCAGCCGCATGGCGGAAGAGCTGCTGCAGCATTCGGTGGAGCTGGGCATCGTTTCGTATCGGCCGGATGATCCGCAGATTCGCTCCATTGTGGTGTATCGCGATGATCTGGTGTTCGTCATGCATCCCGGGCATCCGCTGGCGCGCGCCAAACAAGTTTCCATCCGCGATCTGGGGGCAGAAAATTTTGTCGCCCACAATGTGCCGTCGCCGTTGCGGCAAAAAGTGATGCAGGCATTTCAGCGCCACAAAACGCCGCTGAACATGGCGGTGGAGCTGCCCAGCCTGGAAGCAATCAAGCGCTTTGTGGCGATGGGAAACGGCGTGGCTCTGCTGCCCGGCCTGACGGCGCGCCAGGAAATTGAACGCGGAGAACTGGTGCAGCTGCGTGTACCGGAGCTGGCGTTTGAGCGCCGTCTGCGCGTGGTGCATCGCAGGCAAGCAAATCTATCCCATGCTTCGCTGGCGTTCTTGAAGGTGGTCGAATCGATGGCGAAGGAGCGCGGCGATCCATTTCACTTTCAGGTGGAAAAAGGCTCGTAGGTTTCGTCGACCACATCGTTCGGAGAATTTTTACTCTCTTCCGAGCAATGCGCTGAGGAACTGATGCCCGTTCATGCTGTACTTGAACGCCTTGCGTCCGTCGATGAAAACGACGGGCACCTCATCGTTGTATTTTTCCCGCAATTGAGGGTCGAGGTCGATGTCCACATCGTGCCATTGGAAGTCGGCATCGCCCTGAAGTTGCTCCAGCGTCTCCTTGACGATGTCGCAGAGATGACAACCCTTGCGCGAATAGACCACCACGTCGTGCATAGGGCGATTGTAGATGCGTGTCCGAAAATCCATGGAAGTCAAAGTCGCCGGTACAATCGCGGAAGTCTGCACCTTCCCAGCGATCTGATTGCAACGTGAATTCTTCATCCACAGCACAACTTCCTGTCGGCGTTTAACGTCTATTGCTGAAGACCGTGCGTCTGCAATTGACTCCCAAGGATTCTGTTGCTGTGCGGCGCGTGTCCTGGAGAAAGGACCCAAGATGAATCTTCGTAAATTTCTCAATCGAATGAGCACGGGAGTTGCTGTTCTCGGAGTCGCTCTTTGTGTTCCTGCAGCGATGCTTGCGCAGGACACGGCTCCGGCCCCACCCCCGCAAGGAACAACGGACCAGCAATCCAACCCAGGCGAGCAGCCCATGCATCATCGTCAGCCGCCAAGCCCGGAGCATCAGTTGCGGCATCTGACAAAGATGCTGAACCTGACTTCCGATCAGCAGCAGCAAATGCTGCCCATCTTGCAGGATCAGCAGAAGCAGATGGAGTCGATTCGCAACAACACTGCATTGAGTCCGCAAGAACGCCATCAGCAGATGCGCGCGGTGATGATGGATACGCATCAAAAGCTGGAAGCGCTGATGACCGATACTCAGAAGCAGCAATTTGAGCAGGCCATGCAGCAGCGTCGCGATCGCATGCGCAATGGTGGCATGGGTCCAGGGCAACGCGAAGGCACGCCGCCTCCTCCCCCACCAGACGGACAAAATCCTCCACCCGCGCCACCACAATAAAAGTGGAGGATGCAATGTTCACGACAGGGCAGGGAACTCGTCGTTCTCTGCCCTTGCTGCATTTGCCGGCCAAGTACGATTGCCGAACCCTATGGAAAAATGAGTTCGTGCCCGCCGTAGGCACATTCTGACAGGTACAATTGGGAGCAGGTCACGGAGTCAGAGCCAAACCAAACTTTGCGCGCGGAAGTGTTTGAATATCTGCGTGTGGAGGTGGCGACGAGGGGTTCATTACCGCATGAAGAAGTTGCTTCTTTTGTTTTGTCTGCTGCCAATGCTGGCAGCGACTGGATTTGCACAGGAAAGCCGGCAGGATGCCAGCATCAGTTATCTCGGCACCTATCAGCCCACGATTACGGGTAATGCAGTCACCCAAACCAATGACTGGGGTAAGGGCGTCCTGTTAAGTTACCGTTTTATGTTGACGCCGAGCAGCGCAATTGAAGGGAATTACCAGTACTCCCAGTTCAATACGACATTTTCTGCTCCTTTTATTGCCGGCAACACCTTCCATACTTCGCTGCAGGAAGGCTCAGTGGCGTACGTCCGCAGCTTTGTGTACAAGAATTTCAATCCGTTTGCAGAAGTGGGCGCGGCGATGCTGTTATTCGATCCCATCAACGATACGGGGACGAACACCAACGCGGGATCGCGAACAAAAGCGACGGCGCTTCTACTCGGCGGCGGTATCGCGTACGAGTTGAGCCCCAGTTGGGATTTGCGGGTGCAATATCGGGCGGAAGTATTTAAGTCCATCGATTTCGGAATTTCGAATTTCAAGACGAACCGCTGGTACGTGATGCAGCAGCCCGCAATTGGCTTTGCCTACCACTTCTAGCCGAATAGCAACATGGTGTTGGGCCGCGTTCCAGTCGCCCTGGGCCGAAATTCTTTCGGGTTGTGGCACAAGAGGAACGTGGGTTTGAAAATTTGAATGGGGATTTGGGTCGACCAGAGGTTCACTCGCGAATGAAGAAGTTGTTTTTGATCATGTGTCTGGTTTCAATGCTGGCCGGAATCGGCTATGCACAGGATCAGGGCGCCCGGCAGGACGTGAATCTTAGCGCCATGGGTGTCATTCAGCCGTATGTTGAAGGCAACACTTTGGCCCCGGCCACTCCGCCGGTCCAACTGAAGTCGACCCTTGGACTAGGCCTATATCTTGGCTATCGCTACCTGCTCACACCAAATGGGGCTGTGGAAGCGAACTACTCGTACAGCCATTTCACCAGTAAGTTTACCGCGAATTCCGGTGGCACCTTCAATGCTCGCATTTACACCGGAATGCAGGAAGCGACGGCGGCTTACGTACGCACGTTTCCGTTCAAGAAGTTCAATCCATTTCTTGAAGGCGGCGGCGGAATGTTGTTTTTCACTCCAATAGGCAGCAAAACAACGACCTACGATACGGAACAAACATATGCGCCAACCGTTCTCTTCGGCGGCGGCATCGCTTATCAGTTGAGTCCCAGCTGGGACCTGCGAGTCCAATACCGCGGACAGATTTTCAATACGCCGGATTACGGAATCAGTCGCTACAGCACGGGTCGGCGCTATATTATGTCGCAGCCTGCGATTGGGTTTGCGTACCACTTCTAGCTACTTCCGGATTCCGGTCGACAAACAAAAAGCTCGCTGACGATTCAGCAAGCTTTTTTGCTTCTGCGTAGCTGCGTGGGTTCAGGAAATGTCGTCCGTGTTGAATCCGGGCTTGCGCCGCGATGTGCCTGCCGTCCGGCCCACCAGCTTGCGAACAACGTCATCCATCCGCACGGCTTCTACTTCCGGCTCCGCCACAGCGGCCATTTTCTCCAGCAGGGAATCCTCGTCGATTTTCTCCAGCAGCACGATGGCGTGAGCGACCGCCACGTCATCCTGCTTTAAGCCTTCGGGAGTTTTCGCTTTGATTCCGACGGCGCCGGGTTCGATGGAGAGCAGATCCGCGATTCGTTCTCGCAACCTTTCGGCTACAGGACCAATCTTGGGCGCGGCTAGCACCAGGGTAGTATCGACATTTGAAATACGATAACCCGCATGTTGGATCTCTTCCAGAGCCGTTTGTAGAAACAGGGAAGAATCGGCATCCTTCCATCGGGCGTCGCCAGGCGGAAAAAAGCTGCCAATGTCGCCGGCGGCCACTGCACCCAATAGCGCGTCGGTGATGGCATGCAGCAGGACATCCCCATCGGAGTGGCCGGCCAACCCAGAGGGGTGGTCGAAGGCGATGCCGCCTATTTTCAAGGGAACGCCAGGTTTAAACGCGTGCGAGTCCCAGCCATATCCAATCCTCATCATGTCGTATCGCGATCTTTCTCGGCGTACCGGGGAGTTCTTTGCCTCAGGGTAAAATGCAGGCCCTCACTAGGCAGGATACACGGCTTTTTCGAGGCATTGGCCAGGATTTAGCTTTGGCTCAGGTAGAACTCGGCCAACGCCAGATCTCCGGGCTGCGTGATCTTGAAGTTGCGCGGCGATCCTGGAACCACCGCAACATCGATTCCCAGACGCTCGACCAGTGAAGCTTCGTCGGTGCCCACAAAACCATCGATCTCTGCAGCTTCCATGGCTTGTCGCAGCAGCCGGAAACGAAACCCTTGCGGCGTCTGAGCCAGGACAATGCGTTCGCGCGGAATGGTGGACGTGATGATGGCGCCATCCGCTGTTCTTTCCACCTGCTTGATGGTATCTACGGCGGGTACTGCGACGATGGCCGCATGGTGGTTCATGACCGATTCGATGGTGCGTTCGATGGTGGCAGCATCGATCAACGGACGCACCGCATCATGGACCAGGACAATATCTTCGTCTGAGGCGGGCAGCGCCTTCATGGCATTGCGGACAGAATTCTGGCGTGTGTCGCCGCCCTCGACTACGGAAACTTTGTCGGACAAACCATGCTCGGCCAGCTGCGATTCGACGCGCTGTATCTCGCTCTTGCGAACCGCGACAAAAATGCGTTCGACGGCGGGCACTTGCAGAAACGCACGGACCGTGAGCACCAGAATGGGCTGCCCATGCAACTCTAGAAATTGCTTTGGAGCTTGGCGGGTCGCGCTGCCTGTTACCATGCGCGTTCCAAGGCCCGCTGCGGGAAGTATGACGAAAACCGGCATGAAAACTGAAGTATACCGGAGCAGCCGAGGGTGCGTATAGCGAAAGGCCGACGTTCATTTGTGGCGCGAAATGAACGCGCTTTATCCTTGCAGCGATACCATACGTAAGTACGTAAGGACGATGGTGCAGAATTGCGCCACCTAATGACTCCATGTTTAAGAAGCCAACATCGCGGCTGGATGCCGAGCGAGAAGAAGCGGCCTCTATGCTTCCGCTGAATTCGGCCCTGTTTGGCCCCGGCGACCGGATCTGCATGGCTGTTTCCGGTGGCGCCGACTCGACAGCGCTGCTGCGTATGCTGCTGACCCTGCGGGAGAAGCTGGGGATTGTATTGAGCGTCCTGCACGTCGAGCACGGACTGCGTGGGCAGGCTTCTGTCGACGATGCTGCGTTTGTTCGCGCGTTGGCTGAACAATTCGATCTACCGTGTGAGGTGGTACGCGTCGATACGCGGCAGCGGATGGCCGAGCATAAAGAGTCGGTTGAAACGGCGGCGCGTGCCCTGCGGTACCAGGTGTTCCGCGATGTTTTGGCCTCCGGCAAAGCAGACAAAATTGCGACCGCGCATACACTCGATGATCAGGCGGAGACGGTGCTGATGAAATTGCTGCGTGGCGCCTGGACGGAGGGTCTTAGCGGCATTCATCCTGAATTGCGCATGGAAAGCGCCGCAGGAAACCTGAGTCAAAATGGTCGCGCAAGCAGCAAAACCTGCGTGCGACCCTTCCTTGCGGTTCAAAGGGCGCAGATTGAGGCTTATTTGCGGGCGATCGGCCAACCCTGGCGCCAGGATGCATCGAACGATTTTCTGGTGCACACGCGGAATCGCATTCGTCATGAGGTATTGCCGTACTTACGCGAATTCAACCCGCAAATTGATTCCATCCTTGCCCACATGGCCGACAACGCCCGCGCCGAAGAACAGCATTGGAAGGCTGAACTGGATCGGTTGCTGCCGTTGCTGCTACTTCCCGGTAAGCCGACGCGAGGGGGAGGCCGTAGCGTTTCGACCTCAGAGGGCTCGGACGATGTGGCGGTTGAAATTGTGCGACTTCGAGCGCTGGATTCGGCATTGCAGCGGCGAATCTTGCGCGCAGCCGCTGAAAGGGCGGGCGCTACATTGGACTTTGACGCGACCGAGCGGCTGCTCGCTCTGGTGGTACCAGCCGCGCATGGTTCCGGAAAACGCATGCGGGTGGATTTGGTTGGAGGCATCTCCGTCGAACGGTCGGCGCGAGAACTGCGATTCGGACGCAATTTAGCTAAGAGTTCTTCCGAGGCTGGCACCTATGAGCTGCTGGTTCCGGGAGCGGTAGATGCGCCGGCGTTTCATGCCAGATTTACTGCAAGCTGGCCTCAGGGGTTCTCTCCACTGGACTCAGGCATTCAGTCAGGGTGTGCGCACGTACGCGCGTGGAAACCCGGTGATCGGGTCGAACTGCAGTATTCGCGAGGGCCGAAAAAAGTGAAAGAAATTCTGAACCGAATGCGAATTTCGTCAGAGGATCGGGCGGTGTGGCCCGTAGTCACATGGGAGGGAAGCATCATCTGGATGCGAGGGGTTAAGCTGGCAAATGTCCAGAATCTGGACAAACCGACCGGCGCCGCTCAGGGAAGCTCATCGGCGGTTCCTGTCATCTCTGAAATCCCTCTATGACGGTAACTCGTAGGGTTTCTTCGATTCTTCGCCATCGCTCGAGTTTGGAGTAAGATTTAGACGAAGGTGTTTTGACTAGGCGACCTTCTGCGAAGTCAGTTAATATCGTTGTACGTTGCGACAAAGCGGCTTGAATTCTGCGACCTACAGGCCAATTGCAGCGTCTAATGGTCCGGATGGGTGTGCCGCGGGGCGGTCAATTTCAGGTTCCAGAGGGCTTCTTTCGGTCCTGCAGCGTACGAAACGAGGGTAGTTCGTGAATTCAACGGTAAAAACAATAGTTTTCTGGGTGCTGATCGCAACGTGTCTCATCGTGCTGTGGCACGTTGTTGAGAGCGGCGTGGGAATGGGGAAAGATGCGGAAATTCCGTTCTCCAAGTTTATGTCCGATGCCCAGGGAGGTCAGATTGCCGATGTCACGGTGGTGGGGAATGAAGTCCACGGCCACTATCGCACCGGCAAAGAGAATTTCCATACGATCGTGCCGTCGAATTACCCCGACATGTACAAGGTGTTGGAAGACCATCAGGTCAGCGTCACCATTAAGGATTCGCAGGGCAGCGCCTGGTTCAATATCCTGCTGCAGCTGTCGCCGATTCTTCTGTTAGGTGCCCTGTGGTTCTTTATGCTGCGGCAAATGCAGACAGGCGGCAACAAGGCCATGTCGTTCGGGAAGAGTAAGGCCCGATTATTGTCAATGCAACAGAAGAAAGTGACATTTAAGGACGTAGCCGGCGTCGAGGAAGCCAAGGAAGAGCTGAAGGAGATCATCGAGTTTTTGCGTGACGCTCCCAAGTTCCAGAAGCTGGGCGGCCGCATCCCAAAGGGCGTCCTGCTGGTCGGGCCTCCGGGAACCGGCAAAACACTATTGGCGCGCGCCGTTGCCGGTGAAGCCAATGTTCCGTTCTTCTCAATTTCCGGTTCGGACTTTGTTGAGATGTTTGTAGGTGTCGGTGCCAGCCGCGTTCGCGACCTGTTTGAACAGGGCAAAAAGAATGCTCCATGCATCATCTTCATCGACGAAATCGACGCTGTCGGTCGTCACCGTGGGGCCGGCCTGGGCGGCGGTCACGACGAGCGCGAGCAGACTCTGAACCAGTTGCTGGTGGAGATGGACGGGTTTGAATCGAACGATGGCGTGATTCTGATCTCCTCAACCAACCGGCCGGATGTGCTGGATCCTGCGTTGCTGCGTCCTGGTCGCTTTGATCGCCGCGTGATCGTGGGTCGCCCGGATGTGCGTGGAAGGGAAGAGGTTCTGCGGGTTCATGTGAAGAAGGTGCCGTTGTCGGATGACGTCGATCTTCGCGTGCTGGCTCGTGGAACTCCGGGATTTACCGGCGCCGATTTGGCCAACATGGTGAATGAAGCTGCGATCAGCGCTGCGCGGGCAAACCGCAAAGTGGCCACGATGTACGACTTTGAGTCGGCCAAGGACAAGGTTCTGATGGGAGCCGAACGCCGGTCGATGTTGCTGACCGACGAGGAAAAGCGCACCACGGCGTATCACGAGTCGGGCCACGCGATTGTGGCTGCACTTCGCGAACACGCGGATCCGTTGCACAAGGTCACCATTATTCCGCGTGGCATGGCTCTCGGCTTGACCATGCAACTACCGGAAGATGAGCAGCACACGGTCAGCAAGGAGTATCTGGAAACGCAGCTAGCCATCCTAATGGGCGGGCGCTGCGCGGAGGAGATCTTCCTGAACCAGATGACCACCGGCGCTGGCAACGACATTGAGCGGGCGACAGAACTGGCGCGCAAGATGGTTTGCGAGTACGGAATGAGCCGCCTGGGACCGCTGACCTTCGGCAAGAAGGAAGAGCAGATTTTCCTGGGCCGCGAAATTTCGCAGCATCGCGACTTCAGCGAAGAGACGGCACGCCAGATTGACTCGGAAGTCCGCATGCTGGTCGATAATGGCTATCAGTCGGCGCACTCGCTGTTGGAGAACAACCAGCCGTTGATGCACCGCATGTCCAAGGCATTGCTCGATCGGGAATCGCTGGACGCAGCGGAGTTGAAGCTGCTGATCGAGGGCAAGGATTTGCCACCGCTCGAACTGCCGCCAAGTGGGACAGGTGGGGATGTGCAGCATGTTCTGAAGCCGGACGCTGGACGCGCTGCTCCTGGCATTGGTGGTGAGCAACCCTCTCCGGCATAGGATCTACGGCGTAGATGTATCGTGAACAAGAAAGGAGCGGCCACTGGCTGCTCCTTTCTTGTTGTGGAATCCGCTGAGAGTCATGTTGAGTTCCGGAGAGATCGGCAACTCGTCCCGCGAAAACGTACAATCAGGAAAGTTCTTGTCTGCTTTCTATGCGTCCAATTGCCATCGTCGCTGCCTCGTTTCTGCTGATCCTGACGGGGTGCGGCTATCACACCGCGGGTTCGGCAACTCACCTGCCGCCGGACATTGGGACCATCGACGTTCCGATGTTTCAGACCGATGTGATCAGCTACCATACGGAGGTTGCGTTTACGGACGCCGTGGTGCGTGAGTTGACCAGCCGGACCAAAGATCGAGTAATGGAGAGCAATCGCCCGCACGTCGCCGACGCCACCCTTCGCGGCACAATTTTGACGCAAACAATTACCCCGCTCACTTACAACGCGCAGACCGGACAGTCCTCCAGCTTCCTGGTCACGATTACCGCGAGTGCAGTGTTGAAAGATGCTTCTGGGAAAGTTCTTTATAGCAACGACCATTTCCGGTTCCACGAGCAGTATCAGGAGACCGCGGACCTTTCGAGTTTTATTCAGGAAGATTCGCCAGCGGTACAGCGAATCGCGCGAGATTTTGCGCAATCATTGGTAAGCGACCTGATGGAGTCGTTCTAGAGATGGCAACACGCGACGAGGCCAATTCGAAACTGGGCGGCGGATTCCTCGCCATGGAGCGACTGCTGCAGGAAGTCGCCACGGATGCGCGCCGGCCCGGGTATGTGTTGCTCGGCGATGAAGCGTATCTGCAGCAGCAATCGCGTCGTGGAATCATCGATGCGCTGATCGATCCCCAATTTCGCGAGTATTGTGTTTCTGAGGTGGATCTTGCCGAGGCGAGTGTTTTCGACGCGCTCGACCAAGTAAGTACGCCTTCCTTGATGGCTCCATTTCAGATCATTTTTGTGCGTAATGTGCGCCTGCTCTACCAGCGGGGCGCGAAGAAGGAAGAATTCGCCGCCATTCAGAAATATCTAACGTTGCCGAATCCGCAGGCGCTGTTGGTGTTTGTCGCCGACCATTTGCACATTCCCAGCGATGTGCGCCGCATGGATATGCAGGACAAGGACCGCTATGAGCGCATCCGTGAGACTCTAGGAGACTACTGCGGCATCGTTGAGCTGAGCCAGCCCGGAGATGAAGATGCAATGCGCTGGTTGATGCTGTCGGCGGAATTGCGCGGTGTGGAGATGGAGCCCGATGCAGCGCGGGAGCTGGTCGATGCGTTGCACGGGGACCTGATGCGGCTGTCCTCTGAGTTGGAAAAGCTGACGCTGTTTGTCGATCAGAAAAGGAAAATTACTCTGGCCGACGTGGAGCAGATGGTGGTCTCCGCCAAACAGCGATCCTTGTACGAATTGACGGATGCAATTTCCGCCCATGATCCGTCTCGGGCGTTGCTGCTACTGCGCGGGCTGCTTAACGCCAGTGAGAGCGGTGAAGATGGGGCTATCGGGCATCTGCACATGCTGGCGCGCACCTTTCGTCAGATGCTGGTGATTCTCGAGAAAAGCGTGCGCGATTCACGCGGCATCTGGCAGGCACTGTGGCCGGGTTTTCGCGTGGCGCCTTTTGCCGTGGATGAGCTGATTCGGCAGGCGCGCCGTTACAAATCACGTCGGGATTTGATGCAGATGCTGGAACGCATCGCGCGCGCCGACGTGGAGATCCGTTCGTCACCGCCAGACAAAGGCTTGGTGCTGGAGCGGCTGGTCATCGATCTGGCGAAAACTGGGAATCCGGCCAGAACCGCCGGAGCGCTTTCCTCTCGCTGATGCTAGCCCTCCGCAAACTCAAGCCAGCAGGTGCTCTTCTTCGGCATGGCTGCCGTGTCGTGAGGTTAGGGTGATAGCCGCGCCCAGAATCATTGCTCCTCCAAGCCACGCAGCGGGTCCCAAGTGCTCTCCCAGGACGGTGACGCCCAGCAGCGAGCCGATCATTGGCTCCAGATTCAGAAACACGCCGGCTCGGGAGGCAGGCACACGCGTCAATCCCCAATTCCATAGCAGGGTCGTGCTAGCGGTGCATAGCAGCCCGCTGGCGGCCAGCGCCAGCCATGCCTGCAGCGAGACATGAATCGGCGGCGGTCCGTCGACCGCGAACACCCAGACCGCGAGCATAACCGTTCCTGTCATCAATCCATAGGCTGTGACGATCAGTGGAGAATGATCCCGCAGCAGTCGCTGGTTCATCAAAATCCATACAAGCGAAATCATCAGCGACACGACGATCATCAGATCGCCGATCATGCTGGGGGTGTCGCCGCGGGCAGACGGAGCGGAGTGGCCGAAGGCGATGAAGGCTGCGCCGATGGAGGAAACCACCAGCGCAACCCATCCCACCTTGTCCATCCGTTCATGCGCAAAAATGCTGGCGCCGACCGCCAGCACCACCGGCAACGTACCGACCATCAACGCGGCATGGGAAACCGTGGTGCGGGCCAGCCCGGCAAACTGCAGTAGGAACTGCACGGGCACACCGAGGAAGGCTGCAATCAGCAAGATACGCCAGCCGCGCGCATCCAAACCCGGGCGCCCGCGCAACAGAATGGGACTGAGCCCGAGGCAGGCGAAAAGAAAACGATATAGCACCATGTGCGCCGAGCTCATTTCGCGCATGGCGATTTTGCCGAAGAAAAATCCTGTTCCCCACAAGCCGCCAGCCATTGCACAGGCAGCATAGCCGAAGGCCGCGCGTGAACGCGATGGATGAAGTGTCTGCATCGTTGAGTTTCGTGTCACACAGAAACAAAGCGGGCGCGACCTTGCGGGCGCACCCTGGGGAAAAGCTGGAGACAGGCTACCAGACGCGGCAACGATCGACCGGAGCCATCGGCGCACCCTTCTTGCAACTGAAGGCATGGGCAAATTCTGGCATGTTCCGCACCACTCCGTTGACGCGAAGCCGGTCGGGCGAATGCGGATCGCTCTGAACGATCAGGCGGATGAACGCTGGCCGGTCGTTCGTGCACCAATTCTGTGCGTACCCAATGAAGAACTGCTGCTCCGGCGTATATCCGCCCATCTTTTTCATCAGGTCAATATGATGCTGATTCGCGTAGGCTTCCATGGCCATGTAAGCCAGGCGGACGCCTCCGTTGTCGGCGGTATTCTCGCCCAGTGTCAGCTTGCCATTCACGTGCAGATTATCGACAGCGATAAAGCTGCTGTACTCGTTTTCAATGCAGACGGTACGGGCTTGAAACTGTTTTTTGTCTTCCGGCGTCCACCAGTTTTTCAGATTGCCGTTGCCGTCGAATTTTGCACCCTCGTCGTCAAATCCGTGGGTCAGCTCATGACCTTCTACCGCGCCGATATGACCATAGTTCACCACTTCTGGAGCCGACCGGTCGTAAAACGCAGGTTGCAGGATGCCGGCAGGAAAATTGATGTTGTTCATGCTTGGGTCATAGTAGGCATTCACTGTTGGCGGCGACATCTCCCACTCATTCTTGTCGACAGGTTTGTTGATCTTGTTCAGTTGCCGCGCAGCCTCAAATTCCCGGGCTCGTATGGAGTTTCCCAGCGCGTCATCGGGTCGAATCGTCAGCTTGGAATAGTCGCGCCATTTGTCCGGGTAGCCGATCTTGTTGGTTATCAGGTTGAGCTTCTGGATCGCTTTAGCTTTGGTTTCCGGGCTCATCCACGCAAGTGTGGTCAGGTCCTGATGCATCGCGGCTTCAATGGACTTCACCATCGCCAACGTTTGCTGCTTGCTGTCACCGGCAAAATACTTCTCCACGTAGACCTTGCCCAGCGCCTCGCCCAGGGCTGCATCGGTAGCAGAAACGCAGCGTTTCCAGCGGGGAGGCATTTTCGGGACGCCAACGAGTTTTCGCCCAAAGAAGTCGAAATTCTCATCATCGAATGCGGTGGGTAAGCGTGACGCAAATGAGTCGAGAAGATGTACGCGCAAATAATTGCGGATGGTTGCCATGTCGGTCTGATCGAGAATGCCGTTGAGCGTCTGGAAATAGGCAGGGTTGGCCACGTTCAAGGTTTGAATGGGCGGCGTACCCGCATCGCGCAGCAGCGCTTGCCAGTTGAGGCCAGGGTCTGTTCCAGCCAGTGTGGCCACAGTCTCAATGTGGTAGGTTTTGTAAGGGTCTCGCCGCTCCGTCATCCCCATGGATGCCTTGGCCATCGAGGTTTCAAGTTCCAGGATCGCTTTAGCATCCGTCATCGCCTTGTCGGTGGGCTCACCATACAGGTGCAGCATATTGGCGATGTGCTGCAGATATTCCTGCCGCAATTGCACGCTCTTCGGATCACTGCGAAGGTAATAATCCTTCTCCGGAAGTCCGAGGCCTCCCTGGTCGACCACAGCGATTTCTTTGGTTGCGTCCTTAAAGTCCTGCATGGAGCTAAGGTCGAAGAAAGCGTCGATGCCGATCTTCTGGTAGTGAGCTAGCAGCGCTGGCAATTCCTTCTTGTCTTTCAGCGCATCAATTCTGTCCAGCTCCGGCTGCAATGGCTTTAGCCCGTCGGCGTCGATGGCGTTGGTGTTCATGCAACTCGCGTAATAATCGCCAATCTTCTGTTCGTTCGAGGAACGGCCGGAAGTTTGCTCTGAAGCTTGCTCCAGAATGCCGTGCAACAGTTGTCTGTTGTATTCATCCAGGTTTTCTCCCTGGTCATACAGCGGTAGATCGGCTGGAATCGGATATTTTTCCGCGAACTTGCCACAGGCAAACTGATAGAAGTCGGCGCATGGATCGGCCTTCGTGTCCATGATGGAAGTATCGAAGCCAGGTATGGGCGAAATCTTGGATGTCGCGGGCGCCGCGGCCGGGGATTTGGAGCTTTGACCTCTGACTGAAAGGCAAAATGCGGGGAATGCCGCGGCCAGCGCGAGCACCAGCGTCGACCTTACAGTTGTTTTTGTGACCATTCGTCTTGGTTCCTTTCGCCTGAAAGCGTAACGTGTTTCTGTAGATGATAAGCGCCTTACTATCAGAAACTGACGCCAACGCGAAGTCAATAGGCGGGCCGGTTGGCGCGGATCGTTCTGCGGCATTTCAGGCGTGCGCGATGGTGCTGTTGTTCGTGGTCTGGTTGCCGGCGATGCACGCCCAGACGACGCCGGATACACTCGGAGCAACGGCGAACCAAACACAGTTACATCCCGATGTGAGGATTCCTGTCGTGCCGCTGGGTTATCTGCCCCCAGGAGATTTGCCGGCGTTCTACTACTACGCGATGGTCGACCTACATTTCATCGATGCCGACCATTTGATGTTCGCATTCAATACTCCGGTCCTGTTGAAGCGTGACAACAACTGCCCTGATTCCGATGTTCAGCGCATGGTACAAGCAGTGGTGTTCCAGTTGCCGTCCGGGAAAGTGTTGAAGCAGACGCACTGGGAGTTGTACGATTTCATGGATTTTCTCTGGGGGTTAGGCGATGGCAGGCTGCTGCTGCGTCGTTGCAACCAGCTGGAAACAGTCGGCGCGGACCTTAATCCGAAACCACTGATTCAAGCTATCGGCACCATCGAGGATATTAGCTTTTCTCCTGATCACTCTCTGGTTGTCGTACAGGAGAAAGTGAAACCAGATGCGCAGGACAAAGATAGGGGGAATCTCCCTTCGGTGCTGGCACAAGAGACGGACGCCCCTCGCACGAATATCAGCTTTATCCAGCTGCACCCCTTGCACATACTAGGCCGCGCCGAGGTTCCGTTGCCGACCGTTATTCCCGTGATAGCTAACGGACTTTTCGAAGTGTTGACCGCGCCTCACGACAAGTGGGTCGTGAATATGCAGGTTTTCCATGGCGCCCAGCACCAGATCGCGACCATCCGCTCCCTATGCCCGCCGTTGGTTCAAACCATTTCCAACACCATACTGATGGCGGAAACCTGTTCCAAAGGCGACCAGAAAGAATTCGGGGGGTACGATCTTCAAGGTTCGCTGCTCTGGCAGATTCCTGTCGCGCCGGACCAGTACTATCCGCGATTAATCACGATTCCGAACGGTCCCCATTTTGCCATCGAGTCGCTGCGGCTTAACCATCCCCACGCTGCGCTGGATCCGCTGACCAAGGAGGATGTTGCCGGCGAAGACATCAATATTTACGACGCACTTTCCGGGGTACGCGTAGCCACCTTTCAGACCACTCCGGCTTACACAGGCGGCCGAAACGTCGATTTTTCTCTGGACGGCCAGCGCATGGCTGTCTTGCATGACGGAGCCATTGAGATTTATTCGCTGAACAACCTGATCAAGGCCCTCCCAGGGATGGCGCGCTAGTCTGCGACGAAGCCATAGTCTGAAAGTTGATTTTTTCTTCGACCTGGAGCCTGAGCTGTGCTACGCTGCGCCCACAGACAAAAAACATGAGCGAGCCAGCGATTCTTCCCAACCCTTCTCAGCCCAACATCTACGGCCCGATTACAGCCGGACAGATGTTCGAGCGAACCTTCACGCTTTTGCGCGAGAATTTCAAACTCTTCTTCGGAATTGTTCTGATCCTGATCGGCGTCCACATTGTCGCCATGGGAATCTTCGGCGGCAGCGAATTCTGGATGATTCGATCGAACGGCGGGCCGCCCTCGGTTGGTGGCGCTCTGCTTATGTTTCCGATTTTCGTCATCGGCGGAGTTCTGTTTTTTATTTTTGTGATGATTATTCAGGGCTCGTTTTTTGTGGCGACACGCGCGAGGCTCTCAGGTACTGCCATGACTGTCGGCGAAGCCTGTAAGCTGGCCGCAGACAAGGCCGGCAAGCTTACCGGAGTTGCGCTGCTGATCATTGTGCGGTGCATCGGCTATTGGCTGTTGTTTTGCATCGCGTCGCTCATCGTGTTCCTGATGATTGCGCTGCTGTTTGGGGGGCTTCACCACGCGAGTGGAGATGTTCCGTTCGCGCTTGGTCATGGCGCATCGCTGGGATTCATCGCGATGTTTGTGGTGTTGGGACTGTTATGGCTTGTTCTCTACTTCGCATTTCTCCTTTGGCTGTATGCGCGATATGCTCTATCGGTTCCCGCAGCTCTTGCGGAGAATCTCTCGGTCACAGGTTCCGTTCGGCGCTCGGTTGAGTTGAGCCGTGGCAGTAAGGGCAGACTGTACGCAATGCTGCTCTCCATCGTCGGAGCGTATCTGGTTTTGGACGCGGTGCTTGTTCCAGTCGAAATGCTGGCATTCAATCCCTTCCACCCCCATCCCGTGGGAATGGGTATAGGCATGGGGATGGGGCCGGGGATGGCTTTATTGTTCCTGGTGATCAGCATCGTCAGTATCGTCATGTCAGCGTTGGTGATGGTGTTCATCGGCATCGCGACCGCGCTGTGCTATTACGATCTGCGGGTGCGGAAGGAAGGGTTCGGCAATGTGACGCCGCCACCACCGGCGGTGCCCATCGCTCCGGCCGACGGGTGGCCGCTGCCGCCGAATGAGCCGACCGGAGATATTCCGATTTCCTGATCTTTGACCGCGCGTATCGGGTGACTCCGCGCCGCTCCGCGCGACTCAGGCCTTCATCAGGCCTGTGTAAATTGCCATTCCCGCAACCGCGTCGATGTTCTCGGCGTCCAGCTCGTCAATCTCGCTTTGCGCGCGAATGCCCCCTGCGACAATCAGCTGACGCCGCGTCTGCCGGCGAAGGTTCCGCGCAACGTCCATAGGGAATCCAGACAGCGTGCCTTCCGTGTCCACGTGGGTATAGAGGAATGCGCCACAAAACGGTTCCAGTTGCTGCATCGCATCCTGCGGTCGAAGTTCAATCTTCTCCCTCCATCCGCGAACGGCAACTTTGCTGTCTTTCGTATCGACACTGAACACCAGCTGCTCCACGCCCAGAGAGAAGGCAAGCTCTTCAGCAAATTGTGTGCGCACCAGATTGGTGACGGCAGCAGAGTTTTCTCGATCGATCGCCTCCGGCAATACGCGACCATTGAACAGAGACGAACCGAAGATCACGCGCTGTGCTCCCATGTCCAATAGGATTTGTGCTTCCGCGCTGCTGCGAATGCCTCCACCAACCTGACATGGCAGGCGGCGGACAATGGTTTCAATCAGGCGTCGATTATCGCCCTGTCGCTTGGCCGCATCCAGGTCAATCAACTGCACCAGCGGATAGTCCGAAAAGCGATCAATCCAATATCCAAGATCATCGAACCCGAGCGCGAGATCTTCTCCTTGGACCAACTGCACAACGCGGCCTCCCATCAGATCGATCGACGGGATCAGCATGATGACCTCAAGTCCATTTTCATCCTTCTAGTGTATGGGAATTCTACTGCATGGGAATGGATCAGCAAGGCAGGCGCATTGGCAGGCCAAACGCAGCTAATTCTTCTTTCATGGCGCGCGCATCGGAAATTCCGAAGTGAAAAATGCTGGCTGCCAGTGCCGCGTCGGCGGATCCCCGTGTAAATACGTCGGCGAAATGCTGAACATTACCCGCGCCTCCGGAGGCAATCACCGGAATCTGCACCGTCGCGCTGACAGCAGCCGTCAACTCGCAGTCAAAGCCGTTTCGCGTCCCATCCGAGTCCATCGACGTAAGTAAGATTTCTCCTGCGCCGCGAGCCTCGGCCTGACGTGCCCACTCTAATACGCCTAATCCCGTGGCTATTCTACCGCCGCTGACGTACACCTCGGCGCTTTCAGGCGTGCCGGTATTTCGGCGGCCATCGATGGCCACAACCACAGCCTGCCCACCGAAACGCGAGCCGATTTCCGTGATCAGTTCGGGCCGCGACAGCGCTGCGGAGTTGACGCTGACCTTGTCTGCCCCGGCATCGAACACCAGCATCGCATCGTCCAGAGACCGAATGCCTCCGCCGACCGTTAGCGGAATAAAGATTTGGTCGGCGGCTCTCCGTACGGCGTCCAGAAGCAGCGCGCGCTTCTCGTGGGTCGCGGTAATGTCGAGAAAGACAATTTCGTCCGCACCTCCCGCGGCGTGACGCATGGCTAATTCTGCAGGATCGCCGGCGTCGATCAGGTCGACGAACTGAACGCCTTTCACTACGCGTCCTGCAGAAACATCGAGGCAGGCAATAATGCGGCGCGTCAGCATCCCGACACCTGCATGAAATTCTTCAGAATTTTCAGGCCTACAGATCCCGATTTCTCAGGGTGGAATTGTACTGCCATCCAATTATCTTTCTCGATGACGGAAGAGAACGCACCACCGTAATTTGTAGTGGCGGCAGTTGTATTTATCACTGGCGCTCGATAGGAATGGGTGAAGTAGACGTACGGCGACTTGGGCAGGTCACGCAATAGTCGCGATTCCTGTACCAGTTCGAGAGAATTCCAGCCGACATGCGGCGACTTGATGCCGGTAGGGAAGCGCTCGCAAACTTCAGAAAATACACCCATGCCAGGTGCTTCTGGGGCCTCGGTGCTACCCGCAAACAGCCATTGCAGGCCGACGCAAATGCCAAGAAATGGGACGCCTTCGGCGACTCGCTCCAGTACGGCGTCGCCGATCCCGCTCGTCATCAGGCGCTCAGTCGATGCGAAATGTCCGACGCCCGGCAATACGATTCGGGCGGCAGTCTTCAAGTCTTCGGGGCGCTGGGTGACCAGCAGGTCCGCGCCAACCACTCGCAGCGATTTGCAGGCCGAATTCAAGTTTCCGGTCTGGTAATCGATGACGACTGTTTTCCCGGTGCTCATGCGAAACACTCCACTACAGCAATCCTTTCGTGCTGGGCAGCATCGACTTCAATCGCAAATCGCGCGAGCAGGCGAAGCGCAGGGCGCGCGCAAAGGCCTTAAAAAGAGCTTCAATCTTGTGATGATTGGAACGGCCGTAGAGCACCTTCAGATGCACATTGGCACGAATGCCTCGGGCAAATCCTTCGAAAAAATCCGGCAGCAATTCGGTCTGTAGGTCGCCGACAATTCGCACGCGGACCTTTGTATCGATCACATAGGACGCGCGCCCGCTCAAATCAATCGCCGCGGCCGCCAATGTTTCGTCCATCGGCATCAGAAAATAGCCGGCGCGAAGAATTCCTTTTTTGTCGCCAAGCGCCTGAGAAAACGCTTCACCTAAGGCGATGCCGATGTCTTCTACTGTGTGGTGCTGATCCACATCCAGATCGCCCTTACAGACCAGATTCAAATCGAATCCTCCGTGCCGTGCAAACAACTCCAGCATATGGTCAAGAAACCGGATGCCCGTGTCGACGTTGTAACGGCCCTGACCATCGATGGTCAGCTTCAAGTCGATCTGCGTTTCTGTCGTGTGCCGTTGCAGTGTCGCGCTGCGTCCGGCTAGCTTTCGGGCTGCCATTGAATCTCCTTCAAAGCGTTCTGCAATGCGATCAGTCCGCGTTCAGTATGCTCGATTATCCCTAATGTGATGCGGACGCAGCCATCGCAACCAGGATCATTGCTGCGGTCTCGCACCAGCACACCTTGCTGTCGCATTGCATCGACGAAGGCCTTATGTTTACTACCGATGTTCATCAGGATAAAGTTGGCGTGACTCGGCCAGTAGGGAACTTTCAGGCGCGTTAATGCGCGTTCGGCTAGGGCGCGGCTTTGCAACACCTCGTCGGCGTACCAGGCAACATAGGATTCGTCCGCCAGGGCTTCTGGCAAGCATTCCAGCGCAATGGAATTGACGTTATACGGCGAACTAACCTTACGCACGAACCGCATGGCCTCTGGATGGCCAACGAGGAGCCCAATCCTGAGGCCAGCCAGACCGTATGCCTTGGAGAATGTGCGAGCCACAAACAGATTTGTCACAGTGCCGGTTGCAGATAGGACTGACTCGCCATGGAAATGGTAATAGGCTTCGTCCACGAGTAGAGCAGCCTGTGGAGCCGCCGCAGCAAGCTCCAATAAAAAAGGGGTTTCTACGACCGAGCCAGTTGGATTGTTGGGCGAGGCGAGCATGATCACCCGCGTAGATGGTCCGACGGCCTGCCGTATCTGCTTGTAGGGAAATTGCAGCGTGCTGTCTGCCTGAACCTCGCGAATCCGCGCGCCGGTGGCTTCCGCGTACAGAGCGTACATGGAGAACGTTGGTGTCACGATGACAACCTCATCCTGCGGTTCGAGGTAGGTTTCGCACAAAAGATGGATCGCTTCGTCCACCCCGTTGGTCAGCAGTACTGCATCTTCAGCCAGGCTAAAGTGTTTGGCGACGATCCGTTCGACGTGATGGCGCTCCGGATATTTTGTCAACGTGTCGGCTGCAATCCGTTGCAAAACCGCCTGAACAAGCGGAGAAGGGGCAAATGTATTCTCGTTGAAATCTAGCCGCAATCCATCGCGCCCAGCCAGAGGTGGGTGGTATTCGTGCATGCGCTCCACTGCTTCACGCGGGCGGAGTTTTTGCAGAGCTGAAGTTACGGGATTGGTACTCATCGAACCTTCCTCCTGCGCCTATTCTCGGCATCCCGAATTTGCACAGAAGCCGCATGTCCAAGCAGTCCCTCGGCTGTGGCGAGTCGCTCCACGTGAGGTCCATGTTTTGCCAGACCAGCTGCCGTATACTCCTGTGTCGTTACCAGGCGAAGGAAGTCGTAGACACTCAATCCGCCGCGGACGCGTGCCAATCGCCCGGTCGGAAGCACATGATTTGGGCCAGAGATATAGTCGCCCATGCTCTGCGGCGTAGTTGCGCCGATAAAAATCGATCCGGCGTGACGTACCCATGTCAGATCTTTTTGCTTGTCGATGGTCAAATGTTCGGCCGCTAGCCGATTTGTCACAGTTTTAGTTTCATTCTTTGTTTTTGTCAGGAAGATGAATCCGTTCCGCGAGATTGCCTGGCTGGCGATCTTATTTGAGGAAGCCTGGACCTGCACCTCTTTCGCGGTTTGTCGCGCCAATTTCGGGTTGCTGGTGACAAGAACGGCCAGTGTTTCAGGGTCGTGTTCGGCCTGAGCAACAATGTCCGCGGCGATCCACTGCGATTTTCCATTCTCGCTGGCGACAACAATTTCTGTTGGGCCGGCCAGCATATCGATGCCGCATTCGAATGCAACCAGCTTCTTCGCCGTGGTGACATAAAGATTACCGGGGCCCACGATCTTGTCCACACGCGGCACAGTGATTGTCCCGAAGGCGAGTGCCGCAATCGCCTGGGCGCCGCCGATGCGATAGAACTCCTTGACCCCGGCCAAGTAGGCCGCCGCCAAAGTTTCGCGCGCCGGACGCGGAGAGACGACGACGGTCCGCTTCACGCCGGCGACTTGCGCGGGAATTACCGTCATCAGCAATGTTGAGGGCAGCGGATAGCGGCCGCCGGGAACATAGCAGCCAACAGACTCGAGCGGCAGGGCGTGCTGACCGAGCTGAACGCCTGGCAATTTACGGGTCCATTCCTTCGGCATTTGCCAGCGGGCAAAGCGGCGGATATTCCCAGCTGCCACCTGCATCGATTTGCGCAGTTCTCTGGGAGTTTGCTCCCAGGCGGCTGCCATCTCCTCCTGCGTGATCCGGATCTGTGCCGAGCGCTCCAAGCCATCCAACCGTTCCGCATACCGCCGCAGCGCATTGTCGCCTTTCCGCTGAACGTCTGTGAGGATGCGCTTCACTGCAGGCTCTAATCGGCCCGTCGCTGCGCCCGATCGCTCTTCAATCTGCCGCAGAATAGCCTCCGCTTGAGCGGCAGCTTTTCCGTAGGTGCGTATCAGTTTCATCGCTCTCGAAAACGCTCTCTAGAAAACAATTTTGTTCAGCGGGTATTCAACGATTCCGGTCGCCCCGGCCGCTTTCAAGCGCGGGATCACATCGCGCACCGTACGTTCTTCGATGATGGTGTTGACGGCAACCCATTCCGCATCGCTAAGCGTCGATATGGTCGGCGAATTCAATGCAGGCAAAACTCCCAAGACTGCAGGCAGACCGCTCGCGCGCACATTCATCATCAATCCCACCTGACCTTGCGCAGCGATCGCGCCTTGCAGCATGAGCGCAATCTTGTCGATTTTGTCTTT